>NZ_OEZH01000185.1 GCF_900243075.1 Clostridioides difficile
CTATGATTTTTAAATCCATAGCCTTACCAATAAAAGTTTAATTATCACTTAAAAAATAAATTTTTATTTAAAGAATACACATAAATATATCCAGACTCATTTTATGCGATTTTCCATGATGATAATAAGACTTTCTCATCAAAAAGATGAAAAAATACTTCTTCCTCTTTCTATCACAGTGCATCCCATGTAAGCTGCTTTATTGATGACATACAGAAAATGTGCTTTGATACTAAGATATGGCTATACTAAAAATTTATGCAATATAAAAGGAGCTATCAAATTAAATTTATTCTGAGAGAGCTCTTTTTTACTTATCTTAATAGATTGATAATTATAATCATAAACAGTCTAATCAATTTGTATAGTATTCTATTTTAGCATACAATTATTATACAAGAATCCCAAGCTCTTTTGAACTTGGGATTTATTTTTTTATATTATTTTATATCCATTTAGACTATAAAAAGATATTTTTCCTTTATGTTTTGTTATAAACTGTGGCTGTTGTTTTGTTAAGCTATATACACGTGTTGTCATGACTTCCTGACCTTCATTAATAAATATTTCTAATGAAGATGTATCACTATAAATAGTTAAAGATAAAATATAAGATATAGCAAGATGCCTTTTATTTCTTCCACATCCACTTGACCCTAATGATAATGTTAAAATTTGATTTTGATATTTTAAATGGACATCTTCTCTTAATTGAATATTAAAATCTTCTGAGTAGTCAAACTTAATATTCATTTCAAAACTTATTTCTTGTATATTTAATTTATTAAATTCATTGATTTGTATCTGATATTCTTTTTCCCTTAATAGTTTCATCTCTTCTATAGGCTGTTGAAAAAGTTGATTATCTTTATAAATAATCACTTTTGGTATTGTTAATGCATGTTGCCAATCATAATTAAGTGTAGGTTGATTATGATAATCAGCATCAGGAATACCCATCCAGCCATACTGTATACGTCTTCCTTTTTCATCAACAAAACTTTGTGGTGCATAAATATCAAATCCATGGTCTAACTCCTTAAATTCACTCAATGTATAAGTATTTCTATAAAAATCATAGTTAACTTCAAAATATCCACATTGATAAATATTTTCATAATTGTACCCATTTTGTTCAAGTCCTTGAGGACATACAACTAAAAATAAGTGTCCATCTAATTCGAACAAATCTGGACATTCCCACATATATCCAAATTTCGTGGGTGTTTTTATAGTATTATAATATTGAAAGTTCTTTAAATCTTGACTTTTATAAAGTAATACACATCCTTGGTCATCACTTGTTCTAGCACCTAAGACCATATAATAATCATTGTCTTTTTTAAATATTTTTGGATCTCTAACATGTTTTGACATATTTGTTGGGTATTGTTCATTTGACATGATGAGTTTCTTTTCACTTATAAAGAAGCCATCTTGACTTTTACAACAAATCGTATTTTGTTCTCTTCCTTCATGAATATAATCATAATCTTTTTTATCAATTAGTTTGACATTTCCTGTATAAAAATAATAGATTGTATTGTCCTCTACAAAAGCGGACCCACTATATACCCCTTCTTTATCTATCGTTGTATCAGGAAATAAAAAAGGTTCTTCCTCTTTAAATGTAATCATATCTTTGGAAGTATAATGTCCCCACAATTTAACTCCACCTTGACCATCAAATGGTGAATATTGATAATAAATATGATATATCCCATCTTTTTGACATAATCCATTGGGGTCATTTAACCATCCAATAGGAGGCATAAGATGATAATGCAAACGATTTTTATCTTTTTTTACATTATTTCTCATGCTTTGAAAAATATTGAATTGCTTTTTATAATCTTCTTTTGTCATCATTGCATGTCACCTACTACTCAATACATATTTTTTCACCTATTTCTACTTCCTTATTTATATCCAAAATATTTACCTTCTTACCATCTGTAAACAATACCATTGTAAAAGTAGACTTTCCTAATTCATGAATTCTCTTTAAATCAGCATTAACAAGAACATCTCCCTGTTTAACCATATCTCCTTGTTTAACAAAAACATCAAAACCATCTCCATTTAATGCAACTGTATCAATTCCAACATGAATTAATACTTCTTCATGAGTTCCTTTAATTCCAAATGCATGTCCACTTGGAAATACTGTTTCTAATTTACCTGAAATAGGTGCAACAATTTTTCCATCTATAATATCAATAGCAAAGCCATCACCTAACATTTTTTTAGAAAAAGTTTCATCTGGTACATTTTCTAATGCAACAATTTTCCCTTGAGCTGGAGACACAAAGTTTTCATCAAACACTAATTCTTCGTCTTCATCTTCATTTATAGCTTCTTTAGGCACTCCAAACAAACATGTTGCAATAAAGCAGAATACAACTACAAATATTGATACTAACAAATATATGATTAAATTATATCCATCATAGATATACATTAAATAAGAAGGTAAAACCGCTAATCCATATGAGTTAGATTGAATATGTAAAATTGATAATATTGCTGCTCCCAAACCTGAAGATGCACACATAATAATCAAAGGCTTTAAATTATATCGAAGCTGAATTCCGAATAAAACAGGCTCACTTATACCAAAAAGTTGAGATAACATTGCTCCAATTGCAGTTTGTTTAACTTGATTATTTCTAGATTTTTTCATAAATGCTAAACATGTACCAACATTCGCAAATCCATACATTGCACAAAGAGTAATAAGGGCATTAAATCCTGTATTTGCTAATAATGATGTTTCAATCATTACATAAGTATGATGTAAACCGGTAATAACAGCTAGTGGATATGTAAATCCAATAATAAATCCGCCAATTCCTAAAGGTAAACCAATCAATAAACTGATAATATCAACCATTTTTAATTCTATTGTATGCATGATAGGTCCTACACCTAGCAAAATAACTAACATTGTTATTAGCATAACAAAAAATGGTGTAAAAATAAGGTCTAAGACATTAGGCATATGTTTACGGAACCATTTTTCAAGATTAGCTCCAATAAATGCTGTAACAATAGCTGTTAAAACACTTCCTTGACAGCCTACAATAGGAATAAATCCAAATGCCATAATTGCTTCAACTTCATTTGATGGGTCAGCAACAGAATATGCATTAGGAAGTATTGGAGAAACTAACATAAGTCCAATAACAAGCCCAATAACAGGTGTTCCTCCAAATACTTTAAATGCCGACCATACAATAATTGCTGGTAAAAAGGCAAATGCTGTTTCTGTAAGAACCGAAACAAGTGTTTGAATATACACTGGAATATTTGCAGAAGACATTCCAAATAATCCAAGTACATTATCATTAAATAAACAACCCTTTAACCCTAAGAATAATCCTGTTGCTGCAATAACTGGAATAATAGGAACAAATATATCTGCTAGAGTTCTCATAACTTTCTTAAATCCAGTTTCATTATTTTTAACCGCTTCATCTTGTTCTTTTTTTGATAAGGTTTTTAATCCCATTTTTTCAACTTCTGCATAAACTTTATTGACAATTCCTGTTCCTAAAATAATTTGATACTGTCCAGAAGTAAAGAAAACACCTTTAACCTCATCAACCTTTTCCACTTTCTTATCATTAATAGTTTCCCTATCCTTAACCATCACTCTTAATCTTGTTGCACAATGTGTAATAGAAATAATATTATCTTCACCAATAATTTCAATAAGCTCATTTGCTATTTTATTATATTTATCCATTTTTCTACCTCACTTTCAATAATACTGCATGAAATGGTTTCAAACTCACTGTTTTATTTAATAGATTTATATCATCTAAGTTTTGGAATATAATATCATATTTTTCTTCTGTTTTTATTTCCACAGGTTTATCAGAAAAATTATAATAACAATCAATAACTACCGAATCTAATTTTCTTCTATATGCAATAACATTATCACTTTCTATCTCAATAGGTTCTATTAATCCATAAATCAAACAATCAGAATACTCACTATTTTGTCTCAACTTTATCATCTTTTTATAAAATTCTAAAATACTTTCTGGATTGTTAATTTGACTCTGTGCATTAATGTCTTGATAATTTTCAATAACCTTTAACCATGGTGTTGTATCTGAAAAACCTGCATTTTCTTTATCAGTCCATGGGAACGGCGTTCTTGCATTATCTCGACTTCTTAAATTCACAAATTCTAACGCTTCCTCTTCTGAGTATCCTTCCTTTATTGAACGATAGTATTGGTCAATACTAGATAAATCATTAAAATCATTTATAGTATTTCTTTTAAAATTTGTCATTCCTAATTCTTGTCCCTGATAAATAAATGGTGTTCCTCGTAAAAAGAAATACATTGCTCCCAACATTTTTACTGCATCATTGTTTCTTTCATATTGCAAAAGATATTTTGTTGTAGCTCTTGGTTGGTCATGATTTTCAATAAAATTAGCTGCCCACCCATATTCCTGAACATACATTTGACTATCTAAAATATATTTTCTTAAATCTGCGATTGTCCATGGAATTCTTTTAAACCATTCACTACCAGAAGCAACATCTAAATCAGCATGTTTAAAGTCAAAGACCATTGAAAAGAAACCATCTTCTCCAATAAATTCATCTAGTTGGTCATAGCTAATACCTGCTGCTTCAGCAACAGTCATACAATCATATTTTTTAAATGTATTTTCTTTTAATTCATAAAGCATTTTTTCTATTCCAGGCTGATTTCTAACTGTTTTTGTACATTTAACAAGACCATCAACACCATCACTTTCTAAGCTTTGGAAACTTAAATTCTTTTTGATGAACGTAATAGCGTCAACTCTAAATCCTGTGACTCCCATTTGAGACCAAGTATTAATCATTTTGTAAAGTTCACTTCTTAATATTGGATTTTCCCAATTAAGGTCTGGTTGTTTTTTTCCAAAAGAATGAAAATAATATTCGTCTCTATTCTCTACTTTTTCCCAAACACTTCCTCCAAAGACAGACCTCCAGTTATTTGGTAAATCGTTTCCTTTTTTAAAAATATAATAATCATAATAAGGACTTTTTGGATTTTTTAATGCTTCTTGAAACCAAGGATGTTCATCACTTGTATGATTGAGAACTAAATCTAATATAATCTTAATTCCTCTATCTTTACTTTCTTTAATTAACTCTTTAAAATCTTCCATACTTCCAAATTCACTTGCAATATCCAAATAATCGCTAATATCGTATCCATTATCATCCATAGGTGATTTAAAAATTGGACATAACCACAATGATGTAATGCCTAAATCTTTTAAATAATCTAAACGAGAAATAATTCCCTGTAAATCTCCAATTCCATCATTATTACTATCTTGAAAGCTTCTTGGATAAATTTGATAAACGATTTCTTTTTGCCACCATTTCTTTTCCATAAATTGCTCCTTTTTATATAATATTTCTTCTTTTTAACTCTTTATAAATGCCATTATCGAATATATCTTCACATATAGATGTTGCTATATCTTTGAGTTGTTGATGACTATTTTGCATTGCAATTATAATATCCGATACTTGAAACATGACAACATCATTTTGACCATCGCCAAAACATATAGTTTCTTTTTGAGTTATTCCTAATCTTTCTTGTAACCTTTGAATTGCTTTTCCTTTATGAAAATCTTTTTGAATAATTTCATAGTATTGACTATAAATGTCCATTTGTGCTAATTCCATTTTGTCTTGCAATATATCTTTTACTTCATCAAACACCTTTTCATTTGACCATAAACAAATTTTATGTATATCTTGTGATTCATACTCTTCAATGTTATTTTCATATGTTATCTTTTCTTGGATGTGCTGTTTATTTATACAAGAATTAGTTCCTTTCAACTGATTCATTGTTTCAAATATTTTCTTAGCTTTTTGATTCATGAAAACTTTTTCCTGACTTTCAATCGAAAAAGCAACGCCTCTCTTTTTTAATAAACAAACAACTTCCTTTATCAATCTTTGATTAAAAGATTGGTTATAAAGTAATTCACCATGATATTGGATGTAATTACCTCCTCCTGCGATATATCCATCAACCCCCAATGATAGAACATCATCTTGTATTGTACCCATACTTCTTCCAGTACAAATAACAACACTGCAATGATTCTTTTGACATAAACGTATAGCATGCTTTGCAGATTCTGGAATTCCATATACCTCATCTCTAAGCGTACCATCTATATCAAGTATTAATAATTTATACAATTTCATCTTCCTTTCTTGCTATCAAAATCATAATATCATTCAAAAAAAAAGATATCAATATTTTGATATCCTTTAAAAAATATGTTCATTTTTAGCACAAATTTTCATTTAGTGGGAATATGTTCACTTTCTAAATACATCTTGTATTTAATATAAAGCAGTTCAATTAAAATAAAATAAGGTGTTGTTACATCGTACTCCAGTTGTTTATCTACAGAAATAGATATAGATTGAATATATAAATTTTCATCACATAATCTTGCCAAAGGATTACTTATCATTTTTGTAATGGAAACCATATAAATTCCTTTCATTCTCATTTCTTTAGCAAAATCAATAATTGTATATGCATCTCCATTTAATGAGATAAAGAAAATCATATCATCTGTTTTTATAAAATGATTAAGTGCCTGAATCATATCATAACCATAAACATCATACATAATTTTTCCTGTTGGTAAGAAAATTCTTTTCATCTCTTTAGCAACTCTTTCTTGAGAATAACCTTCTCCAAAAACGATTATACGATTTGCCTTTTTCATTCTTTCGAACATAATCGAACAATCCTTCTTTTCTATATCATCTATAACCTTATTATAACAATTCATTAATTGTTGTTTACTTTGATTTTTATATTCTGTTTCTGTTTCATTTAATCGTATAATAACTCTTAATTCACTATACCCAGGTAATTGTAGTTTTTGAGCAAAACGAGAAAGTGTACTTGTAGATATATGATATTTGTCTGCAAATTCATCTATAGAAAGTTTAATACAATCTTCTTTATGATTAATAATGCACTCACAAATATACTTATCATTTGCTGTAAATGAATTATAATATTTATTCAAAAGTTCTTCTATTTTCATACTTTTCTCCTTCTATAATCTATGTAATTCATATAAAGCAAATCTAATAGAGCATAAAATGCGCCTACGACTTCATAAGATATAGTTTGCAATGTATTGAGTTTTTGCGTTGCCACATACAGATTATATTCACAAAGTGTCGCAATTGTATTATTATCAAGCCTAGTTAAAGAAATCGTATGTATATGATTGTTGATAAATTTTGCAATTTCAATTCCTGCTTTCGTTTCTCCAGATAAAGAAATGATAATAAACAAATCGCTTTTTTGAAATGCTTCTCTCATAAACTCAATTTCACCTATATCAAACAAATCAATAACACATTTATTTACTGAAAGAAATATTCTTTTTATTTCTTGAGCTAAACTTTTCTGTTCGTTACCTGTCCCATAAATATAAATTGTTTCTGCATCGTATATTATTTTACAAATATCTTGAAATGATATTTTTTGTAATTCATTCATTAATAGTCGATAATTCTCACAAACATCATGAAAATTATTATCATTATTAACAAATTCTAGTTGATTATTTTTAAGTAAATATTTTAAATCAGAGAATGAGTTTAATCCAATTTTTCTACAAAGCCTTAATAAAGTCGCTCTAGAAACATTACATTCATTTGCAATTTTTTCACACGAAAAATTGCGGTATTCTCTTTGAAAAATCAATATTTGTTTAATAATAATTTTATCATTTTCATTTAAATTATCATAATTTTGATTAACTAACGATTCTAATCTCATTTTTTCCACTCCCTAAATATCATTTTAATATACATTAGTGGGTTTTTCTAGAGAAGAGACTTAAATAATAATGATAAAATAAAAAAAGAATTCTCACAGCATTTTTTTACACTATATAATTTTATCTCTTGATTTATTTTAATTACATCATCTATTTTCTATCTTATTTAATAATTACTATTTCTTGAATATTTACCTCTTTGAGTAAATTTCATAGCTAACAAGGCTAAAACTATTACTATAAATATCAAGATTAAAATATAATTCATATTAAAAAAGCTTCCTTTTCTTTCTTCTATATAAGTCACAAAACTAATAAACCATCGTATTGGACTTATAATACTAATTTTTTGTAACATTGTTGGCATTTTTTCAATTGGAATAAATGAACCACCAATAAGTGATAATACAAGTGATATACATGTAGAAAACAAATTTGCATTCATTTCTTTATTGAATAAAGAGGATACAAATGTTCCAAAAGAAGTTGCCAAAGCTGATACCCATACCCCCATTAAAATTAAATCTATATAGTCCATGCCAATCTGAACCTCCCATGACTAAAGTCACAGGGTTCCTGCTTCATAGAATTTTGCATACTAAAATATGTCTTACTAATTCTCCACAGGCTATCCCC
>NZ_OEZH01000184.1 GCF_900243075.1 Clostridioides difficile
TCCAGTAATGTCTATTTTGCTATTTAGTTCCAGCACATTAACCCAGTCTGGAGTTTTAGTTTCAATTGCCATGATTAATTCCTCCTTTTAAAATTTAAGTTATTTATATTTGTAGGAATAAATATATTTTTACTATAATTAGAGTAAATCTGTTTATCTTTATAATCTCAGAGATAATCTTTATGATAATAATATCCTTCCTACAATTTCTATGTTACTATAATAAAACACTGTATTAATAGTCGAATTGTTTATAAATTGTTTATAAATTGTTTATAAATAAATAATTTATGCTTCTAGGAAGATTTGAATTGATTATAGATGGAATAATAATTAACAGAAATAAAATTATAATATATAAAATAGTGTAAAAACCAATAGTTTTTGTTAATATTAATAGATAAAGATAATCTAAGGTGGTGATTAAAGTGACAATAGAAGAATACAAAAATAAATACTCTACAGGAAATAAAATTGTACTTCCTCTAAATAGTTTTGATAATAAGAAACTATACTATCATGAGACTGAGAATATATTAAATTTAATAAATGAAACAAATAAATTAACATCAAGTAAGATATTTAAAGTAATAGAAGATAAAAATGACTTGGCACTGGAGTCTTATTATTCTAGTGTAATAGAAGGTGCTTTTTCAACTAGAAAGATTGCAAAATCTATAATTAGAGGAAAGATGAAACCAAGTAATAAAAGTGAGTATATGATTTACAATAATCATAGAGCCTTAGAATATGGATTAGATAACTTAGATAAATTGTATAGTCACAAATTTATATATGACTTACATCATACATTGGGTGAAAACTGCTTAGATTCAGAAGAGTACGAGTATAGAACTGAAAAAGTATATGTATGTGATTCAAAAGGTAAGATTATACATACAGGGCTTGATTCTTTGAAGATATATGACTTTATGGGTAAATTAATAGATTTTATGGAAAATAGCAAAATTAGTGATTTAATTAAAAGTGCGATAATTCACTTCTATTTTGTATATGTTCATCCATTTAGTGATGGAAATGGGAGAACTTCAAGAGCATTGTCTTACTTGTATTTAATTAATAAAGGATATGATACTTTTAAAGAGTTTTCAATATCATATATAATATCTAAAAATAGAACTAAGTATTATAAGGCTATACTTGATGTAGAGAATAAGGGATATAATTTAACTATATTTATAGAGTTTATGTTAAAGTCTATAATACAATCTATAAATGAAATGCGTAACATGCATGATAGAAAGTCTTTAGAGAGTGTGTTGAAAGAGGAGTTATTTGAAAATGATATTACTCTATCATCAACAGAAGAACATATATTAAAATATATTTGTAATAAAGATAACTATTCTATGACATTAGAAAACTATATTAAAAAGAATAAAAGTAGATACTTAAAGGCTGGAATAAAGGAAATCGAATTAGTTGACCAGTTGATGGAAGTGTTTAATAATCTTGAAGAGATAGAGATTTTATCTAGAGAAAAGGATGTATATAAAGTTAATGAGAAGTACTTAAAAATGCTTGATATAGATTAAAAGTTTATTATAAAATATTTTACATAAAGAAATGAATCCTGTTATAAGGATTCATTTCTTTATATAATTTATAATTTATTTTGAATAAAGTACTTATAATAATTTATAATAATTTACAGTTTCTTTTCCAATAGGTTCAGAGCCAACTTTTATCCATTCTCCTCCATAGGTAGATTTTATCTTAGAAATATCTGAATCTGTTGATTTAACAACAAGACCCGGACAAGGTCTAAATGTATTTTTTCGATTATTGCCATCTTTAAAACTAAACATACCATTTTGTAATAGGAATAAATTTTCGTTTTTGCGATAGTCCACTGAATTAATTCCATTAATAATTTCTGGAATAGATGAGTCAATAAATATATAATCATTAGAGTTATTTTGTAACCTTAAATTTCCACCTCCGTGTACTGATTTTACTATATAATCATAAGCATCTATGCTACATTTCAGTGTAGAATTTGGTATTTGAAGAGTTTCAAATACATAAACTTTATGCTTATATTCTAAACCATCATCCCAGTTATCTTTATTATCACTAATTAGATTAAAATGGCAATTAGTAAAATAGTTTCCAGAAAGTAAAGAATATGCTCCTACTTTTTCCTCTTTTATCTTTAAATAAGTATCATAATCTGTATTATAATAACGTTGCCCACATCTTCTTATAATTCCAGATATATAAGTATCTCTTATTGCACCAAATAGAAAACCACAATGCCCACATTGATCAATTGTAATATTATCGATTTTATAACTGCCAAATGCCTCAAGATTATCAACTTGGCTACTTATAAGACCGACTTCTTGTATCTTCTCAATCCTTACATTATTTATACTAGTACCAGTCATAATTCTCATTCCATTTTTACATTTTGATATTTTACTGTTAGAAATAATTACATCAATACCTGTATCAACACCTAATCCGCAAGAGTTAACTGTAATGTCATTTGAAATTGCGTAATATGGTATCTGAATTCCTATGCCTGAGAAACCAGTTATATAAAGATTTTCATAATGACCAAGACCTCTGTAAACATTAGCCAAACCATCAGTTGTAATTGCTGACACACCCTTCATTTCTTCATTATTCTCATTTGTATTAATGAGCATTTCATAATGATAATGTGGATTTCCTTTTGTTGGGGGTTCATCATGAACAATCATCTCACAGCTGTCAGAATAAAAACTTATATTTTTAATACATTGTTTTCTTGCTGTCAATGTGATAATACTCATATTAGGAACTCCTCGTGTTATAAATTCTGTAGCAGATGTTGATGAATCAGAATCTCCTAATAATGTAATTTCTTTATCAATTGTAATACCAGTTTTAAATAAGTATTTACCTTTTGGGAAATATAAAACAGAAAACTCTGTTTCTTTTTTACTAATAATATCCTGTAACTTAGCCGCTACATCCTCTGTACCATCATTTATAATACCTCTTTCTAATACATTAATCCATTTTTTATTTTTAATTTCTTCCATAATATTATCTATTCCTTTCTTATCTTAATTTACTCAATACCAAAAGATTCTACGCTTTTGGGATTAAATGAATTTTTATAGTTACCAATTTAACTATATAAAATTTATTAAAACTAATAACTAGACCATTATTAAAATACTTGCTTAAGTTTAATATAGTTGCTTATTTATCTATCACTTTGTAATAGTGTATAGTGCCTCCAAATTCTGATTTTTGACTAATTTTCTTCAATTTTACTTTATAGTTGCTAGAAACTGTACTGATATTGTCATCTGTTGAGGATATAATATCATTTACTTGTAGACTATATATTTTAGATTCTTTGCCATTGCTATTTATATACATATCACCTTTTTTTATCATGATTTTATCATTATGATTTTCTTCAGATATGTTAACTCCATTAATATTACATAATTTTCCGTTATAAAATATAACAGTTTGCTCTTTATTATTGTATATCAGGTTTCCTTTTTGTGACTCAACAACCCTATCAGTAGCATCTATATTGCATCTTAATAATGCATTCTTGGTTTCAAACACTTTTATAAGATATACCTTATGCAACTTAATACCATTATTTTTTCCTTTATCTTCCCAATAGTCTTCATTAACATTTGAGATTGTTATATTACTTGACTCTATTGAATTCCCATAAAATAAGGAATATGCTTCATCAACTCTATTGTCTAAATTTAAATAATCATCATAGTCAAAATTAAAATAATACTGCCCACATCTAAAGATATTTGCTGATATGTAGGTATTAGATATTGAGTCAAACTTGAATCCACAATATCCACATTGGTCAATTGTGATATTTGTAACAAAATTTAAGCCCTTACCAAGATCACTAATACCAACCTTACCTACTTCTTCTACTCTCATACCATTAATAAAAGTTCCAGTTGAAATTTCCATTCCATAATTACATCCCCAAGTCTTTCCATTAGTAATTATTGAATCTTCTCCTGTACTAATACCACGATTACATGAAAAAACAGTAATATCATTTACTGTAGAATTATTAGACATCTTAAGTGCAATTTCACCAAAGCCACCAAAGTCTACATTTTCATAATGACCAGGCCCTTCTGATACATTTTCACATACAATTGCTGATATATATTTTCCTTCATGTGCGAATTTTATCTCATGATGAAATCCTGGTTCACCATTTGCAGGAGGCTCACTATAACTAGCAGTATCACAGTTATCTGATTGAAAAGAAATACTTTTAATACAATGCTTTACTCCCTTTACTGTTATCATTGTAAAACTTTCCATTGTCCCATTCTCTACTTTTTTTTCATCAAATTTACCAGAAAATTGTGTTGCTCCTGAATGAAAATATGGATTATTTGGATTATTTGACCTAAAATATGCATCTCCACATAGTGTTAATCGTTTGTTAATCTCTATACCACTTGTAAATAAGTACTTCCCTCTTGGAAAATATATAATAGAGTCTTCTGGTGCAGCATTTATAATTTCTTGCACCCTAGAACTTACATCTTCTTTTTCCTCATTACAAACTCCATAATCTAAAACATTAATCCATCCATCTGTTTCTTTAATTATTATAGGTTCTCCCATAATTCACTACCTCCTCATTTTGAAACTAATCATTTATTTTTTTATAATAGTACATAGTTTCTCCATTAACTGTTTTTACACCAATTTGTTCCCATGTCCCACTATGCAATTTACTTATCTCTTCTTCTGAATCTAATATTGAAGATATAACAGAATTCTTTTGTAATCTAGGAACCACTAAATCTTTTCCACCATCATCTACATAAAGTGTATTGTCAATTATCTTAAGTAAATCACCTTGATTTACATCAGAAACTTGAACTCCGCCTACAGAACAAATCTCACCATCATAAAACTTATAAGTATTTCTACCATTTTCTAATAGCAAGTTACCTTTTGCACATTGTATAAAGCTATCAGCTTCAGCATCACATTCTAGAGTTACATTAGTTGTTTCATTCGCTTTGATTACATGTATCTTACGCTCTAGACCATTTTCTAGAGTATCAACATTATTATTCATCAATACAATATTGCAGTTGTCTAAAGTGTCTCCATAAAGTATAGAATAAGCTTCTTCTTTTTTATCTGGAAGATTTTTATAAGTATCATAGTCAACGTTTTTATAATATTGACTACAGTTAGTAAATCTTGCAGTTATCTGGCTATGAGACATTTTTCCAAACATAAATCCGCAGTATCCACATTTATCAACTGCAAGATTCATCATAAGATTGAAACCAAGTCCTTTATTATTAATACCTACTTCTTGAATATCTTCTATTTTTACATTGTTTAAGCTGACACCAGTTGTAATTTCCATTCCATTTTTACATTTATGAATCTTACTACTAGAAAGCATAGATTTTTCTCCAAGTTTTATACCAAGACCACATGAGGTAACAGTAATATCATTACCAGTTGCATAAAGTGGAATTTCAATTCCTGTTCCTGAAAAGCCAGAAATATATAGATGTTCAAAATGTGATAGACCTTGTACGCCTTTACCTTCTGTTATAGCAGATACATCTTTAGGTAATTCATTTTCTATTTCACGATTATCATAGTAAAAGTTAATATTTTTTATAGTTTGATTTGTCTCTGTCAATGTAATGATACTCATGTTAGAAATACCTTTAGTTATAAAGTTCGTTGCTCCTATGAATGGCTTTTTATCTTCTCCATCTTCCTTTAAATCTGGAATATCTCCTCCATAATAAGAATTTCCTTGAAGTGTTATTTGTTGGCTAATCTTAATACCTTTTTCAAATAAATAGTCACCGTTTGGAAAATATATAACAGAATCTTTTAGTGATTCGTCAGAAACAATCTCTTGTATCATATCACTTACATCTTTTTTTCCAGTAATGTCTATTTTGCTATTTAGTTCCAGCACATTAACCCAGTCTGGAGTTTTAGTTTCAATTGCCATGATTAATTCCTCCTTTTAAAATTTAA
>NZ_OEZH01000183.1 GCF_900243075.1 Clostridioides difficile
AAACTTTATATAAAATAATTAAAAATATACCTATTAAGGTAAGTAAAAAAGAGCTCTCACAGAACAAATTTAATTTGCTCCTGCGACAGCCCCTTTTTACATTTCATCCTCTACTATCAATGTTCTAATGTCTTATAGTGAAAGCTTCTGATGGTTATTCACAAAAAATATACGTATACTTAAATATTATCTAAGTCCATATTTGTTACTTCTTCTTCATATTTTTGAAACTCTAAATTTGCTTTAAATAAATCTCCATCTATTTCTATATAGAATTTTCCACCTTGTAAATTTACTAAATCTCTTGCAATAGCAAGTCCTAATCCACTACCTTCAGTATTTCTTGATTCATCAGCCCTTTTAAATCTTTCCATAATCTCACTTGGGTCAAAATTTAATTCATAAGAAGATATATTTTTCATAGTCACCTTTACATTTTCAACACAATCATATACATCAATATATACTCTAGTTCCTTCTAAAGAATATTTTGCTATATTAGACAAAAGATTTTCAAATACTCTATACATTCTTCTTCCATCTGCCCATATATACACCTTATCATTTGGAACATTTAATTTTATATATAAATTATTTTTAGATAATTTTTCTTCAAGTTCACCTATACTTTGTCTTAAGAGTTGCACTAAATCAATCTTACTAATTTGTAATTCTATATTACCACTACTTACTCTACTAGCTTCAAATAAATCTTCTATCAATAATTTTAGTCGTTTTGACTTTGACTCAAGTACATTTATATAATCATTTATATACTTTGGTTGTATAGATTCTTCTTTTTTAATTAAATCTACATAATTTATTATCGAAGTAAGTGGAGTTTTCAAATCATGAGATACATTTGTTATAAGGTCAGACTTCATTCTTTCACTTTTTACTTGCTCTTCTATCGCTTTATCGAGACCTTCTCCAATATTATTTATATTTTCAGCTAAAGATGTAAAGTTATCATTTCCATTAATTTTTATCTTATAATCTAAATTTCCCTGTTTTATCTTTTCAGTACCTTCTATTACATAACTAAGATAGGAAAGTCTCTTAGTTATATAGATTGCAAATCCTAAAAAAATACATATAGAAAACAACAATCCTAAACTTATACTTTGAGTACTAATTACCATAATTAAAATCAAAGATGTTAACACTATTATAATAATTTTTCTTGCTAAAGATACTTTCTTTATAGCGTTAATAACCTCCTTTATAGTTTTTATTAACCATAAAATCACTCTTACTATGATACTTGACTTAAATATGCATATTTTACTTTCTAAATAACTTAATTGAACATTTATAAAAAATATATTATTTGATACTACCAATAAAGATAAAGAAGCCAGCATAATGACATAAATATGATAAGATATATCAAAAGCATACATAATTAAAATTGCTATTGAAATATATACCAGTATTACATTAAATTCCATAGGTATCTTATTATATATTAGTAAAAATATGTTATTTCTTTTTAAAACTTTACATTTTATTCTGCTGTATAAAATTATAGATAATAAACATATAATTGCTAAACTTAAACTAGCTACAAAAAATAATCTTACTTTTTCTGTAGCTTGTTTAAATATTTGAAAGTCAGTATATACTATTCCATCTTCTATAGTTGGCTCTTCTGGAAAAGATACATATGCCTCAAAAGCTTCATCTACTCCATTTCGTTCCATACTCAGATTATTCAGTTTAAACTTTTTTCCATTTATTGTTTTAATAATATATGAGCTCTTTCCTACATTATTTATTATCTCTATATTACAATAGCTCTTAGTTTTTTGCTTAAAATCATCTAAATTGTCATATGATGTATTTGAATAAAATGCTCCTGTAAATGTATCAATAACATACACTTTTATATTTTTTAGATAACCTAAATATTCTTCAGGAGTTTGTTTATTACTCATGATTTTATCATACTCAGAGTCACTAATACTTAAATCTATACTTTTACCTTTTGTTTGGCGATACTCATAATTTAATTTACTTTTTTCTCCACTAGTTAACAGACTACCCACAGATAGCTTAAAATTGGATAACAAAATTGGCATTGTTCCTTCATCAAATATATTACTGTCATAAAAATCATCAGATATATTAAAAATCCCACTTTTTGTAGAAGTCCTTTGTATATTGTATTTAGGTTCAGCAAGCCCTATTGTTACCAACAATATAGTTAATGGAAATGAGATAGATATTATGATTAATGAGACTAACTTTAATGCTCTATATTTTTCCAAGTTGCTCACCTCATCTACATTGTCAGTATCTTATATAAAATAAAGTTTAAAAAAAGCATAATCCCCATAGAGTAAATTAAACTATCAGAGAAAAAGTTAAAACATATTAGAATTCCTAACATCTGTGTAAATGTAAAAATAATCAAAATCAAAATGCAATTAAATATTAAACTCTTTTCTTTTATAATTTTTCCGCTAAAATTTTTCAATCTTATAACCAACTCCCCACACCACCTTTAAAAATCTTGGTTCTTTTGGATTTATTTCAATCTTTTCTCTTATTCGTCTAATATGTACTGCGACTGTATTTTCTGAATTAAAACTTTCCTCATTCCATACCTTTTCGTATATCTCATCTATTGAGAAAACTCGTCCTTTATTTTCTAAAAGAAGCTCAATGATTTTATACTCAATTGGAGTCATTTTTATGTTTTCACCATCAATTTTTACTTCTTTTGTTAGTGTATTTAACTCCAAAGTTCCACTTTTTAAAATTTCTTTACATGTATCTTCATAATTGCCTAAAGTTACATACCGTCTTAAGTTTGATTTAACTCTAGCTATAAGCTCTAATAGATTAAATGGCTTTGTTATATAATCATCAGCTCCAATATTTAATCCTATTATTTTATCTGTATCTTCACTTTTTGCTGAAATTAAAATTATTGGTATGTTTTTTTCTTCTCGTATTTTTATAGTTGCTTTGATTCCATCTAATTTAGGCATCATTATATCCATTAATATTAGATGAATGTCATTCTCTGTTATTATTTCCAAAGCTTTCATTCCATCATATGCTTTATATATTTTAAACCCTTCTGATTTAAGATATATTTCTATTGAATCAACAATTTCTTTATCATCATCTACTACTAATATATTGTACATATTTTCACTTCCTCTATTGTATAATAATACTTATCTCTATTATACAATATCTTTTACTTCCTTTCTCAACAATGACTAAATTGTTATATTATATTGGCTTACATTTTTGTAACTTTCCCTTATAAATATATAATAGAACATAAATCTTAAGAAAATATTATCCTAAATCTTAAATATTTCTTAAGATTTAGGATAAATTGAGTTTTATTTGAATTAATTGATTTGAATTATGTTATTTTCAGATTACTTTTATTTAAGTATTTTAATTAGATTCAGCTGAATTGACGTATATTAATTCTTATTAAGTAGTTTTTATTTTTTGGGTGGAAGAATGGTATAATAATCATATTCTACTAATTTTATTCCATCATTCTTCCACCCAAATGTACTTAGAAGTATTTATTTTACTGTGATAATAGCTACTTATTTAAATTCTATTTTTATACATACTATCTACTATATACTATACATATTCTATTAAAATTTATATAAATATAAGACAAACCTATTTCATTTTTTTAACATGTTCAGAATAATAAACAAAATGAAGGTACAAAAAGTTATACTTTCATACCTTCACTTTGTTTATTATGTATTTATCTGTCATTTTTATCTTTCAAATTTTTAAAATATTCTTCTAATATCACCATCTACTTTATAATCCCTACCATGTAATGCTTAAATTAAACTTTATATTGAACTTTTATGTATGTTCTTTAAAAATTCTCTTGTTTAAAAACTCTAATATTATTTTTCACAAGTAAAATAACATTCATATATAAATTTATTAATTTTTCAAGCAAGTATGTTGAATAGCAACTAATTCTATTGTATTATTGTAATTGTAGAATAAAACTAAATCGGCAAAACTAGAGAAATTTAGTGACGCAAAGCTATAGGGACTAACGCTTATAAAATAAGTTATGTCAGCCAGTTGCCAAAAAGATGTTTTCTTTTTGTTTTTCATGAAAGTTTTTTAGGGGGATAAGTATATTATATTTGGAGATAAAATGGATAAATGTACACATATGTTAACTGCTTATATTGGTAGTTCATATGATTATTGTGATTTTATAGATACACAGTTAGGTGATTTTATACTAGAGTACGGAGAAAATGTAGTAGAATCTTGTTTGCACCAAGTTATGGTATTAGTAAGCAAGTATAATTAGATAGATTTTGTTTTCTAGAAAACCCTTTTTAGTTTTATCTACATTTATATCAATATAAATTAATACAAAGCATTTAAATTTATTTTAACATTAAGAATAAATATAATGTTAATTGAAAATTATAATTAAATAGACATTTATATTAATCTATGATATAATAGTATTTGTGGTGATACACAAGTAAATCAAGTATATCTTGATATAGGTTAATAGGAGTATTTTTAATGAATAATGGAATAGTGAAATGGTTTAATAATGAAAAAGGATTTGGGTTTATATCAATGGAAGGTGGAGATGATGTATTTGCTCATTTCTCAGCTATACAAACTTCAGGATTTAAATCATTAGAAGAAGGTCAAAAAGTAAGCTTTGATATAGTTAAAGGCGCTAGAGGTCCTCAAGCAGAAAATATAACTATATTATAATATATAGATTTTTCGGAAAGACTCTTTTGAGGGTCTTTTTTTTATTGATAATATTTTAGATGTATATAAAAAAGTACCCTCCAACAAGAGAATACTTAGTTTAAATACTTTTAATAAAATAAGACTCACAAAAAGATATTTATAAAGTATATACTTTATAAATATCTTTTTTAGTTAAATTATATAATAAATTGAACTAAATATCCTGCACTAATAGCTATCACAAATGTAACCACTATAAATGTAATTATAAGTTGTTTTTTGAATAAGTTATTCGATAAAATTATTATAACGCATCAATTTTGTTTGATATGTAAATCAAAATCATATCAAATAAACTTGATATGTACAAGTATATTTTAAAAAATTTTAAGAATTAATTCTTTTGATAAAAATTTTTCTAACTCTTCCATGTTAATACTATAATAGTTCCATTTACCTTGTCTTTCTTTTATTATTAAATTAGCATCTAGTAACATTTTTAAATGATATGATAATTTTGATTGTGGCATATCAAAATATTCAACTAGTTCACAAACACATATACTTTCTTTTTTATTTAATTCTAATAAAATACTTAATCTTATACTATCTGACAATGACTTAAAGACTAATTCACATTTCTCTATGTCATTATGATTCTTCATTTTATTTCACCTCTTTTAAAATATAAATATATACTTTATTTAACAACTGATAAATTGTAAATACATCATCATTTATTATAATTTTATTGTGCATAAACATATAACAACCAATAAAAAATTTAATTATAATAATTATAACATAGTATAAAATTTCTTTAAAATTATTTAAAAATTCAATTATATTTTTTCAATTTTTTATATTTATAATTTTCTAAATTTTCAAACAATTATATTGAATGATAGTTAATTTTATTGTATTATATAACTGTAGAGTAAAACTAAATCGGCAAAACTAGAGAAATTTAGTGACGCAGAGCTATAGGTACTAACGCTTGTAAAATTTTTATAAGTTATGTTAGCCAGCTACCAAAAGATATATTCTTTTTGTTTTTATAGAAGTTTTTTAGGGGGATATGATAGTATCTACCTTTAACACAATAAATTTATTATAACAATAATATATTGACAGTTACAAACATAAGTAACTTTATTTATTCTCTCCTTTTTATTCTATTCTTGAAATTTACTAGAATAAAATATATTCCTAGATTAGAAAATCACAATTATAAGGATATTATTCTGTTTATAATTTATATGATTTATACACTATATCATTCTTTAAAAAGAACGCTCCTCTGTTTAAAATAGTTTACAAAATACCATATAAAAAATTTAAATAATAGGAAAATATCAACAACGAACACCTACATATTAGAATTAAATAATGACATCAAAGGCCTCTCTAAGAGAAATATTGAAATGTTAGTTGAAAAAACTGAAAAATTTATATTCCCTTTCAAATAAATCTTTTTTCTTAACTCTACATGACAAAACATAACAAAACATTATAAAACATAACAAAAACTTAGACATCGTTTTCTCAGTGTGATATACTAAAAAAGAATTTACACTAATTTACTAAGGGGGAATATCTTATGTTAAGAAAATTTATGGTACTAACTTTAGCTATGATTATTTCATTAAGTATTACTGCATGTAATTCTAAAGAAAACAAAATGAATGACGAATCTAATACTAAAGTGACAACAACTAATGACTCAAAAGAAAAAGAAACTCTTTTTGTCTATTCAGGGGCAGGCTTAAAGAAACCAATGGATGAAATAGCACAGAAATTTGAAAAAGAAAACAATATCAAGATTGAATATAGCTATGCAGGTTCTGCACAGCTAATAGCTCAAATCGAAACAAGTCACAAAGGTGATGCATTTATTGTTGGTTCTGAGCCAATTTACTCAAAAGCCTTTGAAAAAAAACTTGTAGGTGAACATAAAACTGTGGCACATCATACCCCTGCAATAGTTGTACCTAAAGGAAATCCAGCTAATATTCAAAAACTAGAAGACCTAAATAAAAATGGAGTTAAACTTATTTTTGGAGACAAAGAGTCTAATGCTATAGGTAAAACTACTCAAAAAATACTTGAAAAAAATAATTTAAAATCTATAAATGATAATGTTGTTTCTACAGCTGCAACTGTAAATGAAATGATTGTACAGTTAACATCAAGTAAAGCAGATGCTACAATAGCTACAAAAGACTCCGTTTTTGGCAATGAGGATGTGGAAGTTATAGAAATTGCTCAAGATAAAAATATAGACCAGCTCATATCAGCAGGAACTGTAAGCTACAGTGATAAAAAAGATTTAGCTAATAAATTTATAAATTATATAGCATCAGATGAAGCCAAACAGATATTTAAAAAATATGGTTTTGAGCCAGTTAAGTAGTGATTAAATTTGAGAAATAAATTTTTTACTATACTACTCACTGGATTTTTTGTTATAGTCTTTTTATTTATTGTATCACCACTTTTTATGTTAATCATTAAAGGACTAAGTTATGTTCCTATATGTTTAAATTCAATGGAAGTACAGTATGCAATAGCACTTAGTATTAGAACATCTTTGATATCTACGATAGTATGTATTTTATTAGCTATTCCAACAGCATACTTTTTACATATTACTAAATTGCCATTTAAAAAACTGATTATACAGATAATTAATCTCCCCATGTCTCTTCCTCACCTAGTATCAGGAATTGCTCTTTTGCTTTTGTTTGGAAGAATGGGTCTTGGAGATTTCATTTACAAGATTCTTAAGCTTGATTTTGTATTTACAAAACAAGGTATAGTTTTAGCACAAGTATTTGTAAATCTCCCACTTACTATTAAAATACTTCACACTTCATTAAACGAAAGTAATGAAAAAATGGTATTTGTTGCACGCACTCTTGGATGTAATAGCTGGGAAGCATTCAGGTTCATAATTCTTCCAAATCTAAAAATTGGAATCATATCCGCAACTGTAATGACCTGGTCAAGAGCACTTGGTGAATTTGGTGCAGTAGCTATGATAGCAGGCTCTACACGTATGAAAACTGAAATTATTCCTACATCAATATATTTAAATATGTCTACTGGTGATATAGATATTGCAGTTGGAATAGCTGTAATTTTGATATTTATATCACTTACATGTTTGATGTTTTTTGAGATATTTTTTAATAGAGAGGTTGATAAAAATTAATATGTTAAAAATAAAAAACTTATCTCTTGATTTACCTAATTTTAAATTACAAGAAAATAGTTTAGATATTAATAACCATGAATATTTTGTTTTATTGGGTTCTAGTGGCTCAGGAAAAACTCTATTTCTAGAAACATTAGCAGGGAGATACCCCTCTGCTAAAGGAAATGTATCATACAAGGAAAATTTAATATCAAATTTGCCTCCAGAAAACAGGAATATAGGATTTGTATATCAAAATTTTGAACTATTTCCAAATATGAATGTTGAGGATAATATAAGGTTTCCACTTAAATTGAGAAAAATACCTATAGATGAACAAGTTCTTAAGGTTAATCACTTGTCTAAATTAATGCATATAGAAGACATAAAGAATAGGTATCCTAAGAATCTAAGTGGAGGAGAAAAACAGCGTGTTGCTTTTGCACGTGCTTTAATAGCTGAACCTGATATATTACTTCTAGATGAACCTATGAGTTCATTAGATTACATTACAAAAAAGCATATAAGTAAAATACTGAAGGATGTATACCTAAAATACAAACCAACAGTAATTCATGTTACTCATGATATTTCTGAAGCAATGTTTTTCGCTCATAAGATAGGAATAATGAACAATGGAAAAATAAATTATATTTTTGAGTTGAATGAAGAAATAAAACAGAAAGGAGAGTCTTTTTTCTATGAATATATTTGATACTTTGAAAGATTACTTATTAGAACAAGTCAATAGATATAATTTAGATATGGGTATGATAAGTATTGTATCTAAATCACTATCTGCTAAAGATGCAATCGGAAGGACTAAACGTAAAGATTTTCCAATTATAGTTGGTAAAGAAATCATGCTTGAAGCAGACTTTAGAGGGTCTAAAGGGCAGGCATTTACTTCTACTCCAGCTACATTTGAAGGTTCTTTAAAAGACATATTATCATTAAATTTATCTGACAATCCTCATGATAGAAGCCTTTTCATAGCATCATTAAATGCTGTTATGAAGTACTTAGGTAAGACAGATAGAACAATCCATTGTAAAAATGATGAACCAGAAGTATGTGCAAAGAACTTTCCTAAGTTTATAAAAAATGAATTTGATAATCCAAAAGTCGCAATCATAGGATATCAGCCAGCTATAATTGATAACATTAAAGATTTTTTTGAAACACGAGTATTAGATTTAAACCCTGAATTTATAGATACTATTCAATACAGTGTTAAGATTGAGGATGGCATACGAGATTATGAAGATGTGATATCTTGGGCTGATATAGTAATATGTACAGGAAGTACATTATGTAACAACTCAATTGTAAATTTTCTATCACTGAATAAGCCAGTTTACTATTATGGAACTACGATAGCTGGTGCATCAAGTATTTTAGGTCTCAACAGACTCTGTTTTTGTAGTAAATAAGCAATTCCTTAGTAAGGAGTATACAAATATCAATGTATACTCCTTATAACTATTTTTTGATTAGCTCTATACATAACTATTTTTTGATTTTAAACTAATAAAAAATTTTATTCCATTAATCTACTCTATATTTTTTAGTATTTAAGAAATAATTTTTAGTACTTTGTTTGATAATATGACTAAGACAACTTTTCAGGAGATGATTAAATGACACTCAAAAACAAGAAATTTCCCATAAATAAATATGGAATTTTATCTATCATTCTAGTTTTATGCTTAGTTTTAACAGGTTTTAATAGTTATATAAATTATAGTCATAAAAAATTTAAAGATTATGTTGTCTTCTATGTTCAGCATCAAGATGATGAAGTGTTGTGGGCTGGTAGTGCTATTGTAAATGCTATAAAAGAAAGAGGAAAAAATCATGTATTTGTGGTTCTAGTATCTACTGGATGTGGTATATATGTTTTTAATAAATATAAAAAATATGAAAATCTTACAGATACGCAAAAATCAGAATACAGAAACAGAGAATTTTTAGCTTCTCTTGATAATCTTGGCGTAAAAAAAGAGAATATAATACTATTACCAGAAAAAAATGTAAATGGTAATACTGACTTCAATTATATGGAAAAAGTTGCTCTTATTTTTGAAGAAAATCTTAAAAGTGTGACTCATATAGCACATACCTATAAGTTGGATGACCATTTACAACATTTAAAAAATGGTTCAGTTATCCAAAATTTATATAATGCTGGTAAAATAAAAGATGCTAAATATTTTGTAAAACCTAAATTTGCTGATAAAATAACCTTTAATAATAAGATAGTTTATAAAGCTAATTCTATTGAAGATTATGAAAAAGTAAAAAATGCCTGTGAGCAATACAAACTTGTTGATGAGTTAGAATATAGAGAAGGAATTGGCTATAAATCTGACCATAAATCATTTGATGAGTTATTAAGCAATAAAGATGTTCCTGCTATACTCCATACACCTAATTTATAATAAATATTTATTTTAACTTAAATTGCAATAAGGAAATTTATTTGAGATTTTGTAATATGTCACTTTATTGTATTATTCTACTTTTTCTAATCTAATTATTACCTTTATAAAATGGTTATATGTTTTCAAGTTGACAGTTAATAAATAAAGGGTGGATTTTCTACCCTTTACAAAGTCTCAAAAATAGCTTTTATAATTTATTCTGTGTACATAGTTATAGTGAACTATATTAAAATAAATATTTGTTATAAATTCTTAATAATTATGAAACTCATTTGTTATTTATATTTGTTAATATATCTTTAGACCTAAGAAATTAATAAACCCAAAATAACATAAGGAGTGTGATAAATTATCCTAAACACTTTCATAAACTTTTAACTTCAAATTACTATAGACGTCTATACCTCAAGATTAACTTATTCATTGACAATATATTAAAAATACTAGTTTTTATTTCATAATGGATATGCTTACTGTTTTCTAATACCTCTTTTTAGTATAAAATAAAAATTGGTTAAAAATAAAATTTCAAGGGGGATTAATAAATTGAATCAAAATATATTGGTTGTAGATGATGACAGAGAAATAGTTGATGCTATAGAATTCTATTTAAGACCTGATAATTTTAATATTTTAAAGGCATATGATGGACTTGAAGCATTGGACATACTAATTGAAAATGATATTAAATTAATAATAATGGATGTAATGATGCCCAATTTAGATGGGCTTAAAACTACACTTAAAATAAGAGAAAAAAAGAATATACCCATAATTCTCTTATCTGCAAAATCAGAAGATATGGACAAGATTATAGGTCTTAATATGGGTGCTGATGACTATATAACTAAACCGTTTAATCCATTAGAGCTTACTGCACGGGTAAAATCTCAACTTAGAAGATACATAAATTTAGGTGATTTTAGTAACACAAATAATTCAAATGATACTAATTATATTCTAAAAAGTGGTGGTCTAGAGCTAAATACAGATACAAAAATAGTTTCTTTAGATGGTGAAGAAGTCAAAATGACACCTATTGAATATAAAATACTTACACTTCTTCTATCAAGGAAAGGGAAAATTTTCTCTTCTCGTGAAATTTATGAAAAGGTCTGGAATGAAGATGCTTATAGTTGTGAAAGAACTGTTGCTGTTCATATTAGAAGAATTCGAGAAAAAATTGAAATTAATCCAAAAGAACCAAAATATTTAAAGGTGGTGTGGGGCATTGGTTACAAAATTGAAAAACTTAATTATTAATGATTCTAGGGCAAAATTTATTTTATTATTATTGTTTTTTCTATCAATTTCTACATTATTTGAAGCTATTTATGACTTAAACAATAACTTTACTGATATTAACATGATGTGCTATAAAAAATTCGATATACCTTATTTTTATTATTTTGGAACTCCTTTGAATTTATCACAAACAAAATTAAAGTTTATTTGTGAAGGTATTGCACTCGTAAGTAGTTTATTAACTATAGTATTTCTCATATTATATAAAAAAAATAAACAAAAGAAAATCAACACATTAGATAACATCATAGTTTTATTTTCTAAGTTAAAGATTGAATTTGCAATTATATTGATTTTAATACTCTTAGCACTAAGGTTTTTTGTATCTACAAAAAGCAAAATCTTTTACAATGCTAATTTAATAGTCTTTAATTTTATTATTCTATTTATAATATATATAATATATAAGAATATTAAAAACTATG
>NZ_OEZH01000180.1 GCF_900243075.1 Clostridioides difficile
AGTACAGCATAATGATACATAATATCTACCACTTGGTTCTTTAGATATAGTAGCATTAAGTATTCTACCTTGAGGTACTTGTTTATCCCTTATCTTAATCATACCAAGTTTAGGTAGTTTTATATGTTGACCACAATACATAATGTTTCCATTTGTAAAGTTAGTTTTATATGAAAATCTATTAATTTTCTTTGATTTAAATTTAGGAAATCCTGCTTTTTCTTTAAAGAATTTTTCATATGCGTTTTCTAAATCTTTTAAGGCGTTTTGTAGTGAAAATTTGTCAGGTTCCTTAAGCCATTTTAATTCTTTTTTTAAATTGGTCAAATCAGAACTACACTGTTTATAAGTAAAAGTTT
>NZ_OEZH01000172.1 GCF_900243075.1 Clostridioides difficile
TAAACATAAAAAGTGTGCACCTTCCTTTATATAGTGATATTTAATATTTTAATTATCACCACTTTTTAGAAGAATACACACTTTATTTTAAAGACCCTAGAAAAATTATAATATTTGTAGAATATATTACAAATAAATCAAAAACTTCACATAATTTTCATATTAATTATCAATTAAATTCACACACAAGAGTTATCATATAAACATAGAAGATAGTAAAACTAGCTTAAAAACATAATATAATACCCTATACAAAATAGTGGCAACTCTCCCTCACATCCTCAATTGTTGCCACTATTTTAATTTTTTGTATAAAACAAAAAACTCCACTATAAAGTGGAGTCTTCTATAAATCTCATCTAACCTTTAAACACTAAGCTTTAAAACAAATAGAATTTTTAACCTCAAGCTTTCTATTTATCTTAGCAACCTTAATCTTAATCTTATCCTTCAAAGGAATACATCCTATATTACTTTCACTTTTCACATTAACACTTCCAACAAACTTACCAGAATCATTATAATATTTTGCAACACCAACAATATCTCCCTTATGAATAGGATAATTCATATTTTTAAACACTATTTTAGGATTGATATTCTCGTTATTTGAAACAATTCCATACAAATCTTTATCAACCTTAACCGTTATTTTAAAATCATCAATACCATCAACACAAGGAGTCTCTATAATATCACCCTTATGAGCTATCTTTTTAGAATGAAAATTATCTTTACCATACTTCAATAAACTAGCAGAAGAAGAAATTCTATTCTTCTTATTACCATCACCAAGTACAACACCTATCAATCTATGTTTTCTTTCGTTTTTAGCATCTTTAGGTACCATCATAGAAAATGCAAGACAATATCCAGCATTATCTGTATAACCTGTCTTTATTCCATCAACGCCAGGTACTGAAACAAGTAGGGGGTTTGTGTTGTAATGTGTAAAATCTTTCTTAGTATCATTATATACTTGCATAGTAGTTATTCTAGTAACTTGATTTTCATAATGGTCATACATATACTTTCCAAGTGTAACTATATCATGAGCTGTTGATGTATTTTCAATAGGAGGTTCCTTATGCTCTGGGTCAGTATATATAGGAAGACCATTTGGGTTAAAATAATACGTATCAAGCATTCCAATTTCTTCAGCTTTTTTATTCATCATCTTTACAAAATTCTTTTCGGTTTTACCAACATGTTTAGCTATAGCTATAGCAGCATCATTTCCAGATACAAGCATAAGACCTTGCATAAGCTCTCCTAAAGATATTTCATCACCATCTTTAAGTTTACAAGTAGAACCTCCTACTGAAGCTGTAGACTTGTCTATCTTCACCATATCAGTCTCTTTTACTTGATTCTTATCAACTGCTTCTATTGCAAGTAAAAAGGTCATCATTTTACTTAAACTTGCTAAAGGCATTTTCTCATCACTATTTTTTTCGAATAATATTCTTTTAGTTTCCTGGTCTATAAGTAGTGCTGCTCTTGAAGAGTTTGGTACTGGTGGAGTATCTGCAAATGCAAATCCAGGAGTTATAAATATAAAAATTAATGCAAGTATTGTTAACTGTTTTATTTTTTCTTTCAAAATCTCATCCTCCATTTCATATATTAATTAACAGGCACAAAATAGGTGCTGTAAGTTTTATTTATTTAGATATTCATTAATCATATCTATTATATAGGCAATTTCTTCATCTGGTATCGAAATATTAAAATAAGCTTCTGTTGACTTGAAGGCCTCACGTATTAAATTATAAAGTTCATAATTTTTACTAATTAACGTAGTAATGTTATTATATGGAAAAGTTGTATTTTTAAAACATCTTTCTATCATAAAAGAGCAATGTAGTATATAACCTAGTTTAAATTTGCTTTTTAAGTCTTCATCTATTAATTCTATTATTGAAAATAAGGATGAATTGACATAGTTGAATAATTTAACAGAGTCCAAAAGTTCTAAGTTTTGAGACATAAAGTTTATTATTAAGCTGTTATATGATAGATTTGTTTCTTTTATATTGGTAATACTATTGGCATTAAATATACCTTCTATTATTTTGTTTAACATATCTAAACCATATCCATTTAGTAGTTCTTCTATGTGTATAAATGGGGTATTAGCTACATTAAAATCTACACTGCCAACAACTGCCAAAATTTTAGTATTACTAAATTTGTTTCTATACATTTTAAAACTCTCTATATTATGAGGAACTAAATTAATACTATATTTATTGATACTTTTAAGTGAAGAATTTATAAAATCTGCTATCTTCATAGCTGAACCATAACCTGTTATACAAGTCGTTATTATAGCATACTCTCTTGACTTTTCAGGATAATTTATTTCTGTTGAATCAATTGCTGCACGTCCAATATATGGATTTAAAGAACTTAAAGAATTAGCTAATTCATCCAAAGTCATTTCTGGTAGTGTACTTTTTCTTACTGCTTCTAAAACTATTGGAGTAGACACCATTTCAATTGAACGAGTTTTAATTTTTGTTTTTTCCGAAATAAGTTCTCCAAAAGCTATAAGAGAGCCCATATCTGTTAAAAGAAGTACACCCTTACCTTCGTCACATTCTTTTACCAATTCTATAGCTTTATCAAGTATAGTACTTACCTTTACATCAAGAGGCATGTCAATTGCATTACAGTGGTTTGTACCAAGCAATGAATTTGCTACATCACACATACTGCTTGCTGTTGAATTTCCATGAGCAAGTATTATGACCCCTATACTTTCAGATTGATTATTTTGTTCAAGATATGTGCTATTTAAGAACATAGATATAAATTTTACCTCATCTTTAGGTAAAGATGTTTGTAAGTCATTTTCAATTATACTTAAAACTATTTTAGCTATATTTAAATCTTTCTCTAAGAAAATTTTATCATTATATAAATTGTACTTAGGATTATATGTGTCTTGATTTATATTTTCTATAAGTGCACTTATATGCATTGAAAGAGCAATATAAGTTTGTTTTGTATATTTGTTTCTCGATATTTTTTCAGCCTCTTTTAAAGAATGTTCAACAGCATAGTAAATCTTTGGATTGATTACTTTAAAAATTTCATTACTTGTATAATCAGAATGAGTTACTGAAGATATTGAAAGTAATTTTGTAGAGTATTTTTCCATGTAATTTATAAACATGCTTCTTATATCATTTTCCAGGTAAGGAATCTCTGTAGAATATTTAAACCCATTGTTTTGTACATCTATATTGTATTTAGATAGTTCCTTTGTATATTCAACCTCTAAGTTGTTACCATTAAATTCATAAAAAAGCATATAATCAAGTTCTGATAATTTATTTAGATTACCACGATTTTCATTCAATTTTAAAAGACCAGTATAGATGTAATCAGGAACAAGAGACAAATCTATTTCTATATTATCTTTAAGCCCAGTCTTGTAATTTAAAAAGGCTCTTGCACTCATAAGTTGTATGTCAGATTTAAGTTGACCTATGTTACCAAAACAATCATAAAGGAGTAATGATTTAATTACATCTTTGTGAACTCTTATCGTTGCATTGGTGTATTTTGACTCTATAATAAAGAAGTATTTAATAAGAGATAATCTTTCTTTTAAGGACCTATCCTGTAAAGCAGGTAGGTTAATTGTAACAGGTATTCTTCTTAAAAAAGTCCCAAGTAGGGAAGAATGTATATCTTCTGTTGTGGCACACACAATAAAAACAGTAGCTTTGTGTACAATATCGGATTCTCCTAATCGTCTGTATATGCCTTTGTCCATCAAAAGAAAAAGCATCTCTTGACCTTCTGGTGGTAATCTGTGTATTTCATCTAAGAATAATATACCTCCATCAGCCTGTGTAACTATCCCGAATTTATCTTTATTAGCACCAGTAAAAGAACCTTTAACATAACCAAATAAATTACTTAATAGTAGATTAGCATTTTCTGCATATTCAGCACAGTTAAATACTACGAATTTACTTTTAGAGGAAAAGACTCCACTTTCTACAGCATATTTATACATTGTTTCTGCAAATGTACTTTTTCCAACACCAGTAGGTCCTATGAGTAATGTATTAAGACCTTTTGGAGGGTAGAGTATAGCAGATTTAGCTTTTTCTATAGCTAGCTTAAGACTAGAATCATGTCCAAGTAATGTTGAAAAAATATCTTCTGAGGCATTTTTTCTTGATTTAAATAGTTCATTACAATTGCTTATAGAAAATTCAGATCTGTTTAAAGTACGACCAATTAAATTTTCAATAACACCAGCATGTAAAAATAAAATGGGTTTGCCAGGTATTTTTATAACTTCTTTCTCATTGTATAGGTTATTTAATTCTTTACTGGTATTACTTCTATCAAGAGATGAATGGTTAGCAATTTCTATAGTAGTGAATCCTGCTTTCTCTGATTGAAGGTCTTTTAAAGTTATATTTTCACATAATTTATGTAGTGATAATAGAACTTTATCTTTTCTTAGCATATACTGTCTCCTTTCTTTATATTTAAGTTATATTAAATATATTATAATATATCTTCAGTATTAAAATAAGGTTTATAGTGGATATTTTGTATTTTACTTTTTAATATGTTGTTTTGTGTAATGTATGGTGTTAAAATAAGAGTTACATTATATTAGATATAGATTTTTATGAATTTAAGTAGGGTATTATGTTGTTATACAAAGAAATATAAGTTTTTTAATATGTTTCAATATATGTAGTATCATTTATTAATGTATAATTGATATATATTAAGAGAAATAAAAGTGGATAATAAAGTTGTGTACAGCTTAAATATATACTTTTACACACATTTATAATTATCTTCTATATTGTAAAATAATATTTTGTGTTGTAAAGATTTAGGTATTAAGTTGCTGTAAAGATTAGAAATCAAAAAACGAGAAATATAGATAATTTTATTAGAATAAAATGCTGTACAATTTAAAAGGTTATATAAATGGTTGAAAGTGTTTGTAAAATATTAATTCAGCCATTTTATGGTGTAAATAACTTTAAAATTTAGTTTTGACAAGCATAAAAAACAAGTTTTTTCATAAAATGTAAATATTGGATATTGTTTATTTAAAATAGTTTAAATAAACAATATCTTGTAATAAAATATGAATAACACTATAAAAGAATGGGAGATATGTTTTGTGGATATAGATAGAATTTTAAACTTTTCCTCAAACGCAGGTAAAGCCATGTTGCAAAGCGGAGGAGAAACTTATAGAGTTGAAGAAACGATAACTAGAATATGTCAATCTTTTGGAATAGACCATGTAGACGTATTTGCGACTCCGACAGCTGTAATGGCATCTGTGTTTGTAGATGGGAAATTACATTCAGCAATTAAAAGAATAAGCTCAAGGAGAGTAGACCTAAACTTGGTTCATGAGGTTAATTCATTATCAAGAGCAATAAGTATAAACAATCTAGATATTGAATTATGTGAGAAAATTTTAGATGAGATAAGTGAAGATAACTATTACTCAGATTTAATAACAATATTTTTTGCAGGTATTGCAGCAGCGACTTTTTCGATATTATTTGGAGGAAATATAGAAGAGTTTATAGCTGCATTTACTGTGGGAATTCTGACTAAGTTTGTTACTATGTACTTAAGTAAATCCTCCCTCAATGATTTTTTTGTAAATGCAATAGGAGCAGTTATTATAGCTTTTTGTTCAATTGTAATTTTGAAGCTCGGATTTATAAAGACACTAGACCATCTAATAGCAGGAGCAATAATGCTCTTAGTTCCTGGACTCGCTTTGACTAATGCACTAAGAGATTTATTGGATGGACAATTAATTTCTGGTCTTGCAAAATTAGCAGAAGTATTTTTTATAGGTGTGTCTATAGCAGTAGGAATGTTCTTGGTACTTGGATTGTACTTCAAATTAGGGGGGATATAAATGCATTTGTTTATAGAAGTAATAGCAGCTTTTTTTACAGCCTTAAGCTTTGGAGTGCTATTTAATATGAAAGGAAAGAATTTAATACTGTCAGGTATAGGTGGAAGTATAGCTTGGTTTTCATATAAATTTTGCTTAAATATAGGAGTAACAGAAAATCTATGTTTTTTTATAGCTACAGTTTGTTTTGCAATATATTGTGAGTTATGTGCCAGAATTTATATGACTCCAGCGACTACATTAAGTGTTTGTTGTTTGATAATATTAGTACCTGGTTATGGAATATATAATACTATGTACTCTGTATTAACTAATAATTATATCAAAGCAGTAGAGTATGGTGTGAGTACATTATCATGTGCAAGTTCAATTGCATTAGGATTGGTATTTATAACTACTGTATTTAGAAAAGTCAACTTATATGGAGTGATTACAAAAATAAAAGAAAATGAAAAATATAAAAAGAGTATAAATAAAATTAAATCGCAAAAATAGAAAAAATTGACTTTTAGATAAAAGGATGATAATATAATAACATAAAATAGAATAAGAGTATCCAAATTAAAGAAGATATTCTTATTCTATAAACGTAATTTTTTTTATTTCAAAAAACTGACAACTTGCATTGCAGGTGTAAGTTTTAGTACTCAGTTTGCACCAAAAAATTTGTACCAATGTTAGGAACCTTAATTTAAAATTAAAAGGGGGAAGATTTCAAGATGGAAAAGCTGTCGGATAAGAGAAGAGTCAAGGCAGTAAGTATGGAAACCTTCGTATTTATTGTACTATTGGCAGTAGGATTTGGATATGTAGGAAGCATCATGGGTGCAGGAATGATGTTTAAAGTAATAATGAGCACAGCGCATGCGCTTTTATTAGACACAGTATTTTTAATAATGGCGATGGCAGTTCTTGCAGGTGCACTTAGTGCATTGCTTTCAGAATTTGGAGTAATATCTTTAGTTAATAAGATATTTAAGGGTCTTATGAGACCTATATGGGGCTTACCTGGTGCTAGTATAGCAGGAGTAGTTGCAACATATTTATCTGATAATCCAGCTATTATACCATTTGCTAAAGACAAAACATTTACACAATATTTTAAGAAGTATCAAGTACCTGCTCTATGTAATTTAGGAACAGCCTTTGGTATGGGACTTATTGTAACAACTTTTATGATAGCTCAAGGTAAAGAATATGTACTACCAGCTATAATAGGTAATGTTGGGGCAATAATAGGTAGTATTATTAGTGTTAGAATTATGTTGACTTTTACTAAAAAGTATTATAATTATGACCCTAAAAATGATACTGAAAAGCAAGTAAATGATAAAGGTGCAAAGATTGAAGAGTTTAGAGAAATAAGAGATGGTAATGTATTCCAAAGAGCATTGGATGCTATACTTGAAGGTGGTAAGTTAGGTGTTGAAATGGGTATGGCTATAATACCAGGAGTTTTAGTAGTTTGTACATTAGTTATGTTATTAACTTTTGGACCATCTACAGACCCTGCTACAGGTCAAGCTGTTTACACAGGAGCTGCATATGAAGGTATAAAATTATTACCTGCTATTGGTGATAAAATTAGCTTTATAATAGAGCCATTATTTGGATTCACATCACCAGAAGCAATAGCATTCCCTGTAACTGCATTAGGTGCTGTTGGAGCAGCAATATCTTTAGTACCAGAATTTATAAAATCAGGTGCTATAACTCCTAATGATATAGCAGTATTTACAGCAATGGGTATGTGTTGGAGTGGATATCTAAGTACACACATAGGGATGATGGATGCTTTAGAGGCAAGACCATTAGCTGGTAAAGCTATACTTTCACATACAATAGGTGGTTTATGTGCAGGTATATGTGCCCACTTTATATTTATGCTTGTTGGATAAAAATATTCTACAAATCAAATATTAAGATATTATAATTTATAAAATTGAATAAAACTAATGATTTAAGTATGTAAAAATTAAATTAGTAATTTAAATATATAGAGGTGCTGTTTTGAAATAGAGATTTATTTTCATTTTAAGACAGCACCTTTTAGTAATTTAAGTACATTAATTAAATGTATTGATTGAATTTATTATGATAAAATTGTATTATATACAATAGAGCCAATTTAAACAGTAACAATAAGGAGGAATTGTAGTAAATGAAAAAGGAACGACTACAACATGAAGACTTAAAAGAGTACGATTATGACGAAGATGACTATCTCAGTAGAAGAGTAATTATTAAGGACTTCATAAAAACTATATTGGTTATGATGGTTGCTACTGGAATATCAGTAGTTTTTGAAAAAGTAGGTTTTAATGAATCTAATATTATACTAGTATACATATTAGGTGTACTATTTGCTACAAGCATAACATATGGGTATTTTTTTGGAATACTTTCTTCAGTAATAGGAGTGCTATCATTTAACTTTTTCTTTACACACCCATTATATACTTTTTTAGCTTATAGAAAAGATTATCCTATGACTTTTTGTATTATGCTTATGGCAGCGATTATAACAAGTACCCTAACTTCTAGGATAAAAAGAGAAGTAAGACTTTCTCATAAAAGAGAAAAGATGATAAGACTACTTTATGAGAATAACAAAACGTTACTTAAAGCAAAAAATAAAAATCAAATTATTGAATTTTGTGGGTCTAATTTAGTAAATATATTAAATAGAACTGTTATAGTTACCATTGCAGATGGTAATAATAATCTAGGTAAGCCAAGTATTTATATTTGTAATAATGATGGAAGTGAGAATATATTCCATTCAGTATTAGAAAAGGAAGCTATAAAAGAAGCTTTTAGGACAGGTAATCCAGTTGGAATTGGGACAAAATATTGTAAAAATAGCAGTGCATATTACTTTCCTATAAAAGGGCAAGAATCAAATGTTCTTGGTGTTATAGGTATTGCATGTTTTAAAATAGATATTATTACAGAAAATGAAAAGATACTATTAGAAGCAGTTTCGACACAGGTTGCGTTGGCAATTGATAGAGAAAATTTATTTGAAAAGAATAAAAAAGCAAATCTCGAGGCAGAGAGGGAACGTTTAAGAGGAAACTTGCTTAGATCAATTTCTCATGACTTAAGAACTCCACTTACAAGTATATTGGGGTCATCTTCAACTATGCTTGAAAATGATGATGTAATAGATAAAGAAACTAGAGTAGAATTATTGAAAAATATATATGAAGATACGAGTTGGTTAACTCATTCTGTTGAGAATATACTTAGTATGACCAGAATAGATGAAGGAAAATTGGATATTGAAAAACGACCAGAGGTTGTTGATGAAATAATAGCTGAATCCATATTAAGAGTCAAAAAATTTGCCAATAGCAGAGATATACAAACTAATATTCCAGATGAGATAATAATAGTTCATGTAGATGTATTATTAATAGAGCAAGTTTTAGTAAACTTAATTGATAATGCTATAAGGCATACACCTAAGAATTCTAATATAGAATTAACTGTAAGAAAAGAATCAAAGCAAGTACTATTTGAAGTTTCAGATAATGGAAAAGGAATACCAAATGAAGATATCAATAATATATTTAATAGATTTTATACTAAGAATAAGTCTAGAAATCTTGAAAGAAGAGGTATTGGTCTTGGATTAGAGATATGTAAATCTATAGTAGAAGCTCATGGTGGAGAAATTGTCGCCTTTAATAATCCTTCTGGAGGAGCTACATTTAGATTTAGTATACCTATATATGAGGAGGAGGCGAAAGACGAGTGGAAATAAAGCCATTAGTTCTAATTGTAGAAGATGATAAACCAATTTGTAAATTTATAAAAGTATCTCTTGAAACTCAGAATTATAGGTGTGTAGAGACGGATAATGGAGGAACAGCCATATCGCTTATACATTCTCTTGACCCAGATTTAATAATTTTGGATTTAGGACTGCCAGATATTGATGGAATTGAGGTAATAGGACGAGTTAGAGCTTGTGCTAAAACTAATAAAATAATTGTTGTTTCAGCAAGGGAACATGAGAGGGATAAAGTTGAAGCTTTAGATGGAGGAGCAGATGATTATTTGACTAAACCTTTTAGTGTAACAGAGCTTTTAGCTAGGGTACGTGTAGCCCTTAGAAATAAAGTTCAACAAGACAATATGAACAATGATGCTCCAAAGTCTTTTGAAGTTAAAAATCTAAAGGTAGATTATGAAAATCATATTGTGTCAATTAATAATGAAGAAATACATTTAACTCCAATTGAATATAAGATTATTGAATTGATGTCTAAGTATTCAGGAAGAGTCTTAACTCATAAATTCATAATAGATAAAGTTTGGGGAAATTACTACGAAAGTGAAAACCAGTCACTTAGAGTTTTTATGGCAAGCATAAGAAGAAAAATTGAAAAGAATCCTGCTCAACCAGAATATATTTTAACAGAGGTTGGAGTAGGTTATCGTATGGCAGATGAATAGTTACTAAATGAAGATGAATAGTAAGCATATAGAATTATTTATTGTATGAGAAAATATAAGTACTTTAAATCAAATAGAAATAGTTATGTATATTTTATAATGAAGGGGGTGTCTCAAAGTGAACTTTTTAGTTCATGAGGCACTCTCTTTTGTATGAAATAAAATATATTTTTATTATTTCAACAATGAAAAAGGGGCTTATCTCTATTTTGAGACACCCTCATCTTGAATCCACATAACTATTTTTCTAAAAGAACGCTAAGCGTTTAATTATGGGACTCCATGATTTCTATATCGTCAATGATATATTTTCAGTAAATTTTCTTGTTTAAACTTATATAATTATTGTTAAATATATCATTTATGTGTATAATCTCAATTTAATATCTTTTTTTTGATATAAAAAAATTGCTCTTTTTTATCTTTTTATGTTAACCTTTATGCTATTATATAATATATCAAAAGAATAATCTGAATAATTTATTATGACTGGAGAAATTTTAAAAGCTTTAAAAATTCAATCTGGATAAAAGGAGATATACATAAATGGATGTGATAAATTTAATAGATGAGTTGGATGAAATTGTATATGTTTCTTCTTTGGATACATATGAGCTTTTATATATTAATAAAATTGGGAAAAAGGTAATGGGGATTAATGATATCTCACATAGAAAATGTTATGAAGTATTACAAGAGAAAGATTCTCCTTGTGAATTTTGTACAAATTCTATTTTAAAAGAAGATGAATATTACATATGGGAAAATACAAATACTCGAACAAATAGACACTTTATATTAAAGGACAAGCTAATTAGATGGGAAGGCAAACCTGCACGATTAGAAATAGCTCTTGATATTACAGAAAAGGAAAATATAAGTAAATCAATAGCAGAAAAATTAGAAATAAAAGAGTTATTAGTTGGATGTATTAAACATCTTATAACAGAATCTAATTTTTCTGATGCTGTAAATCTTGTATTAAGCAATATTGGTAAATTTCACAAAGCTGATAGAGCATATGTTTTTGAAGTATCAGAAGATAGAAAAAAAGTAACTAATACATATGAATGGTGTAATGAAGGTGTTGATGAACAAAAACAGTCACTAAGAAATCTTGATATTGAAGAATTAAAAAATTGGTTTTTGTTATTCCAGCAAAAGGGCTTTATAATACTTGACAACATAGAAAATATAAAGGAAACACAGCCAATGGAATATGAAATTTTAAAGCCTCAAAAAATTAAAAGTTTAATGGCTTCTTCATTAAAACAAGATGATAAAATAATTGGATTTATTGGAGTGGACAATCCACATAAGGCTATTGGAGACACTTCTCTTTTGACATCACTATCTTATTTTTTATTAACTGAGATGAAAAAAAGAAAAGTAGAAAACAAATTGAATTATATGAGCTACTATGACTTCTTAACTGGTGCATATAATAGAAATAAATATATTAAGTATATAGAAAGTTTTCACAAAGATAAAGTTAAATCTATGGGAGTTGTATTCATAGATATAAATGGATTAAAAGACATTAATGATAACTTTGGGCATGCTAATGGGGATTCTGCCATTATGTCAGTCTGTGTAATAATAAAAAAATACTTTAATTCTCACAATGTTTACCGTATTGGAGGAGATGAATTTGTTGTATTATGTGAAGATATCTCAAAACAATTGTTTGAAGAATTAGTGATTTGGTTAAGTGAAGAATTTAAAGAAAATATGGTGTATAGTGTGTCAATAGGAAGTATTTGGAGTGAAGATAATATTGACATAAATAAATTGATTAAAATTGCTGATGAAAGAATGTACCAAGATAAGAAAAGATATTATAATAAGAATAAACTTAGAGATAGTAAAATAGAGGTAATTAGCGATTTAACCGATTCAACGAATAATATTTTATTTAAACATAGAGATTTAAATAATGAGGTGTATTTTGACACCTTAATGATAGAAGGGTATTCTAAGGCTTATGAAAAACTAGCTTATAATACATATGATATAATTTTGTCTATTTGTATAGATAAAAATTTAATTACCCCAATTTATCAATCAGAGAACAATATTTTTAATTTTCCTATAAAGGAGAATTCTGAGAAAACTTTCTCATACATCAAAAAACATTTGATTCATCCTGATGATAGAATATTATTTGATAGTAACACCCATCTAAAATCTATTGATAGTTTTAATAATAGTAAACAAGACGATTTAGAACTAAATTTTGAGTATAGGCGTTTAGGAACAGATAAAAGGTACTATTGGGCATTAATTTATATGCTGAAGATGAGTAGTAAGAATAAGTTAGGTGAAAAACAGACACATATTTTAGTTGCTATTAAAAATATAGACCATCTTATGCAAATACATAAAAATCAAAAGGATATATTGACGGGGTTATATAATTATGAAGGTTTTTGCGAACAAACAAGTCTGTTACTAAAAAAGTACCCTGACAAACGCTATGTTATTATAATGATGGATATAGATAAGTTCAAGGTAATTAATGATATTTATGGCATTAGAGGAGGAGACAAAACTTTAATATATATTGCAGAATTGATTCAAAAAAACACTGGTACTAATAGTATATGTTGTCGTATGTATGCAGATGTATTTTGTATCTTCTATGAGAGTTACTCTGATAGAGATGTTCATAAAGTAATTTATAAGATTACAAATAGCTTAAATAGGAAACAATTTGAATATATGTTAGTACCATGTTTTGGCATTTACAAGATTTTAGATAATCATATCTCAATTACAAATGCGTGTGAAATGGCCGGGTATGCCCATAAAAAAGTAAAGAAACAGAGTATCAATCATTATATGTTTTACGATGAAACTATAAGAAATGATGCACTTGAAGAAAAACAGATGGAAAGAGAAATGGAATCTGCGCTTGAAGATGGGCAATTTCATGTATATTTACAACCTAAGTATAATCTTAAGACAAATAAAATTGTTGGGGCAGAGGCACTAGTTAGATGGCTTCATCCAGAAAAAGGTATAATACCTCCTATTAAATTTATTTCACTATTTGAGAAGAATGGGTTTATTATTAAATTAGATATGTATGTATGGGAACAAGTGTGTTCTTTAATTAAAAAATGGATACATTTAGGTGAAGAGCCACTTCCTATTTCTGTAAATGTATCGAGATTACATTTGTATAATCCACACTTTAAAGATATTGTTTTGAATTTAATAAATAAATATAGTATACCAAAATCATTTTTGGAATTAGAGCTTACAGAGAGTTTATTTATTAAAAATATAAAGCTATTTGCTAAAGTAATAGCTGACCTTAGAATGGATGGTATTATTTTAAATATGGACGACTTTGGCTCAGCATATTCTTCATTAAACATGTTAAAAAATATTAATATTGATACATTAAAAATAGATTGTGGTTTCTTTAATGAAGAAGGAATCACAGAAAGAGAAAAAATAGTTTTAAAGCATACTATATCTATGGCAAAAGATTTAGATATGGATGTAGTTGCAGAAGGTGTAGAGACAAAAGAGCAAGCTGAATTTTTAGTTAGTTTGGATTGTGTAGTAATTCAAGGTTATTACTATTGTAAGCCTATTCCAAGTGATGACTTTGAGAAATTACTTTATCAGTTAAATAAAAGTAGAAAATAATGAGGATATAATTTTTAGAAAGTATAATATTTATGGATTAGGAGCGAAGTTTATGATAGTGGGTATTATAGGTCCTTCAGACTCTGGGTTGAAGATAAAGGATGATTTAAAACAGATAGACAGTGATTTAAAAACTAAAATATATGTAAGAGAAAAAGTTGTAGATACAATAGAAGTTATTTCTAAATGTGAAGATGAATGTGATGCTATTATATTTACAGGATGTGCGGTTTATGAGTTTATAAAATCTAAATATGAGATAAGTAAGCCACATTCATTTGTGCCAAGAAGTGGGACAAGCATAATGAAGGCATTTTGGGCAATAGAAAGTGCAAATATAAAGATAGATAAATTTAGTATAGATGTAGTTGATAGATATGTTGTGGAAGATGCACTTAAAGAATTTGATATTAAGGCAACAAGTGTATTTTGTAATCCATTTTCTTTGGAAGTAGGAGAGTCTGAACTTGTAGAATGGCATATAAAATTATTTGAAGAAAAGAAGACAGATATAATGTTAACTGGCTTTGGTGCAGTATATAATGAATTAAAAGAAAGAGGTTATCCTGTATTTCGTTTACAAGCTACAATACAATTAATCAAAGAAAGTTATGAGAAAGTAAAGAGTGAATATGCTCTAAGTAAGGCAAGATTTTCTCAAATTGCTGTTGAAATATTGAGTCTAATAGATTATAAAGAGAAGATAGATAACTATTATTCTGACATGATAAAAAAATCAGATATGGATAAGCTTGTAGTAAACTATGTGAGGAGTATTCAAGGTTCCTTATTTTTACTTGGAAGAAATGATTATGTTGTATTTGTTCATAAAGGGGTAGCTGACAATGAGTATAATTATGATAAGTTATTCAATTTAAAGAGAGAGATAAAAGATATGGGCTTTTCTCTTAGTATAGGAATTGGTACAGGAGTAACCGCGTATCAAGCTGAGAATAATGCACATAAAGCATTAAGACACTCCATAGATTCAAAAGAAATTGGTATATATTTAGTAGATGAAGATGAAAACATAAGAGGACCTTTAGCTTCAGAAAACGAATTAAATTATTCTTTAATGTTATCTGATGAAAAGGTAATAGAAATATCTAAAAAGACTGGAATGAGTTGTGAGTCAGTTGCAAAAATTATTGCTATAAGTGAAAATAGAAAAAGCAAAATTTATGATTCAAAAGAATTAGCAGAATATTTAAACGTAAGTGAAAGAAGTGCAAGACGTATATTAAATAAAATAGTGAGTGCAGGTCTGGGCAGAATATGTGCAAAAGAAACTAGTATTGGTGGAGGAAGACCAAAAAATATTACTGAAATACTGTTTTAAGAGATTTTATGAAAATGTATAAATTACTATACTATAAATTATTGCAATAATTTACTATATAAAATACTAAAATTTATTATACAGAATGCTACAATAAGTTATTATATAAAATTACTAAAGTTTATTATACAAAATACTAAAACCTATGTAAAACAACTTTTAAGATATAACTTATAAAGTTGAAGATACATAGGTTTTTATTTTTATAATTTAAAGAGTTATATTATGATATTTATAATTTAATCATATGATAAACTATTTTAGCAGTATCATATAATTCATCTATATTTACATATTCATTAACTGTGTGCACATCATACATACCTAGACTTAATATAGCACAATTATATCCAAGATTAGCTAATATATTTGCATCACTTCCACCACCAATTACCATTGGTTTTGGAACAACACCAACTTGTCTTATTGCTTCTTCACTTAACTTGAAAACATGACTATCTCTACTAAGTTCAAAACTAGGATAAGACATATTATGTTCAAAAGTATAGGTAGTATTAAATTTAGATGCAGCATCTTTACAACATTTCTCCATATGATTAAGCTCATATTCTAAAGTTTCAGGTATATGAGACCTAATTTCAGCAGTCAATGTAACCTTATCAGTTACTATATTTGTAGCCCCGCCACCTTCTATTTTACCTATATTTGAAGTAGTTAATGAATCTATTCTGCCTATGTGCATATTGCTTATTGCATGAGATGCTACCAATATAGCATTTAAGCCTTTTTCAGGCTCTATACCAGCATGTGCTTTTTTCCCATGAAAAGATATTTTTATAGATTGTTGAGCAGGAGCTTTGTATGCTATCGAACCAATAGCCCCACCAGAATCTAAAATCACCATATCTTTACAAGGTAAGTTGTCAGGATTAAAGTTTTTGACACCATGCATACCAGCTTCCTCACAGATTGTAAAACAAAGATAAATATCTCTATGTGGTATTTTCTCTGTAATGACATGTTCTAAAGCTTCAAGTATAGCAGCTATTCCAGCCTTATCATCTGCACCAAGTGTAGTAGTTCCATCACTTCTAACTACATTACCATCTAGTACTGGTTTTACACCTAAGCAAGGTTGAACTTGGTCCATATGTGCACATAAACAAAGTGGTCTACTTCCTTCTTCACCTTTTATATACGCAATTACATTACCTGTATTACCACCATATTTTTCACCAGCATCATCTATAATGGCATCTATGTTTCTTTCTTTTAAATAGTTTACCAACCACTTAGACATTTCTAATTCTTGATTAGATGGGCTATCAATTCTAACCATGTCCATAAAATTATTTATAAGTCTATTTTTATCTAACATAAGTTACTTCTCCTTTTAGAAAGATTTAAAAAAATTACATACTATATGAAGGTAGTATTCCAGGTCCTAATGGAATATTAAACACCATAAATAATATAAGTAATATAGTCCATACTATTAAGAATGATATAGAGTATGGTATCATATTAGCAATTACAGTACCCATACCAGCATCTTTATCGTATTTTCTAGTGAATGCTAGTATAATAGGGAAGTACGGGAATAATGGGCTAAGTGGATTTGTGATACAATCACCTATACGATAAGCCATCTGAGTAAGTGCTGGATTGTATCCAACCATCATAAACATTGGTACAAATATAGGTGCAAGAATAGCCCATTTTGCAGATGCACTACCTATAAATAAATTTATAAAGCATGATAATATAATAAATCCTATCAATAATAAAGGTCCATTTATTCCTGCTGATTTTAAAAATTCTCCACCTTTTACAGCTAGTATCAGACCTAGATTACTATTTGTGAATAATTGTAAAAATTGTGAAGCAGCAAATGCTAGTATTATATATCCACCCATATCACTCATTGCACTAGCCATTATAGAGACAACATCCTTATCCTTCTTTATTTTACCTATAGTCTTTCCATACACAACACCAGGTATAAAAAATGCTAGTGCTATTATAGGTACCATACCTTTCATAAGAGGAGCATTGTTTGATAACAAATCTCCTGTTTCTGGGTCAGCTAAGAATGGTTTTTTACCGATTACACTAAGGGCTATTATAATAGCTGCGTATATTAATATGCTTATACCAGCTTTTTTAAGCCCTTTTTTTTCTACATCATTAAGACTCCCATCAACATCTAATTCTGCATTTCCTTCATATTTACCAAATCTAGGAGCTACAATTTTTTCTGTTACCCATGTTGCCAATAGTATTAGAACAAAAGTTGATGCTATCATAAAAAATAAGTTCATTGTTGCATTAGCTTGAAAACCAGAGTCAATCATTTGAGCTGCTGGAACTGTAAAACTTGCAGCAAGTATATCATTGACACTTATCATAATGTTTGCGGCAAATCCTAGACAGACTGCTGCATATCCAGAAAATAAACCTATAAGTGGATGTCTACCAACACCAAGATATACAAGTGCAGCTAATGGTGGAAATAGTATTGTACCTGCATCAGATGCTATATTGGCAAGCATACCTATAGTCATTACAACAAGAGTTACTTTTGTTTCAGGAATCTTGCTTACTGATGCTTTGATTGTTGCTGTCATAAGTCCTGTTTTATCACATACACCAGCACCTATCATAGTTACTAAAACTAGACCTAAAGGAGCGAATCCCTGGAAATTACTAACTATGTTTCCCAAAAGAATTTGAAGCTGTTCTACAGTCAATAAATTTACAGCAGTTATAGTTTCACCAGTACCAGGGTGAACTACTGATATACCCATAGAACCAACTATACTAGATAGTATAAGTAAAAGTACACACAGCCCTAAAAATATTGTAACTGGGTCTGGTAGTTTGTTACCGACAGTTTCTATTCTGTTTAATGTTCTGTCAAAAAAGTTTTTCTTCTTAACTACGTTATCATTCATAATATCCTCCCTAATATTTAAAATATAATTAAAAAATAAGTATTGTGGTCTAATTTATACTGTAAATCTTGATTGTTGATTTAAGTCGTGTCCACAATATGTCCTAAAAAAAGTATAAAATAAACTTTTTCCTATGTCAATGTAATTTTCTGAATTTTCTGGATGAGTAGTGTTAATTAAATATGCTTCAAGTAGATTAATGACGAAAAATATCTGATAAATTTGGACAATATATATACTTTAAAGTTAATTTTAAAACAAAATTTTATAAAAAGCTAGTGGAAGATTAAGTTATTAAAACAAATAGTGTAACAAAATGTTGGGTTTTTGGAATAGCTAGAGGATAAATCTACCACTATACGTGAGGGTAAATATCTTTAGCATATTTTTTATAAATAAATATCAAGGAGATTTTATAGAGGATAATATATTTTAGTAACTATTTATTGTTTATGTTTAATCTAAAAACTAAACGGAGAGAAGTATCCTGTTACAAAAATAAAGTGAAAGATAACAAAGGATGGTATAGCCTTTACAGCATATACCATCCTTAGTATTATGAAAATAATCTTTAACAGACTTATAAAGTTTTATCGTGTTTTTCTAAGAATGTTAGATATTCTTCCTTAGTCATAACTGGAGTAAAGGCATCTAATATATCTTTAGCATCTTTAGCATTATTAAAAAGAAGGTCTACAACTGTAAGTGCCATTGCTTTAGCAGGAATTATGTACGCTAAATCTTCATCAACTATTTCAAAATCTCTTGTATGAAGAGCACCTTTTACACCACCAATCATAGGGTGAAGAGTAGGCATTATATGAGATACATCTCCAAAATCAAAAGAACCTGTAAAGTCTCCACCATCAATAACTTTTCCTTTTAGACCTAAATCTTCAAGATTGTTTCTAAATAAATTATCAAGATTTTTATATCTTAATATTGGAAGATATCCAGGAATTTCAGTTATTTCAACATCAGCTCCGACTGCCATTCCACCAGCCATCAAGGCTTTATTTATTCTTTCATTAGCATCAATCATACCGTTTATAGTTCTAGCTCTAACATATGATTCCATATGAACATCAGCGGGAACAACATTTACTATATCTCCACCTTTTGTTATGATAGGGTGGAATCTAACTCTTTCAGATTCTTTAAAAGTTTCTCTAAGTGCATTTACGTTGTTTATAGCAAGCATTGCTGCATTTAAAGCATTTATTCCATCATGTGGAGCAGAACCAGCATGAGATTCTTTACCTATAAACTTAACTTTTTTGCCAACGAATCCATTACTCTCAGGACCAACTAGAGCCTTATCTTCTCCTAAATCAGAAGAGTGAAACATCATAGATATATCTATATCATCAAAATAACCTCTTTTTATTAACTCTTGTTTTCCACCAAAGTAAGTTATTTTTCCTTCTTTTTTTAGTTGTTCTCTGTATTCCAACTCAATGAATTCTTCTGCAGGAGTAGCCATAAAAGATACTTTACCATCTAAATGTTCTAAAACACCACTTTTTACTAAACCAACAGCAGCACCTAACATTCCAGCTATCTGAATATTGTGTCCACAAGTATGAGATGCACCTATTTCATTAGCATCTTTATGTTCTTTACATGATATACCATCTAGTTCTCCAAGTATAGATATATGAGGACCTTCTTTACTAGAACTTGCATCTGCCTTACATCCTGTTACAGCTATATTTTTTTCTACAGATAAGTTTAATTCTTGTTCAAAGAAGTTTGAAACAGCTTCTGTAGTTTTAAATTCTTTATATCCATATTCTGGGTTCTTGTATATTCCTTGACCTATTTTCAATATTTTTTCTCTATTTTCATCTATAGTCTTTATTACTAGAGATTTTAATTGTTCTTTATTCATAATAAATTCCTCCTATATTTTACCTTGAATACTTAAAACTATATGAGCTATACTTGCACATGCAAAGAATATAGTCGTAAAGACAATAATTGAGATTATAACTATTTTCCATGACATTTCTTTTAAAGCTTCTATTTTATTTCCAACAGAAATTCCTGCAAAAGCTAGTAGTGGAGTAGTTATAGCCATAAAGTTAATATTATTAGTGTTAGTTAAAAATACTTCAGATGTTGGGCTATAAGGCATACTAAGTAAAAGTCCTATTATAGTTGCAAATCCAAAGGCTGGAAAGATTGATTTAGGAAATAAATCTTTTATAATCATAGCAGCCATAGCAGCTAATATTAGCATCACCATACCAGGAAGAGCTGTAGCTATAGATGTACCAACGCTAATTCTTTGTCCTATAAGAATTATAACTCCAATAACAGACATAACCAATAATTGATATGAACTTTTCTTTAAATCTAAATTAGCAAACATTTACTAGCACTCTCCTTCTGTAGTTTCGATTTCTTTAGTCTTTTTATTTCTTGAGAATTTAGGTTCCAAAATCTTATACATAAAATTAGTAAATGGTAAGGATACAAAAACTAAGAATATAATTCCTGTTATACTGGACATCATATTACTTGTTGCTGCATAGGCAAGTATTGTATCTGCCATTTCTGGTGGTACCATAGTAGATAGTGAACCAGCAGCTGCTGTCATCATACTTCCACTACCAACACCACAGGCCATTCCCAAAGCATATGGGTGAAGACCACTATAAATAGATATTGAACCTAGCACACTAAAGTATATAGTTCCAAGAACAGTACCCATTAAATATGTACCAAGTACACCACTACCTTCTGGAGAGTTTATCCCATATTTCTCTGATATAACTCCTAAAGAAGGCTCACGGCTTATACTTGCAGTAGCTCCAACGGCTTCTCTTTTCATTCCAAATATCAATGCAAGAGGTAATGCAACGATTGGTGCAAGTATATGACCAAATTCTTGAGCGATAAATGCTGGTCCAGCCTGAATTATCTTGTCAATGTTTGGACCAACTGTAGTACCATACTTTATACCAAGCATTACTAGTGCAATTCCAACGACTTCACCAGCAATGTTTATTTCTTTTTCTCCAATTACTTTTTTAAGTGCTTTAATTTTCTTTCCTAATAAATCGGGTGTTATTATAAGTCCAATTATAACTGCATAAAGCATAGGGAACAGTACTATAGAGGCTTTTCCAATAGCTATAGTTCTTTGACCTATAAATTCACATATTACTACCAATATTAAACAAGTTAAAAATACTTGAATAAAATGTTTTTTATTAATTTCCATGATTTCCTCCCCAAAAAGAATAAATATTGTACTTATCTAAAATAAAAAATACGTTTTCTTAAGCATAATACGTTTTCCTACATAAAATAACAAAAACTATTTCAGATAAGTTTTAGAAATGTCATTAACATGTCCTTAACTAAGGATAAAACAAAAATTTAACATTGTCAACGAAAAATATCTAAAATATTACATATTTTGAATATATTGTAATAAGGCTTTATTTATCAAAAAATTGTTTAAATATTGTAGGAATAATAGGTAAAAAGCTTTAAAATTAATAATATAAAATTAAAAAATAGTAAATTAAAATTTTAAAATAGATGGATGAAAGTAGCTTAGAAAATATAGAAATGAATAGTACAATAGAACATAATACAGAAGCAGTCTTAATTAGTTGTAAAAATAAAGATTAAATAAATTTAATGACTTTAGTAGGTGGTAATGAATGAAAATAAATAGATTAACAGAAATAATAGTAATACTATTAAATAAAAAACTAGTAACAGCTAAAGAGTTGGCTAAGAGATTTGAGGTTTCTACAAGAACCATATATAGAGATATAGAAACTTTGTCTATGTCAGGAGTACCAGTATATATGACGAAAGGCAAGGGAGGAGGAATATCTTTAATAGAAGAATATTCTATAGATAAGACCATTTTGTCAAAAGAAGATAAAGAGAGTTTAATAGTGGCACTGAAAACATTACAAGCAACAAAGTATCCAGAAATAAATTCAGTAGTAAATAAAATTGGTTCAATATTTGGAGAGCAGAACTTTGCAAACTGGATTGAAATAGACTTTACTGAATGGGGAAGTAATTTTAATGAAGATGATAAATTTACAAAAATAAAAGAAGCTATTTTAAGGCGTAATACCATAAGCTTTGATTATGTAAATAGTTTATCAAGTCAAACAAACAGAACTGTCGAGCCTATGAAGCTTATGTATAAGAGTAAGACTTGGTATTTGTATGGATTTTGTAAATTAAAGGCTGATTTTAGGATATTTAGAATTAGTAGAATAAAGAATTTAGTTGTAAAAGAAGAAGTATTTTCAAGAAAGGTTATAGAGGATGTATGTTTGAATGATTCTAAGGTAATTAAGGAAAATACTATAACTTTGAAATTGAGGTTTAAAGAAAAGATGCTTTTTAGAGTATTTGATGATTTTAATAAAGATTTAATAACCAAGAATGAAGATAATACATACGATGTAATTACAGAATTTCCTGTTGGGGAGTGGATTTATGGATATATTTTATCATTTGGGGATAATGTTGAAGTACTTGAACCTAGAGATGTTAGAGATAATGTAATAACTAGGTTAAAAGAGTTATCTAGAATTTATTTATTAGAAAATAATGACTAGACTAAAGATTTTATCTAAAATTTATTCATTAAAAAATAATGACTAGACTAAAGATTTTATCTAGAATTTATTTATTAGAAAATAATGACTAGACTAAAGATTTTATCTAAAATTTATTCATTAAAAAATAATGACTAGACTAAAGATTTTATCTAGAATTTATTTATTAGAAAATAATAGCGAGACTAAAGAAGTTATATAAAGTTTATTCGTTACAAAATGTCTCACTAAGTTTAATTATATTAAAAATATGACATAAAGGTGTCGTATATTATAAATTATAATTAAATAAGTTCAAGACTAAAATAGATTAATAAAAACAAAGTAAGGTATAAAGTATGGATTATGAAATAGTAAATATAAGTAAAAAAATAGTTATAGGAATATCAAAAGAGACTACAAATAAAGATGGACAAGCAGTAAATGATATAGGTGAATCATGGAAAAAATTTATGGGGAAAGGTATATACAATGCTATAAAAGGCAAAAAAAATGAAAAGACAATAGGTTTATATACAGATTACCAAGGCGATTTTACAAGTCCGTATAATTTTGTTGCATGTTGTGAAGTAAATACTGATGTGGATAAATATAATAATTTAGACGAATTAAATGCTAAGGATAGTGTTGGAGAAATTGTTGTGAGTAAAGTTATACCAGCAGGTAAGTATGCAAAGTTTATTATAGTAGGAGATGCTCAAAAAGCTTTGGGAGAGTTTTGGGCTAAATTTTGGGAAATGGATTTTGATAGGACTTATATAAGTGATTTTGAAGAATATCAAAATAATATGTATGATATGAATAAACAGGAAATTCACATCTACATAGGTATAAAGTAAATTTATTTGTAGGATTTAGTATATAAAATTTACAGCCTGGAAATATTTATGTGTATTTTTTAGATAAAAAACACGGTAAAATCTTGATTATCCCCTAAAACATTGTATCTATCGCAATATCTAAGGATTAGAAGCACTAATTTTACTACTTACGAATGAGCCTTGATATGCCGATAATCTGAGATTTGCAAAGATATGGTACAGCACATCAGTATTGAAACATCAAAATTGAATAAAGCATATAGACTAAGGAACGCCACAAAGAAGCGTTCCTTAGGTGTAAGCATTATTTATGATTCATTTAAGTTTTTTACTAATTCAACGAAATTAGTTAGATTCTGTGAAAGCCATTTATCTTTGTGATATATTAATTGTGATTCTATTATATAATGTGTTTGATAATCAATTTTCGCTAATTCTTTCTTATTTAACTCATTCTGAACAACTAACTGTGGTAAAATACATATTCCCAAATTACTTAAAACTGCTTGTTTTATAACTTGTAAACTGCTAGTTTCAAGAACGATTTTAGGATTTATGGAATACTCCAATAAATCTTTTTCAAACATTTTTCTGTAGCAACAATTTTTTCCAGTTAGAATAAGTTTTTGATTTTCAAAATCATAGATTGATACATTCTCTTTTTTTGCTAATTGTTGTTGAGGTGTGGAAAAAGCACAAATAGTTTCACTGATTTTTACAACAGTTTTTAAACTTGGATGATTAATAGGAGTATCTAATACATAAGCTATATCTATTGTATTGTCTGATAGTAAAGAGATAACATCTGGTGTATCTAAAACATATAAGTATATTTCTACAGCAGGATATTTAGTTTGGTAAGATTCTATAATATCTGGCAGTCTATATATGCAGATTGATTCAGAAGCACCTATAACTATGCGTCCTTTTTCATTGTTTAAAAAGTTCTCTTTTAATTCTTTTGACAAACTTAGTATTTTTTTTGCATAGGGGATTAAATCATGTCCAGCAGAAGTTAGAGTAATGTTTTTTCCAATACGTTCAAAAAGTCTGACATCTAATTCTTCTTCGAGTTGCTTTATTTGCGTTGTTACATGAGACTGTGCGTAGTGAAGATATTCAGCAGTTTTTGTAAAATTTTTTATTTCACTTAAAAGTAAAAATGTTTCTAAATGTTTAAGGTTCATTTTATCTCCTTTCAAACAATCTCAAATCAAGATTGTTTCAATCAAAATAATCTATTTTATCAATTCATTTTTTTATGCTAACATGAAAATATAAAATAATCAATGAAAAATGGAGGTTAGTTATGAAAGCTATAAATTTAGTAAAAGAAGTTAATGTGTTAGAAAATTTGTATGTTTATAAGAAAGTTGGATATTTGAATTCTCATGTTCTTAGCGTTGTTCAAGTTGAAAACCGTACCTTGGATTTTCATACACATGAATTTTCAGATGAACTTTTTTTTGTAATCGAAGGCAGTTTTAATTTAGAAACAGAAGCTGGAAAAACTAAAGTAAAGGCTGGAGAATTTATTATTGTTCCTAAAGGTATGAAACATCGCCCCGTAGTTGAAAAATTAACAAAGTTTTTAATGATAGAGTTAGAGGGAACATTAAACAAAGAAAATAGTGGCGATTTATATGAAGACTAAAGTTACCTATGTATGAAAGAATGTTAAATAAGCAAGTTGTTCTGTTCATTAAAGATATGACGAGATATTGTGGTGAAACGTAGTATTATTTGTGGGAAAAATGAAGAGATTTCATGAGGATATTAACTTATGAATTTTGATATAGAACTATTGCTTCACAAATGATGACATGAAAAGCGAGGAGTTTTTTACTTGTTTTTGATATGCTTTATGCAGAGGAGGTAAATGTAATGAAAGATTTATTAGGATATGAAGAGTATAGCTTTGTAAGTTCTAAAGATAAGGAATTTATATTGGCTTTTAATGCTGAAATGAATAGGCTTGGTTATACTTGTAATCAAACAATAGGAGAAGGATATTGTTGGGGTCGTAAAATGATTATTTACACAAAAGCAGGAGTAAAAAGTAAAAAATCATATGCTCGGATTTATCTGCGTGAAAATGATTTAATTCTACGTATGTATTTCAGCAATGTGGATAAGCAGAGACAGGCTATTGAACAAGCCCCAGACTATATTCAGCAAGCTTTTACAGGAGATTATGGAGCTTGTAAACATTGTCATAATATGAAAGAGGATTGTTCATGTAACCATAGGAAAAGCTATACCATTCACGGCAAGAGATATGAATTATGCGACGGATTTGCTTTTTGGTTTTTTTCTCCAGATGTTACAAAAATCCCAGAATATATTAAGCTGTTTCTTACCTTTTACCCTGAAAAGAGGAAAAAGTAATAACAAATTTTTTGTTTGTATGTTAACAGGAAAATATAAAATAGTGTCGATTTATATGAAGATTAAAGTTACTTATGTATGAAAGAAGGCTAAATAAACAAGTTGTTCTAAGCATTAAAGATATGACGAGATATTGTAGTGAAATGCAGTATTATTTAAACAAAAGTATATCTATTAGCAGATGACTCTATTTTTGTACCATCAATAAATAGAGTATCCTTTGAAATCTCTTTATTATCTCCAAGAAAGTTTGTAAACTGTGCAATCAAATTTTTGCTTACTAGTGAAAAATGAATACTACAAAATCTTGCAATTGTTGAATGGTCTGGAGCACACAAGAATCCCAGGCTCTTTTGAACTTGGGATTTATTTTTTTATTGTTCAAAAATCATTTCACATTCTTTATTGTAAAAAGAAATTCCGACTTTTAAGATATTATTTATTCCTAATGCTAACAATTCATTATCATACTTTTTATCATTTATCTGTTTTAGTGCTATTTTAGCATCTTTTAATAATAATTCTTCTTTATCAGATTTTTTAAATTCCATAATAATTCCTAATTCAGATGGATTTTTAGGTATTATAAGTAGGTCTGCCCTTCCATCTCCAGCTTCTCTATTTGACTTAATTATATAATTATCTGAAAGTAAAGCCATAATACCAATAGTAAATACATGGTAATATTGTTCGCTTTCATCTTCTTTTAAATCAAAATAACTAAATACTCCAGCCAATATTTCTTTAAATCCTTTTTTAAATGATTCTGTATCTCCTTTTATTAAACTTAAAACAATAGGAATATATTCTTCTATTTTCATATCAATATTAAACCATTTAATTATTTCATTTTTAAAGAAATGTAAAACTTCTTTGTTAGGAATTATTAACCCAACTTGCCCATAATCATATTCATTAGATATCTTTAAATATCCACTAAAATATAATAAACTCCAAGGAGAAGTTGATTCATCTGCAATATATCTAAATGCTATATTCTCATCAATAATATCTATTACTTCTTCTCCACTTATAAGTTTTTCAATACTATCCTTGTGCTTAATATTTACAAGCTCAACGACTATATCATTTGAACTTGTGTTTATCCAGTATGGTTTTTCAATGTAGTTACCATATTTAGTAGCGTTTTCTATATATTTCATAATTGACCAAGGATTATATATTTCCATATCTCCAAATTTGTAACCATCATAGTAATCTTCTAATAACTTTACATTTCTATTTATGCCAAAATGGTTCAGTATTTTCTCTACCTCTTTTTTAGTAAACCCAAAACAACTTTCATAACCTTTATCTCTAATAGTATAAACACTTAAATTATTTAACCCTGAAAAAATACTCTCTTTTGCTACTCTAAGAACTCCAGTCATAATTACTTTTTTTACATGTATATTATCTTTTATTGAATTTGAATAAAATGCTTTCATAAAGTTTATTATTTCTTCATATACCCCCTCTGTATATGCTTTATTAACAGGAGTATCATATTCATCAATCAATAATATTGGTTTTTTACCAGTAGTTGAATGTAATGTCTCAGATAGATATGCTATTGATTCAATTAAATCAGAATCTTTATTAGAATCTAATATGTTCTCAAATTTTTTAGCTTTTCTTCCTGATAATTCATCTATTAGATAATCAAAACGGTCCAGCTCATTTTTTATCTTTTTTACAACAAGTTCTTTTAAGCTTTCTAAATCATTTATATCACAACCATTAAAACTTATAAATATAACAGGATATTGCCCCTGTTCTTTCATAATATCTTCATGTTTTGAAATTTCTAAATTTCTAAAAAGTTCTTTATTTTCTTCAGCTTCATTATGAGAAAAAAAATACTTAAGCATACTCATGTTTAAAGTTTTTCCAAACATTCTTGGACGAGTTATCAATATGTACTTATTATCTTCCCATACTTCTTTTATAAACAAACTCTTATCAATAAAATATGCACCACTATTTATATACTCTTTAAAATCAGATGTTCCTATCTCAAAAAATTTCATATTAGACACCTCTCTTATTAATTATTTTAACCTAATTTAATATTTATTAAAAGCTGATTATTTTTTACATAATTTAACTTCTTCTAATTTGAAATTAATTCTCTTACAGATGTAAACAAAAAGCTATCTAGGCTAATAGAAAGCCCCTTTAAGTCTTTTTAAAATTCTTTATACATTTTTGTTATGTATTTGTTAGACATATCTCTATGATACAAAAATCTTATTATTGCTAACAACATAACTCTGCTAAAAAACATTTTTCAAAACCTTACCACTAAATAATAGCTGAATCTCAAACATAATAAACACTCCCTTTTTATTTTTTATTTGTTATAAATTTAAAATAGGAATGCCGATTATCGCTTAAATACTAGGTTTATAAGTAATAACGTAGATTTTGAGAGTTGAGTTTACCACTAATTTACCACTTACGAAAGAGCCTTGATATGACGCTATGATTAAAAGCATATTTTAAATATAAAAAACGTAGGTTCTATGTAAATCACTTATTAGTGATACATAACCTACGCTTTTTCTTCGTTGAATTTATAACCGACACCCCAGACAGTAAGTATGTATTGCGGGCTGTCTGGAAACGGCTCTATCTTCTTTCTTAACTTCCGTATAAATGATGTCAGATTGCTACCCTCTGGCGCATTGTTAAAGCCCCATATATTTTCATAAAGTTGGTCTTTCGTAAATACCTGTCCTTTGTGGCAAAAGAAAAAATACAACAGGTCAAATTCTTTAGCTGTCAGATATACGTTTTCCCCTTTTTCGCTGATAAAGGTTCTTGTAAAAGGGTTAATCTGAAATCCAGTTACTTGTTGCTTAATGAAAGCTGGAGAACTGGAAAGTTTAGCAGATAACCATTCCACTGTCTGCTGAAAAATCATTTCTTCATTTTCGGTAAATTCAGCTATCAATATTTTCCCATAATACCACCTGCCTATTTTAATAAGATAATTTAAAATACAATTTAATTGTCATCCTCACCCAGTGCAGAATGACGAATTTTTCGTAATGCATCAAATATTTCATCTCTCCCCTTTATTAGATATTTGCACAGTGTAAGAACCATACAAGTTACCGTAAGAATAAGGGTAAACAGTAGAGGATATTGAAATTCAAACAGTTTAAACAAAAAACATGCTACTATTGATGATAGTATTGTTGCTACCAGATAAATATTTCTTGCATATTTGCTAACATGATGTTCAGATAATTTCAAAAAATAATCATTCCATTCTATTCCCTCCTTGTGCAACCCTTTTCCTTTTAGGGCAAATGAGAGAAGAATAATTATAAGTGAGCAACCTTTTGTCAAAAATACTTTAGCAGTTATAATAATGAATAACCATACAGCATATTGCATAAATTATCCCCCTTAAAAGTAAAATAAATCTTCAAATTTTTTATCTAATGCAATACATAAAATCAATGCAAGTTTAGCAGTAGGATTGAATTGTCCTGTTTCTATTGAACTAATTGTATTGCGAGATACTCCGACCATTTTTGCTAAGGCTGATTGAGATAATTTTGCTTCTGTTCTTGCTTCTTTCAAGTTGTTTTTAAGTATCAATTTTTCTCCCATTTATCATTCCTCATTTATTCTTTCAAAAAGGTAACACATTCATTTCGCTAAGGAATAGATACAGATAAAAAATTGTAGTTAAAGCAAAGGCTATTGTAAAGAAGATAGATGTCTTTGTTTTGTTGTTTACTAACTGATAGGCAAAATTTGATAAACATGTCACCTGTGTCAGCAAACCCAACGCTGATTTTCCCATTTCGCCTAATGGTGCAAATTTAGTCATAACTATCCAGAGCAAAATCAAAACCCCAATAGAGAAATTTGCACCTTGCATTTTAATTAAATTGTTTCTTTCATCTGATACCTCATTTTCTTTACGGCTCTTTGCTAAAATTTCTTCTTTGTTCATAATAATCGCTCCTTTCTTGTGCAAAGTTTTCTTTGCACCTATAATATATCATCGCCAAGTTTTCTTGTCAATACATAATGCAAAGTTTTCTTGTCAAATTTAAAGCGTGCATTTCTATAAAAGATTTGCACGCTTTATAATTCATCCTGCAATCTTCCAATTCCCGTCTTTATGAAGCACCAGTTCAAACTGTGAAATCTGTATCCCCTTAGTCTGATTAACTACTACTTACTGCGTCAATACAGGGTGTATGTGTAGGCATAAAAAAGGCATTGCCACTATAATGCTAGAAGCAACGCCGTTTATAACATTTTGAATATATGCTTTGGAAAATTAGTATATTGCTATTCATCATCAAATACCGATTCGTTCATTTCTGGAAAATCCAGCAATTCAGAAACAGTCATATCCAAACCAATCGCAAGCTTGTGAAGTGTTTTCAGTTTTGGATTCTTCGTCTTACCTTTCATCAAGTTTTCTACTGTGGATTGCGTGATACCAGATAAAGTAGCAAGTCTATTGATTGTGATTTTTCTTTCCTCACATAATTGTGTCAATCTTTTTATAATGGCTTCTGAATATGTCATACGAAATCTCCTTTACTCGTGTACGGTTAACTCAAGTATATATCATTTTCAAACACGATATTAACGGCACACCATTGACACAGACAACAAAACAGTGTATACTAACGGTGTACCGTTAAAAGAGGAGAGAATTTATGTATGAAATTAGCGATATGTTGAAAAGAAGCAAATTCAGCAATATCCTGTCCTATTTAACATACGGCACAGGAGAAAATGAAGAAATGGTGGAAAGTTATGACTGTGCGATTGATGAATCCTATGAAACTTTCTTTGATAATATTGAAAACCTATATTCGGACGCTGACAGACAAGATAACAAACTTTTCGATATTATATCAGAGTTTGCCTGTGTCCATGATGATATTTATTTAGAAGTGGGAATGCTGGTGGGCTTTCAATTATACAAAGAATTGACTGAAAAGTATGAACATGTAGATAAGGACATCACTGCCATTTTGGAAAAGAGAAAACAGCCACTCGATACAGAGCATGAAGTCAGCTCTGCTTTGGAATCGTTTTGTATGCACAGACTGAATACCGCTTTAGAGGAATCTATAAGGAAAGATAAAAGCTATCAGAAAAAGGACGAAGAAATTCATAAAGCAATTATGCGTATAGCTAAAATTGGTCTGACACATAACCAGTGGAAAACCGTAGACAGGGCTTTATCCGCCTGTAATGCAAGAAGCTCTGCCTATGGGGAAAAAGCATACATGCAAGGTTTCAAAGATGTTATAAATCTTATCATAGAAGCTATGGATCAATGAGAACACGTTCAGACATGAACATGTTTTCTCTTTATCCTCTTGATTACCCAGCACAGGAAATAAAAAGCCCTGTCAAGAACCTGCCACCAAAGGTGGTGCGAAGCATTCTTGACTGGGCTTTTTACTTTGCTGTATCTTCCGTGAGAGGATAAGAGCTATTCTATGCCTTTCAAATCTCCAAAGCCTTCTATGGTTGGAACATTGGATAGACTTTCCCTGTCCTCGTCCACATGCCTGTTAAGTATGACTTTACCCTCAATAGGATTCCATTCATAAGGGTTGATATTCCTATGCCCCTCAATGGTTTCCCCGAACAGGTCAAGGCTGTACAAATCATCATATTTATCCAGCATATTCTGGAATTTATGACGCTGTATCAGTTGCTTGATAGGGTACAGGTCAGACGCCTGCCTGTCCTCTGAACCGATAAAGTCCATGATATATTCACGGAGCTTCTTTAACTCATATTCTTTCCATTCTTCCTCACTGTCAAAATAATTGTCATACTGTCCATGTGCAAGCTCTACATTCAATCGTTCCTCACGTTCCAGAAACTTTAAAATCTCCTGTTCCATATGGGAAGTGTTCTTCCATTCCCCAGACAGCAGTTCATTCGGTGTCACACCTAAAGCGCAAGTAATCTTCTCCAATGTGTCAAAGGTGGGAAGATTAACACCTCTTTCAATCTTGGAAAGGCTCTGCATGTTGATTCCGATTGCGTCTGCCAGTTCCTGCTGATTCATGCCACGAAACTTCCTTACCCTCTGTATATTCTCCCCTAAAAGCAGATATTTCATGTTGTTATTCCTCGCTTTCTTGCTTATTTAAGCCTATCATACTTAATTTATTTAAAAATGTCAAGAAATATTATTGACAAATAAGGCTAATGAGGTTATTATATGCTTGGTTGATTGATTAAGCATAACAGCGTTAATTATCTGCTTACATAAGCATTGAAAAGAATTGTTTTCATTCTGAAAGCGTTAATATCAGACTTTCAGGATTGGAAAACGTGGTTTCCTAAAGTGGCTGGCTGGACGGGGCACGTCCCCCAGACGTGTTCTGGACAGACAGTTGCTTTAGGAAAGGAACGCCTTTAGGCGTTCCGGCAGGGCGCATAAGTAACACCGCCCTGCGTATACAGAACTGATAATAGAAAACGGGCTTAAAATCAGCGTTTATCAAAGATTTTGCAACGCACAAAAATGGTGCAAAGAAAGGAGCGATTATTTATAGCAAAACAGGAATTTTTAACTATCAAGATTGACTACATCAGCATTGTATTTGACACTGCAACGGCAGAGGAAGTCATACGGCGTGTCTTGGAACTGCCTGTTGATATTTTCGATATCCAGTCGGCGAAAGTACAGCACAAGTCCTATCAGAGCGTCTATGCCATTGGGAGCATTAAAGTATTCGGCAATGCAAAGAAAAATGAGGATAACCCTTTCGGGCTTGGCTCTTATCTTGTGCTTAGTGGCATGGGGTGTGATGAAATCTTCCGCATACTGGATATGCACGGTCAGAGCTTCGGAGATTTGTTCAAACGGTGTGAGCGTTGGTTTCGTGACCGATTCCATTTCACAAGGCTTGACATAGCCATAGACGACAGGAACGAAGTGCCTTACTTCACAATCAAGCAGTTAAAGCGGAAATGTGAACGGGAAGAATATATTGCAAACAGCAACACCCACCGATTCAATGAGAGCAAGTATGAAGATTACAGCACTGCAAAGACGGTCTATATCGGTGCTGGCAAGTCTGGCATGTCCTATCGGTTCTATGACAAGGACAAAGAGGTCAGCATGAAGCATCATAGATGATATAGGGAGCTGGAAACGGACAGAAATGCAGTTGCGTGATGAAAAGGCGCATACATTCGCTATGCTGTTCAAAGACAATCCCTTTGACTTGGGAAAGCTGGTATTTGACCTGCTGGCTGGAAGTCTGCGATTTGTAGTTCCCGACAAGACACAGAGCAACAAGAGCAGGTGGAAAACATGCCGTTTCTGGAAACGCTTCTTAGGGGCTGTTGAGCCTTTGAAACTTCATGTAGAAACACCGCATAACACCCTGTTGGAAACCCAGCGCTGGCTCAAAGAGGGTGGCGTATTATCAGTGGTAAAGGCATTCCATTTCCTAGAAGTCAATAAGGCATTGGGCGATTTGGAACGGGTGGAAGATATGCTGAAACAGGTCATATACAGTCCTGCGCTTGGCAACAAGCTCACAGGGCATTTATGCAGAATACACAGGGAAGAACTGATACCCTGTGTGCAGTACGATACAAAGAAAGGTTAGGTGGTTCTTATAGAAAAAAGCAACAAGGATATTCCAGTATGGGAGCGTTACACGCTGACCATAGAAGAAGCGTCACGCTACTTTCGCATAGGAGAAAATAAACTGCGGAAACTGGCAGAAGAAAACAAACATGCAGGCTGGCTCATTAGGAACGGTAACCGCATTCAGATAAAGCGGAAACAGTTTGAAAAAATCATAGATAAATTGGACGCTATCTAATGAAAATGAGCTTTGCATATGCTATCATAGTGTTAGTCGTATCAAGGCTCTTTCCAATACGGAAAGGAGCATGACAGCATGTCAGAAAAGAGAAGAGATAACAAAGGTCGCATTTTAAAGACTGGAGAGAGTCAGAGAACAGACGGCAGATACTTATACAAATATATAGATACCTTTGGAGAACCGCAATCGGTGTATTCATGGAAACTGGTGGCTACGGACAGAGTGCCGAAAGGGAAACGTGACTGCGTATCGCTACGAGAAAAAGAAGCGGAGATACGCAAAGACCTAGAGGACGGAATAGACGCTGTTGGAAAGAAAATGACGCTGTGCCAGCTTTACGCCAAACAGAACGCCCAGAGGGGCAACGTGAAGAAAACCACACAGAAACAGCGTGAACAAGCTCATGGAGATACTGAAAGCGGACAAGCTGGGAGCAAGGAGCATTGACAGCATAAAACCGTCAGACGCTAAGGAATGGGCTGTCAGAATGAAAGAGAACGGCTACGCCTATCAGACCATTAACAATTACAAGCGTTCGCTGAAAGCGTCATTTTACACCGCCATAGAAGATGACTGTGTGAGAAAGAACCCGTTCAATTTTGCGCTGAATACAGTGATTGAGGACGATAGAAAGCCACGTGTTGCACTGACAGAGGAACAGGAAGAAAAGCTGTTGTCCTTTGTGGAGAGTGACAGGACATACCGCAAGTATTATGATGTGATTATCCTGCTTTTGAAAACGGGGCTTCGTATTTCAGAACTGTGCGGATTAACGGTCAGTGACTTGGACTTTGAGAGCAGGCTCATCAATGTAGACCACCAGCTATTACGGAATAAGGAAGTGGGCTATTACATTGAAACGCCAAAGACCAAAAGCGGAGTGCGTCAAGTGCCAATGAGTGAGGAAACCTGCCAGACGCTTCAAAAGGTGGTGGCAGAGCGCAAGAACATACAGCCCATAGTGATTGACGGTTACCGTGATTTTGTATTTCTCAATCAAAAAGGCTATCCCATGACAGGTGCTTATTATACTTCTACGTTTGGAAATCTCGTCAAGAAGTATAACAAGAGCCATGAGGACGCATTGCCGAACATCACACCTCATATCCTGCGCCACACGTTCTGTACCTGTTTAGCAAACAAGAACATGAACCCAAAGAGCTTGCAGTATATCATGGGGCATTCCAACATCAATATCACTTTGAACCTGTACGCCATGCGTCACTGGATGGTGTAAAGGCTGAAATGGTAAGTCTGATAGCGTAATAATTTACCACTTATTTACCACTTTCCAAAGGCAAAACATGAGAATTTATGAGAAGAAACGTGAAGTATCTACCGATAGTAAAAATGCCCGTAAAGCCAATAAAACAAGGCTTTGCGGACATATAAGAATATATAAAAAGATAATCAAAAACTTATTTTAAGTTTAATTTAATACCAAAATCAATCTCATATTTTAATACGAAGTCGGATATATTATTCATCATTTTAGCCATATTTTTATTTATAGCTTTTTTCCAAACAAAAGTATATCTATTGGCAGATGACTCTATTTTGTACCATCAATAAATAGAGTATCCTTTGAAATCTCTTTATTATCTCCAAGAAAGTTTGTAAACTGTGCAAACAAATTTTTGCTTACTTGTGAAAAATGAATACTACGAAATCTTGCAATTGTTGAATGGTCTGGAGCGGAGGCTCCGCCTAGAAGATACATAAAGTTAATATCTCTTTTACATGCTTCTTCTATTTTTCTTGAAGAATAAATACAGTTCATATTTGCATATATTATAATTTTCAAAAGTTGTCTAGGGGTTACTCTATTTCCTCTAATTCGAGAATAAGTCTTATATAACTTTTCTAAATTCATCTCCTCAATAATTTGACTTAATAACCTTACAGAATCATCTTTTGGAATCATATAATCAATATTTAGTGGTAATTTAAATTGATAATTATCACCATAAGTAGTATAATCAATTTGTATAGTATTTTGTTTTGACATACAATTATTATACAAGAATCCCAGGCTCTTTTGAACTTGGGATTTATTTTTTTTGTACAAAAAAGGGCGTAGCACTATTTTCTAGTGCGACAGCCCCTTTTATATAACTAAATAGGCAAGTAACTATCTATTAGAGATTAAGTAAGTGAGCCACTAGATATTAGAGGAGCAAATGAGCTTGCCATTAAGTACTTTAAGTAGTATAAGGAGTTATTTTCATTTTTGGTAAATTACAAACTCGATATATTATAAAAATTAATCTACTGAAATGATTTTAATTAATCTGAAAATTATTTTTTATAAAAACATAAAAAGATATAAGCTATATTAATTTGATTACTTTTGACAACTTTTTATGTTTTTATACAATTATATTTTTAATAACTCGTCAAAATGCCAAACATATATTACAATAGAGATATAAGTTTTTTTATTGACAAATTGTGTTAAGATGGTTGAATATAATATGGCATAAATAATTACTTTTATTTATCAATGAAATGTATTTATTGTGTAGCGAAAAATAGTCAGATAGTATAGGCAATAACTGAAAATAAAAGCATTTATTGTTGTACATATGGAGGAGTTAGTTTTATGGAAAATAAAATTTTGATAGTAGATGATGCTATTTTTATGAGGATGATGATTAAAGAAGCTCTGAGTAAAAGTGGCTATAATAATTTAGTAGAAGCAAATGATGGAGAAGAAGCTTGTAATATATTTAAAGATGAAAAGCCTGATTTAATGTTACTTGACATTACAATGCCGAAAAAAGATGGTTTAGAGGTGCTAAGAGAAGTAAAAAAGTTAGATTCAAATGCTAAGGTTGTGATGTGTTCTGCAATAGGACAAGAAAATATGATTGTAGAAGCTATAAAACTTGGAGCATTAGATTTTATAGTGAAGCCCTTTAAAACAGATACATTAGTCAAAGTTGTAAATAATGCCTTAAAATAAAAATGTAAGTATACACTGATACAGTGAAAAGTACATAAATGCAACAATAAAGGGAGGGTTTTATATTATAAATTATTTAGAACTTGATGATGCTCATATAGATGCACTTAGAGAAATTGGTAATATAGGCTCTGGGAATGCAATTACTGCACTTGCATCCATGATAAATAGTAATATAGAAGTATTAATACCTATGGTCAAGATACTTGAATATAATGAAGCGACAAATCTGCTTGGTGGTCCAGAAAACAAAGTAGTATGTATTTTACTTGATATGAAAGGCGATATTAATGGAATGTTTATATTTTTGTTGGATGAATCAATAACTCAACTCATGTTAAGTTCTCTTTTTAATAAAGAAGAAGCTCTTTTGGACGAGATTGAAGAGGTTGAAATTTCAGCAATTAAAGAAATAGGAAATATTATGGCAAGCTCATATGTAAATGCTATTGCATCTATGTTAAACATGACTATAAGTATATCAGTTCCAGATATATGTATTGATATGGTTGGAGCTGTCTTAAATGTACCTATGATAAGATTTTCAGATGTGGGTGATAAAGTTTTATTTATAGAAAATAAGTTTAAAATGAGTGATAATTATTTTACTAGCCACATTTTGATGATTCCAGAAATGGGCTCACTTAGAGAAATATTAGTGAGATTGGGATTAGAAGTATGAATAGAGAAATAGTAGTAAACATTGCAGATATGAAGATAGCCTATAGACCAAATGTTTTGGTTACTTATGCACTTGGTTCTTGTGTAGGAGTCTGTTTGATAGATAAAGTAGCAGGAATTGGTGGAATGTTACATGTTATGTTGCCATATAGTAAAGATGCTATCAACATTGAAAATAAGTATAAATTTGCTGATACAGGAATAAATGAACTCATTAAGTCTATGGAAAATATAGGTGCAAATAGAATATATATAAAAGCAAAAATTGCTGGAGGAGCTAAGATGTTTTTAGGAAATAGCAATTCATCAATTGCAAGTATAGGATATAGAAATGTTGAAGCAGTAAAGAAAACTCTTTTAGGACTAAATATTCCAATAGTAGCAGAGGACACAGGTATGAATTATGGAAGGACAATACGTTTTTATACTGAGACAGGCGAATTAATTGTAGATTCAATAAATAAAGGTAAAAAGAAAATATAACATAGATTTTATAGAGAGTATATTTTAGGTGGGAGGTATTAAATGAGATTTCCAGATGACCCATATTTAGATTATAGGCTAGTTGATGAAGGAATTAAGTATCTAAAATTTAAAGTAGATGAGCAAGATTTTGGGATTGAACTTGAAAATGTAATAGAAATTATTGGAAATCAAGAAATTATATTTATTCCAGAACTCCCTACATATTCTAAAGGTATAATAAATCTAAGAGGAAAAATTATTCCAATAATAGATATGCGTTTGAGACTTAAAAAAAATGATTTAATTATTACCAATTGTACGTATATAGTAGTAATTGAAATAAAAGATTTAGTAGTTGGATTTGTGGTTGATAAAGTTGATGAGATAATAAGTTTAGAAAAAAGTCAAATATCACTTCCACCAAGGGTTACTCTCGAATATTCAGATTATTTTGTAAGCGGTATTGGAGAATTAGATAGTAAAATAATTACTTTACTAGATTTAGAAAAACTTTTGACAGATAAAGACGAAATTTTAATAGACGAAGTAATTAATGAATATAATTGCACTATCATATAGCACAAGGGTATAACTATAAGGTTACTATAAAAATATTACAAATGAAATATATGGAAATATAGTGGTATAATTATTAAGTACAAAAATTTTAAGTCATTAAAATTTGAATATATTATGTTTAAGAGAGGTTTGTATATGGAAAATAAGCAACAAGGAACAATTTTAGTTGTTGATGATAGTGTTCTAATGTGTGACTTAATAGATAAAGCACTTACAAAAGATAATTTTAATGTGAAGAAAGCATTTAATGCAATAGAGGCAAAAGAGTTTCTTGAAGAATTTATACCAGACATTATTTTGCTTGATATAATTTTACCAGATAACTCTGGTTTTGATTTTTGTAAGGACGTGAAATCTAGTGTTCGCACAGCAGATATACCTATAATCTTTATAACTTCAAAAAATGCAGATACAGATATAGTAAGGGGATTTGGAGTAGGTGCAATAGATTATATGGTAAAACCTTTTAGTATGACAGAATTAAAAGCTCGTATTATGGCTCATCTTGAAGTAAAGAAGTCTCAAGATAAATTAAAAAAGATAAATAAAGAACTAGAATCTTCTCTTGAAAAATTGAATAGACTCGTTGTAAGAGATTATCTTACAGGTCTTTACAATAGACGACACATAATTAATCAGCTTATGGAGCAAAGAAAAATTAATCAGTATAAGGAAACATCAATATCCCTTATTCTTGGTGATATTGATGATTTTAAGGTTATTAATGATACTTATGGACATGATGCAGGGGATTTTGTGTTGACAGTAATATCAAGTATAATAAAAAAGAATTGTAGACAAATTGATACTGTATCAAGATGGGGTGGAGAAGAGTTTTTGATAATGCTTACAAATACTCCGATAGAAGGTGCTAAAATCCTTTCAGAAAGAATTCGTAAAGAGGTAAAGGAATTTGACTTCAACTATAAAGAAAATAAAATAAAATGTACTATTACTTTAGGGGTAGTAGAAGTAAACTCAAATATATCCTTAGAAGAAAACATATCCTTAGCAGATAAAGCGATGTATGAGGGTAAAAGTTTAGGAAAAGATTGTAGTGTAGTAAGTACAATGAAAGGATTAAAGAAGATATAAACTTATTTTATAAAGGAGTACAAGTATGAAAAGAGAAGTAAGGCTTTCTAAATTAGCAATTCTATTGCTGATTATAATAGTATTGGCTGTTCTAGCAGGGATTTTTTCTTCTATTTCATCTTATAAAGCATTTGAAAAAGTGGAAAAAAGTATTAGTGATATGAATAATTTGAGGACTCAAAGTCAGTATATAAAAGATGCAACTAGGGAAGTAAGTGATGTATTAAGAAGATACGTTTTTACAGGTGAAAAAAAGGATAAAGATATTTATGAAAAAGAATTATATGGAAAAACAAGAGAGTCAGCTTTAAACAAGTTGGAAAGAATTGGTCTTACAAAGAGGGAGTCAAATAAAATCTTAGAAGCAAAAGAAATATCAGATTCTTTGGTGCCAACAGAACAAAGTGCTATAAAGGCGGTCGAAAGTAATGATAAGAGTACAGCTCAAAGTATAATTTTTGGTAGTAGTTATATAAACTCTCAAGAAAGAATGGATTCTTTAATAAATGAATTTCAAGAGGATATAGTTAATCGCTCAAATTCCGAAATTGTAGAAGTAAAAAAAGAATTGCAAAGTCTAATATTAAGAACAATATTTATACTTTCTCTCTTGATAATACTGACAATAATAGAATACATAGTAATAAAATTAAAGATAGTGATTCCTATTAATAAAGTAGAAGAACACTTTTCAAGAATTGCATCTGGAGACTTAAGAACAAGTATAGATGTTGAAGAAAGTAAATCTGAAATAGGAATGTTGGTGGGCTCTGTTAAAAAGATGCAAAGTATGCTTTTAAATTATATAGACCTTATAGATAGTACGTTGACTAGTATTGCAAAAGGAGATTTAAGAGTAGAGATAGACCAAGAATTCATTGGAGATTTTAAATCAATTAAAAAATCTTTAGAAAGTATAATAAACTCTTTCAATAGTGATTTTTCTGAAATAAACTTATCAGCAGAGCAAGTTGCAAGTGCATCAGAACAGGTTGCAGCAGGTGCACAAGCTCTTTCACAGGGTGCTACTGAACAAGCTAGTTCAGTAGAAGAATTAGCTTCCACAATTAATGAAATATCAGATGGAATTAAGAAATGTGCAGATAGTGCTAGCCTTGCATGTGAGGTATCTGACCAATCAGCGTTACAAGTTGGTTTTGGAAGTAGATGTATGGATGATATGATGACATCAATGGGCGAAATAAGTGAAAAGTCGAGTGAAATATCAAAAATAATCAAAACAATAGATGAGATAGCATTCCAAACTAATATTCTTGCATTAAATGCAGCTGTTGAAGCAGCAAGAGCAGGTCAATATGGTAGAGGATTTGCAGTTGTAGCAGATGAAGTTAGGTCTTTGGCTGGTAAAAGTGCAAAAGCAGCTCAAAATACAGCGATTCTCATAGAAGAAGCTATTAAAACAGTAGAAAATGGTGTCAAAATTGCTAAAGAGACTGCAAATGCGTTGGATTTAGTAGTCAATGGTGTAGAAAAAACTACTAATTATATTAATGGGATTTCTTCTTCTGTACATAGTCAAGAAGTAGCAATTACACAGATTTTATCTGGAATAGAGCAAATTTCTATAGTAGTCCAAATGAACTCAGCAACAGCAGAGGAAAGTGCCGCAGCTTCAGAAGAGATGTCTGCTCAAGCACAAATTTTAAAAGAACTAGTAGAAAAATTTCATCTAAAAGAAAGTGAGATAAGAGAATCATCATGGATTTAAATTATGAAATGCTATATGGGAAATAGAAAATTATTTGTAGACCGTAGGTGATGAATATGAATTATATTGAACCGAGTATGAGACCAATGTTAGATATGTTTATATTTGAGACAAGTCTATTACTTGAACAATTAGATGAAATTATGATTCAAACAGAAAAAGAGAAAACATTTAGCCATAACAATATTAATGAAACTTTTAGAATAATGCATACGATAAAAGGTTCAGCGTCTATGATGGGGTTAGACAATATAGCTGCTCTAGCACATAGTGTAGAAGATTTGTTTTATATCATACGTGAAGGAAAAATAGAAGTTTTAGACAATGACTTATTATTTGATTTAGTTTTTCAATCTTTGGATTTTATAAAATGTGATATAGGTAAGTTACAATCAGGAGATTGTATATCTTCTAATTACTTTAATTTTATCAAAGGAATTGAAGACTATGTAAGTACTTTGGAGTTATCAAATTCTATGAAATCAAAAGATAGTATAAGTTTAGAAAGTACAGATGAGAAAGAAATAGTCGATTTAATTTTTTCATATAAAGAAGATTCTGATATAGTAAAAATAATCTTCGAACAAGGTTGTATGATGGAAAATGTAAGAGCTTTCATGCTTATTTTTGAACTTAGAGATTACTGTGAATTTCTAGAATTTTATCCTAAAGATGTAGAAACAAATGCAGAATCAGCAGAATATATTAAAAATCATGGATTTTATTTACAGTTTATTGCTAAAGATGATAAGATAATGGTTTATAGAACTATACAAGATAATCTATATGTAAAAGAATATATAAATATTAGTGAAAAAGAGATAGGAATAAAAAATACGTTATATAATGATGAAGTAGAAAATAAATTAAAAGATAATAATGAGATAAGTACAGAGTATCAAAATATCTATATAAAAGAAGATGAGTTACAAGAAAGCATTTTAAATGAAAAAATTGATATAGAAAAAAATAATCTAAACGAAGAAAATGAACACTTGCCAATAAGTAAGCAGAGTATTATGAGTGTAAATCTAGAAAAATTAGATTTGCTTCAAAATATAGTTGGAGAAATTGTAATTATGGAATCAATGGTTGTAAATAGTGTAAATTCTACAGGTGTTGATATAGACAATTTTAATAAGGCAACAAGACAATTGCATAAGCTTACAGATGAATTGCAGGATATAGTAATGTCAATGCGTATGATTCAAATTGGTGGTGTATTTCAAAAAATGCATAGAATTGTACGAGATATGAATAAAAAATTAGATAAAAATGTAGAGTTGATAACTATAGGAGCAGAGACAGAAGTAGATAAGAGTGTAATTGACAATTTAGCAGAACCCTTTATGCATCTTATAAGAAATGCTATGGACCATGCAATAGAACCTATTGAAGAACGTATAGCTAAAGGAAAAGAAAAAGTAGGAAAGATAGTTTTATCTGCTGAAAATTTAGGTGGAGAAGCTGTGATAAGTATTTCAGATGATGGTAGAGGTCTTATGAAAGATAAGATTTTAGCAAAAGCTAAGCAACAAGGTCTTCTTAAACATCAAAGCAGTGAATATACTGATGACGAGGTCAATTCTTTGATTATGACTCCAGGTTTTTCTACAAAAGAATCTATAACTGAATTTTCTGGTAGAGGAGTAGGCATGGACATTGTCCGTAAAAGTATTGAAAAGGTTGGAGGCTCAATTGAAGTAAGAAGTAAACAAGATGAAGGCACAACATTTACTATAAAAATACCACTGACTCTTTCTATAGTAGAGGGTATGGAGTTTAAAGTTGGAGATTCACTATTTACTTTACCAATATCATCAATAAGGAGAACATTTAAGCTTACAGATTTAAATCAGATAATTGTAGAAAGTAATAAAACAGAGTTAATTATGATATATGGAGCATGTATTCCTATTATAAGGTTACATAAAATATATAATATTCAAACAGAGGTAACTAATTTGATGCATGGAAATATGATAATTATTGAAAATGAACATAAAGCAGCATGTATTTTTGTTGATGAAATAATAGGAAATCAACAAGTTGTTGTAAAACCATTTCCAGTTTATTTTAACCGATTCAACATAAAAAATAATGGTTTATCAGGATGTACAATACTTGGAGATGGAAGTATAAGCTTAATTATAGATGCAGATAACATTATGGAAATATATTAGGGGATTTAAAGTATGTCTAAAGATGAAATTATCAAACAAGTATTAACATTTTATGTTAATGATGTTATTTATGGAATAGAATTAAAAAATGTGATTGAGACCATAAGATTTCAATCAATAACATATGTACCATGTCTTCCAGCGTATATAAGTGGAATTATTAATTTACGAGGAAGAATAATACCAGTTATTAATATACATATAAAATACAATCTTCCTGAAACTGATTATAACGAAAGAACATGTATAATAATTACAGAGGTTGATGAGTATCAAGTTGGAATTATTGTAGATAAAGTTGTTGATGTTATACCTATAGATAATTTAAATTTATTAGAGACAACTGATTCTAGCAACATAAATATTAATAAAGATATAAAAGAAATTGCAAAAGTTGGAGATAATTCTATACTAATTTTAGATATTCAAAAGTTTTTGATTAATAGCATGTAGTTAGTTTTGATAAATTAGCAGGAGGAAGTTTTTGCATGATAAAGCTCACTGATGAAGAATTTATAATTCTTGTAAACCATATAAAAAAAGAATATGGAATTGATTTAAGTAAAAAAAGGGCATTAATTGAAGGGCGCTTATACAATACAATGATAGATAGAAAATTTAGCTCTTTTAGTCAGTACACGAATCTATTATTCAAAGATAAGACAGGAAATGAAGCTATAAACTTAATAAATAGATTGAGTACCAATCATACATTTTTTATGAGAGAACCTCAGCATTTTGAGTTTATACATAATAGTATACTTCCTTTTTGGGAAGAAAATAATAAACTAAGAAACTTGAATATATGGAGTGCAGGCTGTTCTAGTGGAGAAGAAGCATATTCAATAGCTATGACTTTAGATGATTATTTTGGTTTTAATAGAGATTTGTGGAATATTAAAATTATAGCTACAGATATTTCAATGAACTCACTTGAAAAAGCTAAAAGAGGTATATACACAGAATCAAATGTTAACAATGTTTCTGAGCTATGGAAGAAGAAGTATTTCATAGATAACAAAGATGGAACATTTAAAGTTTGTGATAAGATTAGAAAAAGTGTAATTTTCAAGCCATTTAATTTAATGAATGATTTTTCATATCAACATTTTGATTTAATTTTTTGTAGAAATGTTATGATTTATTTTGATTTAAAAACTAGGGAAGAACTTATAAATAAATTTTATAATGTAACCAAAAAAGATAGCTTTTTGTTTGTAGGACATGCAGAGATAATTAACAGAAGTAATACTAAATATAAATATGTAAAACCTGCTATCTATAAAAAATAAAAGAGTAGTTTTGATATATGATTTTGTGGAGGCGGTAGTGTGGAACATTTTAATAATATGGTGATTGCTATAGGTGCATCTGTAGGTGGTACAGAGGCAATACTTGAAATTATAAAAGACTTACCAAAATCGACACCAGGGATTGTTGTAGTTCAACATATGCCAGCTATGTTTACTTATATGTATGCACAACGGCTTGACAAGCAGTGTATTATGAATGTAAGAGAAGCTAAAAATAATGACAGAGTCGAACAAGGAACTGTACTAATTGCACCTGGAGATTATCAGATGAAATTATGTGTGGATAAAGAAGGATATTATGTAACTTGTGAAAAAGGTGAAAAAATAAGTGGTCATTGTCCATCAGTAGATGTTTTGTTTGATTCAGTTGCAGAAGTAGCAGGTAAAAATTCAATAGGAATAATACTTACAGGTATGGGTTCTGATGGAGCAAATGGACTTTTAAAAATGAAAGAAAGTGGTTCATTTACAATTGGACAAGACGAAAATTCCTGTATAGTATATGGAATGCCAATGGTGGCTTTTGATAGGGGTTCTGTTGTGTTACAGTTACCACTTAATGAAATTTCAAACTGTTTGATAAGACATATTAATATTTAAAAACAAAAAGATTAATTTTTTACAAATAAAAATTAATCTTTTATTAAATTATATGGATAAAAACCCCTAGAAACTCCAAATATAATAAGAGAGATTTATATTTAGGAGGAAAATAATAATATGAAATTTTTTAAAGTCGATATGAAAGTTAAAGTTTTAAGATATGTATTTGTTTTAACCTTGACTATAATAGCTGTTTTGGCAATTAAACATGACTATAAATATAATAATTTAGGGAAAGATGCTTTAATTAATCTAAATAGTAATAAAGAAGCAGTGAGTGTTATGAGTAATCAATCATTACCAAAGGATACTACAAATAGTAAACAAACTTTATCAGTAAGTACAATAGGAAGTAAAACAATAGTGAAAAATGATGAATATCTAGAAAGTACTATAAATATGCCTGTAATCACAAATTCAAATAAGATTGTTGAAAGGTCTACAAATGATAAAATAAAAAATGATATATTTGAATTTTATAATAAATCATATAAAGAAGCAAAGCAGTATCTTAAGGATAATCCTGATGAGGAAAATAAGTTTGTTGCAAATGTAGATTTTGAGCTTAAAAAGAATACAGATTCTGCCCTTAGTATAAAAGTAAGATATTATACTTATAGTGGTGGAGCACATGGATTTTATCAAGATATAGCATATAATGTGGATATGAGAACCGGAAAATTTTTAGAGTTAATGGACTTATTTAAAGATAATACTAAATATAAAGAAGTTATAGATGAAGAAATTAAAAGACAAATAGCTGAACTTGAAAAAAAGGATGAAGAAAATATCGGAATATACAATTTTAAAGGTATAAAAGAAAATCAAAACTTTTATTTGCAAGATGAGAATCTAGTTATATATTTTGATTTATATGATATAACTCCATATGCAGCAGGAATACCAGAATTTTCAATAGATAAAAAACTAATAAGCTCTATGCTAAAACCAGAGTATGTAGATTTATTTAATTTGAAATAGAAGTTTAAATTAAATGTTATGCTATAATATTTAACATAGAGACTTATTAAAATTGGGGGTATAAAAATGCTACTTTTAAAAAAAGACGACATAGAAAAAGTATTTACAATGAGAGATGCAATTGAAGCTGATAAGGAAGCTTTTAGAATTTATTGTGAAGGAAAGAGTGTAAATCCCTTGAGAACCAATATACCAGTTCCAAGTCAAGATGCTAGTATGTTATTTATGCCAGGATATGTAGAAGAATTGGGATGTGGGGGAATAAAAATTGTATCTGTATTTCCTAAAAATGCTCAAAAAGGTAAGCCAGTAATTCCAGCAACAGTACTACTATTAGATGGTGAAACTGGAGAAGTAAGTGCAGTATTGGATGGTACTTATGTAACTCAAATTCGTACTGGAGCAGCATCTGGAGCGGCTATAGATGTATTGGCTAAAAAAGATTCTAAGATTGGAGCTTTAATAGGTCTAGGAGGACAAGGTGAGCCACAACTTGAAGCTATGATAGAAGCTAGAGATTTGGATGAAGTAAGAGTTTTTAGTAGGAACAAGGAAAGTAGAGAAAAATTTGCAGAAGAAATGAATTTAAAATTAAGTAAATATAGTACTAAAATAGTTGCAGTTGAATCATCTGATGAAGCTATAGATAATGCAGATGTAATAGTTTTAGCTACTCCATCAAAACAACCAGTACTTAATGGAAACTTAGTAAAAAAAGGAGCTTTAGTAAGTGCAGTAGGTTCATATATGCCAGACATGCAAGAGTTGTGTCCAAATTGTTTAACTAGAGCATCTAAGATATTTTTTGAATCAACAGATGCAGTTTTATCTGAGTCAGGAGATATATTAATTCCATTAAAAGAAGGTAAGATAAGTAAAGATGATTTTAGTGGTGACTTAGGAAATGTTATAAATGGAACCATTCCTGGAAGAGAAAATGATGATGAGATAATTGTGTTTAAAACTGTCGGAATAGGTGTACAAGATGTCGTAACAGCAAAAAGAATATATGATAAAGCAAAAGAAAAAGGAGTTGGAATAGACTGGAAGTGGTAAATTTTTCAAAATTAAGTCTATAATTAGACAAAATTATGCTATAATGTTGATAAATAAATTTTTTTATTATCTTAGTTGAGGGAGGATATTTTTATGAAAGTGGTAAAAAAGTTAATATTATCTTCGATTATGGCTCTAGTTTTAGTTCTAACTATAGGGTGTTCTAATGCAGAAGAGAAAGTAAAGTCAAATTTTGAGGCTAATTTAGCTGCACTGGAAATGTATAAATATGACGAAAAGGGGATTTCTGACGCATTAACAGAAGTTGAATACAAACAGATTCAAACTTATAACAACAAGGATAAAGTTTCAATGATTACTCAATTGACACCTCTTTATGGTAAAGAAAATGCTGAAAAGATATATGACACGATTGTTAAATTAATTCAAGGTGTTGAAAAGACAGTAACAGTAGAATCTTCTAGTAAGGATAAGATAACTTTAAAAGTTGTAAGTAAAGCTTTAGATACTAGCAAAGTAATGGATGAAGCAAATAATTTAGTAAAATCTTATGTAACTGATGAAAAGAACTATAATAAAAAAGAAAAAGAAGTTCAAGATGATATGGCAAAAATGATTATAGACCTTTACAATAAGAAACCAACTAAGGAAGTTACAACTATGATTACATATACTAAAAAAGATGGTAAATGGCAACCACCTAGTAATATACAGAAATTATGTGAAGGAATATATACAATTTAATTTATTTTAAAGACACAAAAACTATCTTTTAAGCATATAATAAAATGTTTGGAAGATAGTTTATTTTATTTTTAAAATATAAATTATATTTTATAAGTGATTTATTTATTTTATAAATTATATTTTATAAATAATTTATCTTGCTAGATAGTAAATAATTTATCCTATTAAATAATAAATAATTTATCTTACTAAATAATTTGTTTACTAAATAAAGTACAATTAACATAATTTATTTTATTATTTATTGTATAATCAATCAGATTTATTTGATATATTTGGTAACATTGACTATATAAAACTAGGAATACAATTATGATATATCATGATAAAACATGGTGAATAATTGTGTGTTATATAGTCGAAAATATGATATATTAATATTATACTATACGTTAAAAGTTTATTTATATTTTAAAAAGTTTTTTTATAAAATGAAAGGGGTGTTTTTTATGGTATCAAGGCAAGAATTAAAAAGAGCATCTAAAGCTCAATTGTCTGGAAACTGGGGTACATGTGCAATTGCTATGGCAGTATATATTGCACTTATAGTAGTAATATCAATTGTAGGATTGCCTTTTGAACCTTTGACTACTATTGTAGTAGCTGTAATAGCTTTTTGCGTTGCAGCAGGATTTACATGTATGTTCTTGAAAATTACTAAAGATGAAAAGGTCAAGATAGGAGATATCTTTGTAAATGGAAGAATTTATTTAAGAAGTTTTGGATTTTATGTGTTAGAATCAATTGCTGTTTATATTTATTCTTTCATAATCACAATTATAGGAGCATTTTTATCATTTGGAGTTTTATTTACTAGTGGAGCAATTGAATATCTATCAAGTGATAGTATTGGAATAGGAACTATTATTTCTACTGGAATAACTCTAGTTCTTATAATACTTGTTCTTATGTTACCAGTTTATATATTGTTATTATATGTTTCTCAAGCTACTTTCTTAATTTGTGAAGATAAGGATAATATGGGCGTATTTAAAGCAATGGGTGCTAGTTTAGATATGATGAAGGGAAATGTACTTAAATTATTTGTGCTAAACCTTAGTTTTATAGGATGGTATATACTGTCAATATTTACTTTGGGAATAGGTCTATTATGGCTAATTCCATATGTAGGAGTTACTAACTGTAATTTCTATAGACAATTATTAAAAGAAAATCCAGATGTAGAGGATGTATTATTGGATAGAGAAAAATCTTACTCTATGTATTAAGATAGTTTTACATTTAAATAAAATATAGTTTTAATTAAATATTAATAAAATATAAATTTAATTAAACATTAAAGTATAACATTGACGAAACTGTCTTTTATAAGAATTTTTTTTAAAAGGCAGGTTTTGTCATAAAAAAATAAATGGTTGACACAGTATAGATTACTGTGATAGTTTTTGATTATAGTAATGACTATTGTGATAACTATACTTGAGGAGCGATTTTATATGGAGATAAAATTATTTGATTCAGAACTTAAAGTAATGGAGGTTCTATGGGAGAGAGGAGAAAGTAAGGCTGGAGAGTTAGTAAAAATTTTAAAAGAAGAAACAGGATGGAATAGAAATACTACGTATACAGTTATAAAAAAATTAGTGTCAAAAGGTGCAATAGAGAGAATTGAGCCAAATTTTGTTTGTAAAGCTTTAATAAGCAAAGAAGAAGTACAAAAGCAGGAAACAGAAACTTTAATTAATAAAATGTTTGGAGGGTCTTCAGAAAAATTTCTTTCAGCTTTTATTAATAAAGAAAATCTTTCAAGTGATGATATTACAAAACTTAAACAGATTGTCGAAAAATTAAAGTGAGGTAAGATTTATGTTCATTAAATTGTTAGAAATGAGTTTTACTTCTGGAGTATTACTTTTAATTGTTATTTTTATAAGAGCATGTTTATTTAAAAAATTACCTAAAAAGGTATTTGTATTATTATGGTTGATTGTCTTATTCAAACTTCTAGTACCAGTAAGTTTAAATTCTGGTTTTAGTATTTATAGTATAATTGAATCGACTTTTGATGTAGAATTGAGTAGTACATCAGCTGAAGATTATACTCTTAAGGAAGCTAGTGACTCTATAGGTAAAAACAATTCTGACAAGTTTGAAATAATGTCTAGTATTGAAAATATTATGATTTTGGAAATGTTGGGCATTTTGTCTTTTATAGTTACTCTTATATTTAGTATATTTTTATGCTCTAAATATATTAAAATAATTAATCTTTTTAAAACTTCAATACATATAAAAAATCATGATTTTATTAAGAAATGGATATGTGAGAATAGGTGCTTTAGAAGATTTATTGTTTGTATATCTGAATTTACTAGGACGCCACTTACCTCTGGTATTTTAAAACCACGAATTATTTTGCCAAAGCAAATGGACTATGCCAACAATCAAACTTTAAACTTCGTTTTGACTCATGAAATGGTTCATATTAACAGCTTTGATAATATGTTGAAGTTGTTCATGCTTGTAGCTCTTGTTATTCACTGGTTCAATCCCTTAGTTTGGGTGATGTTTTTTTTAGTAAATAAAGATATAGAATTTAGTTGTGATGAAAAGGTTATGAATATAGTTGGTGAAGAATATAGAGCTGATTATGCAACTACACTGATAAGTCTGGCAGAAGAGAATAACCCATTTTCAATGCCAATTTACAATGGATTTGGAAAGACAAAGATAGAAGAGAGAATAGTCAATGTTATGAAGTTTAAAAAGTCAACTTATGTTACTTTTTTAGTTTCAACTGTATTGATTTGTGGGACGAGTCTTGTTTTTGCAACAGGAAATAAAGAGGTTAATGAAGTCAAATCTTTTGATTTAACAAAAAATGAGCAAAGTAGTAAAAATAAATTTTCATTAGATACTAAATCAACTGATTTATATTCTCCAAAAGTAGATTCAAATATTTCTTTTGGTAAATCTAAAAGTGATGGAGATGTTTCTTTTACCGCAGCAAAAATATCTGTAAAAAAAGCAAGTGAATCTGAAGGTTATTATGAAGAAACATATATGAATAAAGCAAGTAACTCTAAGAGTGATGAAGAATTATCTGTAAATGAATTAAGTAAATTTAGTGATGATAAAGATATATCTTATGCTGATTCAACAGAATATTCAATTCAGAAAAGTGGTTATGATGAGGGTAGTTTAGTCATTTCAAGAAAAGGGAATTTGTTGTCAGTTAATAAAGTGCAGTATAAAACTTCTATAAAGTAACTATAAATCCTAGTAAAACAAAGGATTTAGAATTAAAATACTATCTCAAAATAATTAAGTTTATTTTGAGATAGTATTTTTTATTATAAAATTTTATAAAATGCTTGACACAGGTGTGACTATTGTGATAGTATAAAGATGTAGTTAATAACTATTGCAATAGTCACTATCAACTACACTACCCAAATAAATCTCTAAGAAAGGAAGAGTGATTATGAAAATAAGAAAATCCCTTATAAGCACAATGATGGCATCTGCTATAGTATTAGGAGGAACAGGAGCAGTATTTGCAAGTGGAAATGATTCATCTAATATTGCTTTACCTAAGTTTGAATCTCTAATAAAATCAGGAATAACTGACCCTGCTGAATTAGAAAAGTATGGAGTTGAGCATTATACTTATGAAGAATATGCTAAACATATTCAAGAATTAAAAGACTATGCTAAAGACCCTAACGCAGTTAAAGATGTAAGTCAAAAAGACCTTGAAGAAACAATTAAGAAAATGGAACAAGAATTAGAAAAGATAAAAACTGAAGGATTAAAAATTATGAAGCCCATTACTATAGAAAATGAAGATGGGTCTCAACTTTCAATTGCTTATAATTATGCAGCAATTGACTAGTGCTAAATACAATCTCTAAGATATCTTAAAATCCTAAGTAAGCATGATTAAATACATTTGGCTACTGTGATGATACAAACATGCAGTTGATGATTATTTAAATAATTATCAACTGTACTACCAAAATAACACTTAAGCTTGTTAAAATGAAGTAAGAAGAGTATTAAAAAATTTAGACAAATGTGATTAAACATATTGAGTGAGAGTAAAATCAATAAGACTCAAATAAGTAATAAAAAAGATACAGTCTAAGTTAAAAATACGTAAAATAAAAGTAAATCGAGTCAAAGTAAAAAGTATTAAACCCAATTTATAATGTTAACATTTTTTAATGTATGTTAAGAAATGTTAACATTATTTTTTTTATTCAAAATAATAATGTTAACATTCTGAAAATTCTAACGAAAATTAAATGTTATCTATTAGACTCATTAAAAGTTAAAGAAAATTATCAATTTAGTATTTTTAAGATTGGTTTAAAAAATTTTAAACTTCTTGGCATAGCAATTGCTTAATACATAAGGTAATAATATGATTATAAATTTGTGGAGTAATTTTATTATTATTTATAAGGAGGGAGAGCACTTGCAGTTATGAAACATGCTGGAAATAATGCAAAAGGTTAGAAACGTATTGCTATTAAATGAATATCTAATAAGCAATGATTAATAAATAATTATAGATAGAGTGTAAGTTAAATAAATCTTTGATAGAAAGGAGAACTATTTATATTAAATAGTATTTATAATATGAAAAAAGGCGATTTTATATGGAGTGGAATTCTTATTTGTATTATTGCTATCTTAGCAATACCAAGTAGTAGAGAAGTATTTATGGCAGCAACAGGTGCACATCCATATATTGGAGGTTTTTTCAAGTTTGCTGTATTAGCTACAATGGGAGATTTACTTGGTGCTAGGATTTTGCATAAGGACTGGAAAATACCAGTAGGAATATTTTATAGAGCAATAGTCTGGGGAATAATAGGTGTAGTTACCACATATGCAATGTCAATCTATTCAGCAGGTGTAGGTCAAGCACAAGTGGATGGGATGCTTCCTTTTGAGGGAATAGCTTTTGCAAATGCTCTATTTAAGAGTGCAACTATGAATATACTGATGACACCAACTGTGTTTTTATTCCATAAGGTTATGGACTGTTTTATAGATAAAAAATATGAAGTTGAAAAGGGGATTAAGGTAACACTTAAAGATGTAGTAAATATTGTGGACTGGAATGCCTACCTTGGTTTTAGTGTTTTAAAAACTATACCATTTTTCTGGATACCGTGTCATACAATTGTATTCTTGTTCCCTGCTGAATATAGAGTAATTGCTTCTGCATTTGCATCTATAGCTTTAGGTCTAATCTTAGCTTTAGCTAATAAATCTAAAGTTGCAATTTAAGTTTATTGATGAAGACAGAAGTATCATCTAAACTAGGAATAATCTTTTAAAATAATATTATTTATATTTTAAATAAGAAGCAGTGTTTTAAATAAGAAGTGATATTTTAAATAAGAAGCAGTGTTTTAAATGAAAAGTAACCTCTTCATTAAAGTAGCATTTTATTAGACCTAAAAATAAAGATAATATTTTAAAGAAATCTAAATTGCTAAGCACTGTTTTTAAGAAGCTTAAAATCCCCCATTTAAAGTTTTAAGGTTCTAAAACAATAAGTTATAACTATAAAAATGGCTGTTAAGACTACAATACTTATAAGTAAAAATACTTATAGTATATTAGTTCATAACAGCCATTTTTATTTTAAATAAATAATTTTAGTCAATAATCTGAGTTTATAGCTTAAATCAAACCTTAAATTAAAGGATTTAAAGAAGCTATTCTAGTTGTAGCTACATAAACTCTAGATATTTCATACCATGTTTTAAAATCTACTACTCCGCTTTGAGGTAAACCAAAGATTCCTTGGAATATCCTAACAGCATTTTCTGTATCTGTTCCATATATACCATCTTCTCTCACTTTTGGTACAGCTGGATAAGAGTTAGATATAGCATTTAACTGATTTTGTATAGTTCTAACATATTGTCCAGAAGAACCAACCTGTAGTGTAGTACCAGGGAATGATACCGGTACACCACTTACTATAGGTGCTCTTTCAAATATTATCTCATCTCCATAGAAATATCTTAGTATACTTTCATAATCGTATCCTTGGTCACCTAAGTCTTTACTACCCCATTGAGTCATTTGGTCAGGACATTGGGATTTCTGTCCATCACAGTATTGTGCTAATAGTGGCTGTCTTGATGTAGGAGGTCTTTTTATAAAAGTATTAAAAATAGCATCTACAACTACGTTAATTGGTTCAAATAAGTTTCTATTATTTATAAATTTATGGTCGTATGCTGTTGTTGAGGTTATTGTAAAATTATATCCTTTATTTCTATACCATTCAGTGAAGACTCTATTTAAAGTAAATGATATTATAGCTATTACATTTGCATAGATTGTCTGCTCAGGCCAAGTTGAATATATTTCAGATGATGCTATATTTTTAATGTACTCTTTGAATGGAATCCAATAGTTTGGAGCTGATGAATCTTCTGGTAAACCATCATGAACTACTATAAATTCAGGCACTACAGGGTTATCTAATACAACGAAACCAGTAGGAGGTGGTAATGGTTTTAAGTTACTTTCTGGAATCTTAGGAGGATAAGTACCATATAAAGTATGTTCTCCTATGTCAAAAATCAACTCGCTTTGTCTTGAGAAAGAACGCTTACTTCTTGTTCTAGGAGACATGGGAACTCCCTGTCTTGCTTCAATTGTAGCTAACAACTGTGTTCCTTCTATGACAACTGTTTCATATCCATCTGCTATGGCTTCTACTATATACTGACTGTAAGGTCTAACATCAGATGGCTGTAGAGAGTAATCTACATCTGGTGCTGGTAATACTAACCCAGTCACTTGACCAGATTCATTACTTCTTAGGTTTTGGTATAAAGTTGATGAGCTTTGGCTACCATTAGACATTGAATATATATTTACTACTGCATTTTGAATGGGTCTATTGTTAGTAGCGTCGATTATGCTTACTGTTAAGAAACCATCTTGCATCAAATCACCCTTTCTTTAAATGAATTTAGTTCCCTTATATTTCAAGATATGAATATAGCTTGAGATTTGTTAAATAATATAGATATAAATTTAAATTTTTTTAAGTATTTTAGTATATTTGACTTTGGATAATTTAATGTAGATTTTAGTGTGTATTTAAAACAAAATAAGCTAAAAATAAGTAGATGATATAAATCAGAAATGAATTAAAATTTTGAAAGGAAAATAATCTATGAAGCTGGATTTATTTTTATTATCAATAGTTCCTATATTGATAGGTATGTTTTGGATAAGGTCTAAAGATAGATATTGTAGAGAACCTCTAATTCATTTAATTAAATTTTTTTTAATAGGTGCTTTTCTAAGTGTTATAATTATACTTTTAGAAAATTTACTGATGAAGGTTAATGTATTTGATGGATATTCAGAACTAATCTATGTATCATTTGTAGTTGCAGGACTTGTAGAAGAAGGTGTAAAAGCTCTGATACTAATTCCTGCACTAATCAAAGAAAAACATTTTACTGAAAAGCTAGATGGGATTATTTACTCTGTATTTTTAGCTTTGGGATTTGCAACAATTGAAAATATAGTTTATATTTTTTCTGAGAGTAGAAATCTAGCACTGCAAGTTGGTATTAATAGAGCAGTTATCTCTATACCAGCTCATGTAATGTTTGCAATTACTATGGGTTACTATATTTCTAAGTATAAATTTGAAAAAAACAAAAATAAAAGACGTGAGTATTTATTTATGGCTGTGCTACTTCCAATTTTATTACATGGAGTTTTTGATTTCATATTGATGATAGAATATAGATGGGCTATTATATTACTTATAGTTTATGTAATAATTTTGTGGAAGATAAATCTTGATAAACTTGAGAAATATATGAATCACTCTAAAAAAGTATTTTTCGGTAATCTTAAGAAAAAGAAGAAGAAATAAAACTTTAGAGAAAGGCATAAACAATTAAAAATAATAAATGACAAACAAGCGAAGCAGATTGAAGGGGGATTATAGATTTGACAAAGTTACCAAAAGAGTTTTTAGAAGATGTTGAAGAGATACTACAAGATGAATACGATGATTTTATAAAAATTTATGAAGAAGATAAGACTACTGGTCTTAGAATAAATACACTAAAAATTGATAAGAAAAAACTATTCGATTTAGATTTATTTGAGTTGAGTCAAATACCATGGGCAGAAGAGGGTTTTTATTATGATGATAAAATTGATAGACCTGGTAGAAATCCACTGCATGAGGCTGGAGCATACTATTTGCAAGAGCCTTCTGCCATGAGTGTAATACCAAAGGCAGATATTAAAGAGGGTGAAAAAGTTCTCGACATGTGTGCTGCTCCTGGTGGAAAATCTACATATATACTCTCTAAACTAAATGACACAGGTCTATTGGTTTCTAATGAAATTAATGCTAGTAGAATTAAGGCTTTAGGGGAAAACCTAGAGCGATTTGGAGCGAGAAATTGTATTATAACAAATACTGATTCTAATAGCTTAAGAAAGACGTTTAATGGGTATTTTGATAAGGTAATTATAGATGCACCTTGTTCTGGGCAAGGTATGTTTAGAAAGGACGAGGTTGCCATATCAGATTGGAGTTATGCAAAGGTAGTAGAATGTCAATCCATTCAAAAAGAAATTATAAGAGATGGATATAAAATGTTAAATAAGGATGGTATTTTGATTTACTCAACTTGTACTTTTTCAAGAGAAGAAAATGAGCATGTTATAAATGAATTTATTAGTGAATATCCACATGCAGAACTTATTGAGATGGAAAGATTATGGCCTCATAAGATAAAGGGAGAAGGACATTTTGTTGCCAAAATAAAAAAATCAGAAGAAGAAGAGTGCAATGTCAAAGAATTAAAAATAAAAAATTTAGATAAAGAAATAAAGGATTATAGGGAGTTTGAAAAGAAATTTTTAAAGGTTGATTTTTATAGTAATAAAAAAAATAAATTTTATTTAAGAGGAGAAAATTTGTACCTACTTCCTGAAATATATCCAGATACGAAAAAACTAAAAGTATTGAGATACGGTTTGCATTTAGGGGTTTTAAAGAAGAATAGATTTGAGCCTTCTCATGCACTATCTCATTATTTAAAAGTTGAAGATGTAAAAAATGTTGAAAACTTCAGTGTACAGAGTGAATCAATTCTTAAATACTTAAAAGGGGATGTTGTAAATTCTAATGAGAGTAGAGGATGGGTTTTGGTTTCGGTTGAAGGTATACCTTTAGGTTGGGGAAAAGAATCTGCTGGTGTAATTAAGAATCATTATCCTAAAGGTCTTAGAAAAGTATTTTAAACTAGTAGAAAAAAGAAGTATAATATTTATATTGTAAGTTTATGGTAGATTATTTTGCTGTAGATTGACTTAATATTTAACACAGAGGAGACGATTTTAGTGGGTGAAGCAGTTAAAAAAGAACTTGTAGAGTGGATAAAAGTGATTGTCATAGCTCTTGTTTTGGCATTTGCAATAACTCGTTTTATAGTGCCAACAATAGTCAAAGGAGAATCAATGTATCCTACACTAGTTGAACGTGATTACCTAATAGTTAATAGAATTGCGTACAAAGTAGGAGAGCCAAAATACAAAGATATAATAGTATTCAAAACCGACTTAACAGAGGAAAATGGAAAGAAAAAAGACTTAGTAAAAAGAGTTATCGGGGTTCCTGGTGACCATGTAAAAATACAAGACTCCAAGGTATATGTAAATGATAAATTGTTAGATGAGGTTTCCTATATACATAATAATCGCACTGATGGAGACATTGATATTGTAGTTCCAGAAGGCAAATTATTTGCTATGGGAGATAATAGAGAAAAAAGTTTAGATAGTAGATACGATGAGGTTGGATTGGTCGACGAGCATACCGTTTTAGGAAAAGTTCTAGTCAGATTGTATCCATTTTCTAAGATAGGGACTATTGACTAAACATATAAAATTTGGAGCAATCGCTGATTAACTGAAATCACCAGACCATGCACAATAGTTGTCTATATAAAAAGACAACACCTTATTTAGTAGACTTATCTAAAAGATAATGTTTAAGAAGCATTATCAATAAAGATAATATAACTATAAAGGAGAATTTGTGAATGAGTGAAACTATTAAAGAAGAGATTGTAGAGTGGATAAAAATAATTATTACTGCACTTTTTTTTGCATTTATTATAACTCGTTTTATAAAACCAACATTAGTAAATGGAGAATCAATGTACCCAACACTTAAATCACACGACTATTTGGTAGCAAACAGAATGACATATAAATTATCAGAACCAAAATGTGGAGATATAATGATATTTAAGACTGACTTATTACAAGAGAATGGAAGAAAAAAAGAGCTTGTAAAAAGGGTTATAGGCGTACCTGGTGACCATCTAAAGATTAAAGATTCTAAGGTTTATATAAATGGCAAGTTATTAAATGAAGTTTCATATATACATGATAATTATACTGAAGGCGATATTGATTAAAAAATAGCTACGCACACTTGTGACTTTAGTCATGAGTTAGTAGCTAAAATAGTCAGCATATAGGGAAACTTATATGTAGAGATAGGATA
>NZ_OEZH01000171.1 GCF_900243075.1 Clostridioides difficile
AGTTTCTTTAAATGATAGATTTTGATTTTATCCTTATAAATTATTTTAATACCAAAATCAATCTCACATTTTAATATGAAGTCAGATATATTATTCATCATTTTAGCCATATTTTTATTTATAGCTTTTTTCCAAACAAAAGTATATCTATTGGCAGATGACTCTATTTTTGTACCATCAATAAATAGAGTGTCCTTTGAAATCTCCTTATTATCTCCAAGAAAATTTGTAAACTGTGCAATCAAATTTTTGCTTATTGGTGAAAAATGAATACTACGAAATCTTGCAATTGTTGAATGGTCTGGAGCG
>NZ_OEZH01000170.1:0-34483 GCF_900243075.1 Clostridioides difficile
AACTACGGGGATAGCCTGTGGAGAATTAGTAAGACATATTTTAGTATGCAAAATTCTATGAAGCAGGAACCCTGTGACTTTAGTCATGGGAGGTTCAGTAGGGGGCGAAATTTGTGATAAGAGATTTAAATACTAAAAAAGTAATGAAAAATGCTTATAGGATTACAAAAACAAAATATGAGACTTCTTTAAGAGTTAGAATACCAGGAGGGCTTATTGACCCTGAGAGTTTAAATGTGGTTTCTAAAATTGCAAGTGAATACGGTAATGGACAGATACACATAACTACAAGACAGGGATTTGAAATACTGGGAATAGATATGGAAGATATGGAACAAATAAATAAAATTATACAACCTGTTATTGAAAAAATGAATATAAATCAAAGTGAGAAAAATGCGGGTTATCCAGCAGCAGGTACAAGAAATATAGCAGCGTGTATAGGAAATAAAGTCTGTCCAAAAGCTCAGTATAATACAACTGAATTTGCTAAAAGAATAGAAAAAGCTATATTCCCAAATGATTTACATTTTAAAGTAGCTTTAACTGGATGTCCAAATGATTGTATAAAAGCTAGAATGAATGACTTTGGAATTATTGGTATGGCTTTACCTATATATGAAAAAGATAGATGTGTAAATTGTGGAGCATGTGTAAAAAAATGTTCTAAAATATCTGTTGGAGCATTAAAGACAGAAAATAATAAAGTAGTAAGAGATGGAGATAAGTGTATAGGTTGTGGAGAGTGTGTACTAAATTGCCCAACAAATGCATGGACTAGAGATGAGAAAAAATACTATAGATTGGCTATAATGGGTAGAACAGGAAAGAAAAATCCTAGACTAGCAGAAGATTTTCTTTTATGGGCAGATGAGGATAGCATAATAAAGATAATACTTAATACTTACAAATATGTAGAAAAATATATAGATAAAGATGCACCAGGAGGAAAAGAACATATAGGGTATATAATTGATAGAACAGGATTTATGGAATTTAAAAAATGGGCACTTGAAGGTGTTGAACTTCCAGAAATAACTAAAATGCACGAAAATATATACTGGAGTGGAGTTAAATATCTATAAATTAATTAAAACATATGTTTAAATAAATTAAAAATCTAATAGAAGGAAGAGGGAATTATGCATAAAGAGACTTTGGATAAATTAACTAATGCAGCTATAAATAAGATAAATTTATTGAACACGAGCAAAGTAAAGTATTTGGTATCTTCTGCGTTTGCAGGACTTTATGTAGGTATAGGTATACTTTTGATATTTACTATTGGAGGAATTTTGACTGATGCAGGTTCACCTATGACTAAGATAGTAATGGGGTTATCATTTGCAATAGCACTTAGTTTGGTTATAATGACAGGAACAGAATTATTTACTGGAAACAATATGGTTATGTCTGCTGGTATGTTGAATAAGGGTGTAAGTATAAAAGATACCTCTAAAATATGGGGATATAGTTGGGTAGGAAATTTAATCGGAGCTTTGATTTTAGGTCTTATATTTGTAGGAACTGGTCTAGTAGACAAAGGACCTGTAGCTGAATTTTTTGCAAATACAGCAGCTAGTAAAGCATCTATGCCATTTACAGCTCTTTTCTTTAGAGGAATTTTATGTAATATTTTAGTATGTGTATCGGTATTATGTTCGTTTAGAACTAATAGTGATACTGCAAAAATAATTATGATATTCTTATGCTTATTTGCTTTTATAACATCAGGTTTTGAGCATAGTGTAGCAAATATGACAATTTATAGTGTTTCATTATTTTCACCAGCAATAAGTACAGTTACTATTGGAGGAGCTATTTATAATTTAGTAGCTGTGACACTTGGAAATATTGTTGGAGGAGCTTTATTTATGGGACTTGGAACTTATATATTGGGTAAAGAAAAACTTAACTAAATTTATTGTATAAATTATATAACTCTCTTAATAAATACAGTTTTAGTATTATTGAGAGAGTTATTTTTATTTTTAAAAAAAATATTTGAAAGAAAAAAGATATGGAAGCTTATGAAGTTATATAGAGAATACATACAATAAAATATGTTATAATATGAACTATATATTGAAAAACATGTATAAAAGTTAGACTCCTACCGTAAAAAAGCTGATTTTGAATAAGGCAACAAATATGATAAAATTGGTCTTGTTGAAATTTTTAGGGGGGATATGATGACAAAAAAACTAGTAATATCAAAAACAAAATTGTTTATTTTTATAATAGCATTTATTTCTATATTTATATATCTATTTGGAAGTAAAAACACACTTATAGGTGTAGGTATAGTAACAGCTATGTTAACACTCTTAGAAAGAGATTTAACTATTTCTCCAATTAAAAATTTACTAAAGTATTTAGCAATAAATATAATTTTGGGAGTACTATCATTTTTTGCAGTACAAAATATGTATTTAGGAATTTTATTAAATTTTATAGCATTATTTATAATAGGATATGTATTTAGTTATGACCTAAAAAGAGCGGTATATGTACCTTTTGGTCTAATGTATATATTTATGGTAAGTATACCTGTAGGAGTAAGTGAATTTCCTATGAGATTATCAGCCTTAGCTGTTGGTGCAGTTATAATAATGGTTGCTCAGTTTGTTATGAACAGAAATAGAATGAAAAAGGTTGGAGATAAAGAACTTATATCTATATGTGATGAATTATTAGAAAAAATTAGCCTTTTAAAAAATATTATTAATGATGATAATTCTATAAGTAAATCTAATATGAGAAAAATAGATAGCTGTAATTATAGAATAAATTCTGTATCCAAAAGTCTGAAAATGGTTATTTTTGACAATAGAAAGGATGACTTTTATATCAGCATTAAAGGTATAGATATAATAAATATTTTATTTTCATTAGAAAGAATAAGTTTAATACTGGAAAGATATAAAAAAGATAGTAAGGAATTTGAAGATGAAGATATAAAACATATTCTAGAAGAAAGTAGCATTAATAGTAAAGTAGATGTTTTAGCTGTAGTAACTAAAGAAGTAAACTATATTAAGATGTGTTTAGAAAATAAAGATACGATAACTGATAAGGAGATATTAGGATTTAGAGATTATGTTATTGCTCAAAATACTAAAAATATAAATTTAAAAGAAATTTATAGCGTGTTAGAAAATTTATATGAGTTTTTAGTAGATTATAAAAAAGTAAAATCAAGAGATGAAAAGAGAGCTGAAAGAAAATCAAAGATACCTCATGAATTTAAACGACTATCAATATACAAGAAAAACTTTAATTTAAATTCTATAAGATTTTCTTATGCAATAAAGATTGCGTTAGCTACAGCTATAGCTGGTTTTATTATGGATTATTTCCACCTAAAAGATGGGAGATGGATAATGTTAACTGTGTTTTCATTAACACAACCTTATGCGGAAAATTGTATACAAAGGTCTAGAAAAAGAATAGAAGGTACACTTATAGGAGCTATAATATTTATTGTATTATTTTCAATAATAAAAGATAGTACACTAAGGTCGTTAATAGTTCTTTTAGCAGGATATATAAACTCTTATGTAGTTGACTATAGGAAATTAATAATGTGTGTAACCGTTTCAGCTCTTGGTTCAGCAGTAGTTATGGGAGACCCAAATGTTTTAACTATAAGTAGAATTTCATATGTGGCATTAGGAGCAATTATTGCATTAATAGTAAATAAGTTTATATTACCATATGATGCTAAAACAGGTTATCAACATGTTATAGACATGTATAAAGGAATAGTTAAGAATATAATTGATGAAGTAAATAATTCTATAGAAAATGTGACTGACGTTTACTATATAAAGAATTTATTATTAGTGCCATCACTTATTGAAGATAGACTTATGTTGATAAATGCTATATATAAAGATAAAAATCAAGAAGATTTCCTAGAAAATCAGAGATTACTAATAAGTAATATGTATAATTTATATATAAATATTAATCAGAATAAGATTGAAGATGAAGATATAGAAAAAATATTGAGAGATACTGATTATATTTCAAATTACAATGCAGATAAGTATGATGAAGGAAGAATGATAATTTTAGAGAGTATTGAAAATACTAAGAGTCTAGGAGACAAGATAATTTGTCTAAATTTGTTACAAACTTTAAATGGTGTTAAAGAAATGTATAGAATAAGCAATATATCTAGAGTTTCAATAAAAGAAGCAGCCTAGATATTAAACTATAGAATAGTCATATATTTAAAATAAAGTATATGACTATTTCTTTTATAGAATATTAAAAGAAAATATTATATAAAAAACAAAAATCATATGTTTATGAATTTTATATGAAAATAGTTAAAATATTGATTTTTTTCATTGGTTGAAAAAACAATTTACTTAGGATAAACTATAATAGTATTCAAATATTATGGGGGTTAGATTTATGAGTAAAGATGTAAAGGTAAAGCGTAATAAGAAATATGATACATTTAGTATAACTATGGAACTTGAGAGACCTTTACTTTATGATGAGGTTGAAAACAAAGATGATAAAAATAATAATAAAAAATTTAACATAAAGAATAAAATATTTAAGGGAATAGGTATACTATTTGTATTGATATTGCTTGGTTTTTTCATATGGATAAACAAAACATATGAACCTCAAAAACTAGCAAAAGAAGCTCTAGTCAGTAATAGTAAAGTTGAAGTAACAGTAAAGGAAAATATTTCATTTACACCAAAAGGAAGAAAAGTTTCTAAGGGTTTAATTTTCTACCCAGGAGCTAAAGTAGAAATAGAATCTTATGCACCACTTGCCAGAAAAATAGCAGAAAGTGGATATGAGGTTGTAATTGTAAAGATGCCACTTAATATAGCCATACTTGGAACCAATAAAGCACAGAAAGTTATGGATTCTTACAACAATATAGAACATTGGGTAATAGGAGGTCATTCATTAGGAGGAGTTGCAGCAGCAAATTTTGCACGTGATAATAAATTAATTGATGGAGTTGTATTTTTATCCTCTTATCCAATGGGGGATGAGCTGAAACTGTTAGGAAAAAAAGTTATATCCATATGGGGAAGTAAAGATGGCGTAGTCAATTTTAAAAGTCTTGTAGAATCAAAACAAAAACTCCCTGATGATACAACTTATGTTGAGATTGAAGGAGGAAATCATGCGCAATTTGGAGATTATGGAAAGCAAAGTGGAGATAATGATGCTATTATAAGTCAAGAAAAACAACTTGATATTACTGCTAATAGTATTATTAAATTTTTAAAGGATATATCTTAAACTAAAACTTAAAATTTATAATTATATAAAGTATTATTTTAAGTAAATATTAATAGTATAATAGAATGAAGATTTAATTACAAGGGGGATTTTAATATGGAATATGATATGCCACTTTATAGACCACCAAGTGAGGCTTATAGTCTTATAATACAAGTCACACTTGGGTGTTCTCACAACAAATGTACGTTTTGTAGTATGTACAAATCTAAAAAATTTAAAATAAAGCCACTAGAAGTAATAAAAAATGAAATTGATATATTTAGAAGACATTATAAACATGTAGAAAGAATATTCTTAGCAGATGGAGATGCATTGATAATACCAATGGAAAAACTAAGAGATATAATATTATATATAAAAGAAGTCTTTCCAGAATGTGAAAGAGTTACTATGTATGGTTCTCCTAAGTCTATAGAGAAAAAATCTGATGAGGAACTTAAAGAGTTAAAAAAACTTGGTGTTAAGATGATTTACCTAGGTCTTGAAAGTGGAAGTAATGAAGTATTAGAAGATATAAAAAAAGGATTTAGTAGTGAACAATTAATAAAAGTTGGTAGAAAAGTTAAAAAAAGTGGTATCAAATTATCAGCCACTGTAATAGCAGGTCTTGGAGGAACTAAAAAAACACACCAGCATGCAGTTGATACAGGAAAAATGCTAGGAGCAATTTCACCAGATTATGTAGGTGTACTTAGTTTAATGGTAGAACCTAATACTGAACTTTACGATTTACTTAAGGCAGGAGAGTTTACAATACTAGAAGATAAGGCCGTGTTACAAGAAATTAAAGAGATGATAAAGAATATAGATGCCAATGGAAAAATTGTATTTAGAAGTAATCATGCATCAAATTATGCTAACTTGAAAGGTGTATTACCTGATGATAAACAACGTCTAATTGATGAGATTGATTACTACCTAAGTAACCAAAAACTAAAAAGAGAAGAATATAGAAGACTGTAGTTTTTGTAAAAATTAAATCTTTTGTAGGGATAATTTTATATATAATAAAAAGTAAAGTAACTTCATGTGAAGTTACTTTACTTTTTATTTTTGATTTTAGTATTGCATTAATTTTGAATATATTAAATAGAATACTAAAGTCTTAAAGAAGCTCTTATAAAGAGAATCATTAAAATCTAGTTTAAGATAAAGAATCACAAAATATTAAACTAATTTATCAATATTTCCTGATTTAATATGCTGAATGTTTGATTGAATTTTTTTTGATGACCAATCCCACCATTTAATTTCTAATAACTTTGAAATTGTATCATTACTAAATCTCTTTTTTATAATCTTTGCAGGTATTCCTCCAACAATAGAATATGGTGGGACATCATTAGTAACTATTGCTCTTGTTCCAATAATTGCACCATCACCAATATGTACACCTGACATAATTATAGCATCATAGCCTATCCATACATCATTTCCAATTATAATATTTCCTTTATTGTCCCAAGCATCAGTTATATGATTGACATCTAGTCCCCATTCTTCATAAAAGATAGGAAAAGTATATGTAGATTGTGATTTCATTGTGTGATTTCCACTAGTCATTAGAAACTTTGCGTTACATGCTATTGAACAAAACTTACCAATTATTAATTTATCATTGTTTATAGGGTAATGATATAATACATTGTTTTTCTCAAAATCTCTTGGGTCATTATAAAAGTCATTATATATTGTATAATCTCCAACTTCTATATTTTCTCTTGTGATTACATTTTTAAGATATACAGTTTGATAATCATTACTTCTTGGGTATATTTTATTTGAATTTGGAATAGTCATGTTTAAATCTCTCCTTTGTAATATGTTGTGCTTTGACTATTCCACTATTACAATACATCTCTTCACAAAATCACTCCTTAGATAGTATCCATATTTCAATTTATAATCTATATATTTTGTATTTAAAAACAGACTTTTAACTATGTAGTATTTTATAACAATTATATTTTTAATTGATTATATATCAAGATAATAAAACTTGCAACTATTTAATTTACATTAATATAAAATAATTTTTAATTTGAATAATATTAATGTTTAGTAGATGCTTAATTTTTAATAGTAATTTGACTATGATATGTTAGATATGGTAGAACTATGCTTATATAAATTATTTTTGAGTTAGTATTGTTATAGAGTATAGGATTTTTACTGTATAATAGAACTGTGAAGAAAAGAGAAAATATCTTATGAGATTTCTAATTATGGAGGGGAATATGAAAAAGATAGTGAAAGTAAAAAATATTAATATTGGAGAAGGTGTACCTAAAATTTGTGTACCAATTATCGGAAAAAATAAAGAAGATATTATAAAAGAGGTCAAAGAATTAAAAGAAGAATGTTTAGATGTTATAGAGTGGCGAGTTGATTTTTTTGAGAATGTGGAAAATATTCAAGAAGTTAAGAATACTCTTTATGAATTAAAAAGTTACATATCTAATATACCTTTATTATTCACATTTAGAAGTATAGTAGAAGGGGGAGAAAAATTAATATCAAAAGATTATTATATTACTTTGAATAAAGAAATTTCCAATACAGGCTTAATAGATTTATTAGATGTAGAGTTATTTATAGGAGATGAAATTGTAGAGGAAGTAGTTAATTTTGCTCATAAAAAAGGAGTGAAAGTAATTATATCTAATCATGATTTTAATAAAACTCCAAAAAAAGAAGAGATTATATCTCGTTTATGTAGGATGCAGGAATTAGGAGCGGATTTACCTAAAATAGCTGTTATGCCACAAAATGAAAAAGATGTGTTGGTGCTACTTGAAGCTACAAATGAAATGTTTAGAATTTATGCAGATAGACCAATAGTAACAATGTCAATGTCAGGAGTGGGAGTTATAAGTCGATTATGTGGAGAAATATTTGGTTCCGCGTTGACCTTTGGAGCAGCTAAAAATGTTTCAGCACCAGGACAGATATCATTTAAAGAATTAAACTCAGTACTCAATTTATTGCATAAGAGTATTAACTAATTTAATTAAAGCTGAAAAGTAATATTGGATAGTATTTATTGGTATGTTTTTACATTATGTATATCTAATGAAAAATGAATACTCTTTAAGATGTATAAATCAAATATAAAAAACTTTTCAGATAGTAAAATTTAAATTAGGTAATTACGTGATATCTGAAAAGTAACTATTTAATGTATGTATTCTGAAAGTAATTATAGAAAATGATGTTGTCTGATATTATATAGTGAACTTGGATTGTAGGAAATCTTATAAATCAACTATGGCATATTTAAAATATGCCATTAAAAACTATTAAATATTAGATTATAAGATAATATACTAATATTTCTGTTATTTATAGACAGTAAGTTTCAATAATGACGATTTTATCTAAATTAGAAGATATATATTGAAAAAGTGAAAATTTTGATATAGAAACATATTAGACTATATAAGCAATTTTACACTTTGTTATTTTTTATAGTGCATTTTAATATTATGTATCTTTAGATGTAAAATTTGTGCTATTTATGTTTGTCATTCTTTTTCCTTTTTTATAATCATGTACTCTAAAAATTATATATGTAATATAAGATTATCACTCTATTTTTTGAATATTGTACGTTACAACATTTATACCTATCATCATCAATGACACTAGAATATATAGGATACTTATTTTCGTTTAACCAATATTTTTGCATATTCTTTGTCCAAGATTTTGGAAATTTAAATACTTTTTTGTTTATTAGAACATCTTCATCTTCAAAAATATTAACTTCTTTTTCAATTTTTATTTTTCTGTTATATATTTTATCTATAGATTCCTTGTCGAGTTTTATGTCTTTATACATATCAGGACAATAACAACAAACATAATTTCTGTTTTTTCGACGTTTAAATTTTACAACTTTCTCTATGCTAATTTCTAGTTTTTTTGTATCATCTTTTATAAATTTAATATCTTCTATATTGTCACTTGAAAAAATTTCTGTCAATCTTAAAGTGTTCACAGTTTCTCTAAGTATCTGTTTTTTATAAGAACAAAACTCATATCTCAAAGAAAGGTTTAATTTATTAGGTATGTAGTCATTCCCATATTTAAACATCTTAATTTTTTTCAATTCAGTATTATCTTTAAATTTCAACTTTTTATACCTGAAAGTTACTTTGCTAAAAAGAGTATATTCTACATCAATATATTCTTTTGCAATCTTAAATTTATCGCTACCTTCAATCACAATCATAGCCTATCCCCAATCGTTTTATATTAAAATAAGGCCACACAACATGGTCTAATAGTGCTCATTAGCACTATAAGACAATGTTAACACAAAAAGACAAAAAAAGGTTATTTATTTCAAATAACCTTTTTGTTTATATAAAATATAAAGAATTATATTCTATTCTTTTTTATGGTATCTATAATTTGTAATATCAGATTTAGCTCTCTTGAATTTAAGCCTTTTAACTCTTCGTCTATATCATTTTCTAAATATGTCTTTCCAATGGGAGTAATATCTTTTATAAGAACATCTGCAGAGATATTTAATACACTTACAAATTTTATGAATGTTTTAAGACTTGGATTCTTTTTACCACTTTCGATTTGAGTTATATACCAAGGCGATACTCCAACCATATTTGCAAACTCTTTTGAAGTTAAATTCGCTTTTTTACGTTCTTCTTTAAGTCTTTTACCTATATAATTCATTATTGTCACTATTTACCTCACTTATATTTCTTTATATTTAATGATACATTTTATTAACTCTAACATTGCAATTTGTTCTTTTTTAGTTAATTTATTAATCATTTCATAACATTCTAAAGGTATAGAGTTATCAATGCCTTCTGCTGTAATAATATTTGCAAATAACAATTCCAGTGGTATATTTAAAGCAGTAGCAATTTTCATTATAATATTGATAGATGTATTTGTTTCAGCTCTTTCAATCTGACCAATATATGTTGTATGTAAACCTGCCTTTTCTGCAAGAAATTCTTGACTATATCCTAATTTTGTTCTATAGACTTTTATTCTATCTCCTATTATTTTTCCAATATTTGCCAATTATTATCCCTCCACCTTAGATTATATTCATAGTTTAAGCTGTTTTATATAGACTATTTATGCTTTTTTAGCCTAAATGTAGACTATATATGTTTATATACTGAAATAAGTACTATTTATTTTGCATAGTCTGTATCTACAATAAACAAATACGAATAAATCATATTTTCAACTAGACAAATATTTTTCGTAATTTCATACCCATACTACAATAATAAAATGAAATAATAATATGTTAATTATAGCATTTTTTATTACAATTACATATTATATACATGGAATATATTTTGAAAATTTAAATAATTTTAGATTTCATAGTGTTGAATAATTAATGTATCTAGAAAATTTTTTGATGAGTATTTTAAGCTTGATTATTCCATTAATAATGTCAATATTTTTAAATCTAATAATATAGAAGTGAAATAAAAAAGTAATTATAAGTGAGAATTTTTTGAATAAGATTTCAAAAAAATATTTAATTAAATAAATAATGAAAATATATAATACTAGCTTCGATTATAAAAAAATAAATATGTAAATACTTATAAACATAAGTTATATGTAAGATTTACAGTAGAGTAATAATTTTATAAAAATACTTAATAAATATAAATTAAATTATATATGTATATATTGCAGTTCAATAGTGATATAATAATAAAAAAATTTTTAAAGAGAGTGAGATTACATATGAGAAAACTTGAAGAGATATTAGAATATAATAAATCATTTGTAGAGAGTAAAGAATATGAACAATATGTGACTTCAAAACATCCAAATAAAAAAATAGTAGTCTTATCTTGTATGGACACAAGATTAACTGAACTTTTGCCTAAGGCTATGAATTTGAAAAATGGAGATGTGAAGCTAATAAAAAACGCAGGAGCTACTATAATGCATCCTTTTGGAAGTATTATGAGAAGTGTTCTAGTTGCAATTTATGAATTTGATGTAGATGAGGTTATAGTTGTAGGACACCATGGATGTGGTATGTGTAATGTTGATACAGATAAATTGCTTAGTAAAATTTTAGATAGGGGAATATCTAATGATGTGATACTTACACTTCGTAGTGCTGGCATTGATACAAAACAATGGTTACATGGATTTGATTCTGCAGAAGAATCTGTAAAAGATAGTATTGATTTAATAAAAGGACATCCTTTGATTCCAGATGGGATTATTGTACATGGTCTAATCATATCACCAGAGACTGGAAAGTTAGATGTTGTTGTAAATGGATATGAAGATAAGTAGGATATTATAGTATTATATAAGAAATATACTACTTAAATAGGGTGTTGTCTCAAAATTTATTTTGGGACAATTTTTTTGCTTGGAAAGATATGAAAAGGTTTATTTGAAGCTTTAGAATAAAAAATATAAGTAGCTGACTAATTAAAAATCTTACTATTACTTATTAAAATTATAACTATATGATGTAAAAATATTTAATAAATGAAATTTATATGAATTTTTTATAAATATATTGAAAAAAAGTATACGATATAGTAAAATAATACTTAGCCGACTAAGTAATATAAAAATAAGGAGGGCAAGCATGAATAGTAATTCTGAAGAAAAATTAAATGATGTTTTTTTGCAATTAATGCGAATATATTTTATAAGAACTCATTTTTATTTTGATAAATTAGGTTTGTATCATGGTCAGCCACAAATACTTTTTTCTCTAAAAATGAAAAATGGGCAAAGTCAAAAGGAATTAGCAGATAAAAGAAAAGTAAAAGCATCTACAACTACAGTTATGATAAAGAGGATGGAAAAAGCTGGACTTGTAGAAAGAAAACAAGATGAAAAAGACCAAAGAGTATCTAGGATTTTTTTAACAGATAAAGGTTTAGAAACATGCAATAAAGTTGAGGAATTTAATAAGGAATTAGAAAGAGAATTCTTTTTAGGATTTAGTGAAGAGGAAAAAATAGTACTTAGAAGACTCCTAATGCAAGTACGAGATAATTTAAAAGAAAGGTGTCATAAACATGAAGATGAAAAATACTTTTAAAGTTAAAATAATATTTTTCAATTCAATGTCATTAGACTAATTAATATTACAGAAGGGAAGAAATGTATGTTTAAATTAATTAAATATTTAAAGAAATCGGCATTATCAATAGCAATAATAGTCTGTCTATTGGTAGTTCAAGCGGTATGTGACCTTTCTTTACCAGAATACACATCCAATATAGTAAATGTAGGTATACAACAAGGTGGAGTAGAAAACTCTGTTCCATCTGTGATTAGAGAGGGAGAATTAGATAAAATTACTTTATTCATGGATAAAAATAGTAAGGATAAAGTACTAGATAATTATACTTTATTGAATAAAGAGGATTATACTAAGTATAAAGATAAGTATCCAGGACTAAAAGATGAATCTCTTTATGAGTTAAATACTAAAGATAAAGATACTATAGATGATTTAAACACTATTTTTGGGAAAGCTATTTTAATAGTATCAGGACTTGAAGGTGATAGTAAAGAAGTCAAAGCGATGAAAGCTCAACTAATGAGCCAACTTCCACCACAAGCTACTCAAGGTGGAGATATTGATATATTTAAATTGTTATCAGCAATGCCAAAAGATAAGTTAGATACATTGACTAAAGAGATGAGCAAAGGCTTTGAAGGTATGCCAGAGAGCATGATAACACAAAGTTCAGTATCATATGTAAAGTCAGAGTATGAGAAAATAGGTATTGATACAGAAAAAACTCAAAATAATTATATATTATTTACTGGGGCTAAAATGCTTGGGATAGCTATGATTAGTATGGTAGCAACAATAACAGTAGGATTCTTAGCAGCAAGAGTAGCAGCAAGTGTAGGTAGAAATCTGAGAAGTGGAGTTTTTAGAAAAGTTATGTCATTTTCAAATACTGAAATGAATGAATTTTCTACAGCTTCGTTAATTACTCGTAGTACAAATGATATTCAACAAATACAAATGTTGATGGTTATGTTGCTTAGAATCGTATTCTATGCACCTATAATGGCTATAGGTGGGGTGATAAAGGTCTTAGACACAAATACTTCAATGGCATGGATTATAGCAGTAGCAGTCGTTGCGATTTTATCATTAATTGTAGTGTTATTTTCAGTGGTTATGCCTAAGTTTAAACTAGTTCAAAAGCTTGTTGATAAGTTAAACTTAGTAAGTCGTGAAATAATTACTGGTATTCCAGTTATCAGAGCTTTTAGTACTGAGAAACATGAAGAAAAAAGATTTGATGAAGCAAATAAAAATCTAACTAAAACAAATCTTTTTGTAAATAGGGTCATGACATGTATGATGCCTGCTATGATGCTTATAATGAACCTTATTACAGTTCTTATAGTTTGGAGGGGTGCATATAGTGTTGATTCTGGAGCAATGCAAGTTGGAGATATGATGGCATTTATACAATATACAATGCAAATAATAATGTCATTCTTGATGATATCAATGATATCTATCATGCTTCCAAGAGCGTCTGTTTCAGCTATACGTATAGATGAAGTATTAGTATCAGATATAAGTATTAAAGACCCAGAAAAATCAGAAGCACAAGAATTTAAAGAAGATAAAAAAGGTCTTGTTGAATTTAAAAATGTTTCATTCATGTACCCAGATGCAGAAGAACCTATATTAACAAATATATCTTTTACAGCAAAACCAGGAGAGACAACTGCTTTTATAGGAAGTACTGGTAGCGGTAAGTCAACTCTTATAAATTTAATTCCTCGTTTCTTTGATGTTACTGAGGGGGAAATATTATTTGATGGAGTTAATATAAAAAATGTTTCTCAACATGATTTAAGGGAAAAAATTGGATATGTACCTCAAAAAGGAGTATTGTTCTCTGGTACTATAGAATCCAACTTAAAATATGGTAGAAAAGACGCAACAGAGGAAGAAATGAGAATAGCAGCTGATATAGCTCAAGCCACAGAATTTATTGATTCTAAACCAGAAGCTTTTAAAACTGAAATCTCTCAAGGTGGAACAAATGTGTCTGGAGGTCAAAAACAAAGACTTTCTATTGCAAGAGCAATAGCAAAAAATCCAGAAGTTTATATATTTGATGATAGCTTTTCAGCACTTGACTTAAAGACTGATGCAGCTCTTCGTAAGGCTTTAAAATCAAAAACTGCTGAAAGTACTGTACTAATAGTTGCACAAAGAATTAGCACTATCTTACATGCAGAACAAATAATTGTATTAAATGAAGGAGAAATAGTTGGAATAGGAACACATAAAGAGCTTCTAAAAAATTGCGAAGTTTATGAGCAAATAGCTTTATCACAACTTTCAAAGGAGGAGCTAGCTAATGAGTAGAATGGGAAGAGGTCCTATGGGAAAATCTATGGGAGCAGGACAAAAAGCAAATGACTTTAAAGGGACTATGCGAAAATTAATTGCATACTTATCTAAATTTAAAATATCAATAATTTTAGTAATTGTATTTGCTATTGGTAGTGCATCGTTTTCTATAGTAGGTCCAAAAATTTTAGGTAAGGCAACTACAAAGATATTTGAAGGATTAGTGAGTAAGGTTTCTGGAGGAAATGTAGGTATAGATTTTAATGCAATTGGAAAAATCTTATCATTTTTACTTTGCCTTTATTTGATAAGTGCATTATTCTCTTTTGTACAAGGATTTATAATGAGTGGAATTTCGCAAAAAGTATCCTATAATTTAAGAAAAGAGATTTCCGTAAAATTGGATAGATTGCCAATGAAATATTTTGATACTAAGACACATGGTGAAATATTATCAAGAATTACGAATGATATAGATACTCTAAGCCAAAGTTTAAATCAAAGTATGACACAGCTTATAACATCAGTAACAACTATGATAGGTGTTTTGATAATGATGTTATCTATAAGTGGGATTATGACATTGGTAGCAATTTTAATATTACCAATATCAATGTTTGTAATTTCAAGAATAGTAAAGAAATCACAAAAATACTTTAGATATCAACAAGAATATTTAGGAAATGTAAATGGTCAAGTTGAGGAAACTTATAGTGGTCAAACAATAGTAAAAGCATTTAATCGTGAAGATGAAGTAATTGAAGAATTTGATAAGTTAAATGATAGCTTGTATAATTCAGCATGGAAATCTCAATTTTTATCAGGTATAATGCAACCACTTATGATGTTTATTGGAAACTTAGGATATGTAATGGTATCAATTTTAGGAGGTTGGCTTGCAATTAAGAAAACTATTGAGGTTGGGGATATACAATCATTTATACAATATGTAAGAAACTTTACACAGCCAATGACTCAGATTGCACAGGTTGCCAACTTGCTACAATCAACAGCAGCAGCTTCTGAAAGAGTATTTGAGTTTTTAGAAGAGGAAGAGGAGGACCAAATTGTTGAAAATGCAGTTTCAATAGATGGTCTAGAAGGCAAAATTGATTTTGAAAATGTTAACTTTGGATATAATCCAAACAAGACTATAATAAATGATTTTTCAGTAAATGTTAAACCTGGTCAAAAAGTTGCTATTGTTGGACCTACAGGAGCAGGAAAAACTACAATAGTTAAACTTTTAATGAGGTTTTATGATGTTAATAGTGGTTCAATATTGATTGATGGTCATAATATTAAAGATTTCAATCGTAGCGAGCTTAGAGAAATGTTTGGTATGGTTCTTCAAGATACATGGTTATTTAGTAGTTCAATTATGGAAAATATAAGATATGGTAAGTTGAATGCTACAGATGAAGAAGTTATAGAGGCTGCTAAATCTGCACATGTTCATAGATTTATTAAGACATTACCAGATGGATATAAGATGAAATTAAATGAAGAAGCAAGTAATGTTTCTCAAGGTCAAAAACAATTATTGACTATAGCTCGTGCTATTTTAGCTGACCCTAAAATCTTGATATTAGATGAGGCTACAAGTTCTGTCGATACTAGAACAGAGGTACTGATTCAAAAAGCTATGGATAATCTTATGGAAGGTAGAACAAGTTTTGTAATAGCCCATAGATTATCAACTATACGTGATGCTGATATGATTCTAGTTATGAATGATGGAGATATAGTTGAACAAGGAAATCATGAGGAACTTCTAAAGAAAGGCGGATTCTATGCTAATCTTTACAATTCTCAATTTGAAGAAGATGAAGCAATGTAATAAAGAATTGTCTTAGTATATGAGTATTATTAATAAGATAAAATAAAATAAACAAGGGTGTCTTAAAATGAACTTTTTAGTTCATAAGGCACCCTTTTTTGTATGAAATCAAATATATTTTCATCATTTCAACAATGAAAAAGAGGATTTTCTATATTTTGAGGAAACCACACTATTTTATGTATTTACAAAGTGTTTATTTTATTATAATATATAATAAGGAAAATGTTGGAGGTGATTATCAAAATGTATATTTAATCGTATTCTTTAAATTTTATTATAGATAAAATTTAATTTTAATGGTTGATGATTATATTAAAGTATATATTTCTATTGCTTTTATTAATCATGTAAATAACTACTTAAATTTAAGAATCGGGTTAAATATAAAATGATAATTACATATAGTTAATTAAACTGATGTATTTTTTAATATATATTTAGAATTTTAATCCTTCTTATGATATAAGTAGCTTGTTTTGTATTACTTAGATTTGTAAGGAGTTTTTTTGTTGAAAAAACTACATAATATATTTGGGAGGAGGTGTATTAACGTGATTTTTTATATAAGATTGAGAAAATAATGCACGATTATGGTTATTATAATGTTAAATTAGAAGTGGCATTTAAGGATAAGATAAAAAAATAGAATTCTTGATGAATTTAATTATAGAGCCATAATCTCGTGCTGTATATTAAATAAAAAATAGCAGATAAGGAGAATATGGATATGGCGAAAAAAGGAATAGTAGTAGGATTAAATATAAATAACAAATCTGAAGACTTTAATGAACTGATGATTGAACTTGAAAACTTATGTTCAGCATGTGATATTGATGTTGTTGGAAGTATAACTCAAAATGCAAAGCAGGTCAACAGAGCATATTACATTGGGACAGGTAAAGTTGAGGAATTATTAAACTTAATAAAGAAGGAAAATACAGATATAGTTGTATTTTATAATGAACTTTCTACATCACAACTCAAAAATCTTGAAGAAAAGCTTAATTGCGAAATCATAGATAGAACAGCATTGATACTTGATATATTTGCACAAAGAGCAAAAACTAGAGAAGCTAAACTTCAAGTAGAAGTGGCAAGTTTAAAATATATGTTACCAAGACTTATAGGCTCAAATGAAAATTTAGGACGTCAAAGTGGTGGAGTTGGTACTAAAAATAGAGGTTCTGGTGAGAAGAAGTTAGAACTTGACCGTAGAAGAATAGAAGAAAAGATAACTTCTCTAAATAGGGAGTTGGATGATTTAAAATTCCAAAGAGAAACTCAAAGAAGTATGAGAATAAAATCAAATCTTCCAAATGTAGCTCTAGTTGGATATACAAATTCTGGTAAATCTTCGATAATGAATAAATTAGTAGATATATTTAAGAATTCTGAAGAAAAGAAAGTGTTTGAGAAGAATATGCTATTTGCCACACTAGAAACTTCTGTTAGAAATATAGTTCTTGCAAATAACAAAGAATTTTTATTGTCTGATACTGTTGGGTTTGTAAGTAATCTACCACATGATTTAGTAAAAGCATTTAGATCAACATTAGAAGAAGCATGTGAAGCAGATATATTGTTGCATGTTGTTGATATTTCAAATCCAAGCTATAAAAGTCATATTAAAGTAACAGAAGATACTCTAAAACAAATTGGTGCAAATGATATACCTATAATTCATATATATAATAAAATTGATTTAATTGATGAAGATTTATTAGATAATGTTGTAGGTGGTATAGATAAAGAAGGTCTCTTTATTTCGGTTAAAGAAAATATAAACATAGATAAAATGATAAAATGTATTTGTGATAGTATATTTAAAGATTATATAAGATGCAAGTTCTTAATTCCATATGACAAAGGTCATGTAGCTTCTTATTTTAATGAGAACACAAGTGTTATAAGTACAGAATACAGAGAAGAAGGGACTCTTTTAGATGTGGAGTGTAGCAATATAGAATATAATAAGTATAGAAAGTATGTTTTAGAGTAAGTTTTGAAAAGTTATTATAACTTGAAATATATTTAATGTATAATTTTATAATAACTTATAGAATGATTGTAAAATATGATTTTGTGAAACGGTATGGCATAAAGCTATGCCGTTTTGCTATTTATAATAAAAATAAATTTATTGACATAGTAGTAACTAATTACTATAATATATGGTAACTAGTTACTATTTGAAATTATTAAAAAATTAAAATCTAAGATAAAGAGAGGTATATAATAATGGATGTAGAAACTTTAATGAAAAAATTTATGGGAGATGATGATAGTAGAAAACAAGCTATATTTGCAAGTATATTTGTAATGCAAAATAAACTTCAAACTACATGTGATAAATTAGACCCAGAACTAACAATGAAACAATGGTTACTTTTAGCTATTGCAGAGTCTGTAGATGAAACTCTTACCTTAACTAAACTTGGAGAACTAATGGGGTGTTCAAGACAAAATGTAAAAAAATTGGCTATTGCTTTAGAAAAGAAAGGTTTTATACAAATTGAGCAAAATGAAAAAGATTCAAGAGCTACTTGTCTTTTAACAAAAGATAAAGTGGAAGAGTATTCTGAAAAAGTAAGAGGTATGCAGGAAAAAGTATTACAGCTTTTATTTAAAGATTTTACAGAGAAAGAAGTGGAACAATTATTTTTTGGAATTATGAAATTAAGTACAGGAATTGAAAATATAAAGAATTATGTAGAAAATAATGACCTTGGAGAGTAAGCAAGTGTCAAATCAACTTTGTATGGCATCAAAAAGGGGGCAATTTATATGAAAAATGTATTAGTGATTTATAAGAGTAAATATGGTTCAACAAAGAAGTATGCTAAATGGCTTTCAGAATTATTGTCTTGTGATATTTTTGAAACTAAGAATATTAATATAGAAAAGGTTTTGAAGTATGATACGATTATTTTAGGAGGAGGTCTTTATGCTTGTAATATAGCAGGAATTTCTTTTTTTAAAAAAAATTATAAAGAATTACAGAAAAAAAATCTAGTAGTATTTGGTGTAGGAGCTGCTCCATATAATGATGAAGTAATAAAGAGATTAAAAGAAGTAAACTTTAAGGGTGAATTAAATAATGTTCCTTGTTTTTATTGTCGTGGGGCATGGGATGAGACAAAAATGTCCTTGCTAGACTATACTCTTTGTAGCTTTTTTAAAAAATCTATAGCTAAAAAAGAACGTCAAGGTCTTAAACCAATAGAAGCACCTTTATTGTCTGGAGAAGCTTTTGATTGGTGTAATAAAGAAAATCTAGACCCAATACTCGATTATATAAGAGCACTTTAAGAGGTATATACTTACAATTATTTATTATCTAAAGTTAGACTCTATAGAAATTTATTAGACATTATTTATAAAATAATAATATTATTAAAGATGGATAATTTAATTGTTTCAATAAGGGTATAATTTTAAAAAGTGTTGATTTTAAAATAAATTATTTTATAAGCTTACTTATACTTAATAAGGGGGCTTTTTTTATTGGAAGATTTATGTTATATTGAGATGAATTTATTATGATATAAAAAACAATGTTAAGATAAATTTAAATCTTTTTCTAAAAATGTACTGGTATAATTCTTAAAGAAAGGATTTCTAACAATGGAGATAAAAGAGTTAGTTAAAATGCAAAGAAAATATTATAATACAGGTAAAACAAGAGATATATCGTTTCGTTTAGAGCAGTTAAAGAAACTTAAGTCAGTTGTATTACAAAATGAAGAAAAAATACTTTTAGCACTAAAGAAAGATTTAAATAAATCGGAATTTGAAGGTTTTATGACAGAGGTAGGTATGTTTTATAGTGAATTAGATTTTGCTATAAAGAATATAAGAAAATGGAGTAAGACAAGAAGAGTTAGATCAAGTATGGTTAATTTTCCATCTATATCTAAGATTATTCCACAACCCTATGGTGTTACGCTCATAATGTCACCTTGGAATTACCCCTTTCAATTAGCACTTATACCATTAGTTTGGTCATTGGCAGCAGGAAATTGCATCATAGTAAAGCCTTCTGAATACGCTGTATCAACATCCAATATTATTAATGACATAATTGAAAATAATTTTTCAAAAGAATATATTGCAGTTGTTCAAGGAAATCAGGAAGAAAGTGAAAAATTACTTTTAGAAAGATTTGATTATATATTTTTTACAGGAAGTACTAATGTTGGCAGAATAGTTATGAAGTCGGCATCAAATTATTTGACTCCTATAACTTTAGAGCTTGGAGGAAAAAGTCCGTGTATTATTTTAAAAGATGCAGATATAGACCTTACTGCAAAAAGACTTACATGGGGAAAACTAATAAATGCAGGACAAACCTGTGTGGCTCCAGATTATGTCTTAGTGCATGAAGATAGAAAAAATGAGTTAATAGAAAAAATAAAATATTATATCAATAAGTATTTTGGAGATAATCCATGTAATAATGAGCAATTTCCTAAAATCATAAATGAAAGACATTTTAAGCGAATAGTATCTCTTATTGATACAGATAAAGTAGTATATGGTGGAGGTTATAATAGTAAAACATTAAAAATAGAACCAACTATAGTAGACAATGCTAATTGGGATGATAATATAATGAAAGAAGAGATATTTGGTCCTATATTTCCTATTTTAACTTACAAAGATTTGGATGAAGTCATACAAGAAATTATAAAAAGACCAAATCCATTAGCCGTTTATATTTTTACAAAAAATAAGTATCTAGAAGATAAAATTTTAGAAATGATTCCATCAGGGGGATGTTGCATAAATGATACAATTACGCATATAGCTACGAATTACTTGCCATTTGGTGGCGTTGGTGAAAGTGGTATGGGTTCATATCATGGAAAATCTGGATTTGATACATTTACACATTATAAGAGTGTGTTAAAAAAATTAAATTTGGATATTCCTATTAGATATGCGCCATATAATGATAAATTAATTAAGATTCTTAAAAAGATAATGTAGCTTATATTGTAGAAAAATGAACATAAATAAAATTAAAAGTTTGTATTTTGAATATACTTTATGCAATTAAAATTTTAATTTGGCATATTTGTTATAATAGTGGTGATTTTGTGATAAAATTTAATTATATAGAAATAAGGAGGAAAAAATGAAAATTAATTGGAATACAAAGTACACAACGATAGCAATTTATACATTTATAATAACTGCTTCTAGTATTATATTTTATCTAGTATCATCACAAATTGATGTGTTTTCTAATAATTTAGATGCTATATTTACAACTTTACAGCCTTTTATAATAGGATTTGCTATTGCATATCTTCTTAATTTTATTTTAAAGTTTTATGAAGATAGAGTTTTTATAAAAAGTGAGAAATTAAAAAACCTAAAACAAAAATCAAAAAGAGGATTGGGTCTTTTATTAACATATGCAACAGCCGCATTGATACTTTACTTATTTATGTATTTCGTATTGCCTCAAGTAATTGAGAGTATTGTTGGACTAGCAAATGATATACCTATGTATGTAAATAATGCAACTAAGCTTATTGATAAATTAATGATTGATTTAAATCTTGATGAACAATACTTTAATTTGGCAGTAGACAAATGGAATGAGTTTGTTGCATACATCATAAAATTTGTAACAGATTTAATACCAATATTAGGAAATATATTAAAGAATGTAGCTTCTAGTATATGGAATATTGTCTTAGGGCTAATTGTTTCAGTATATTTATTAATTGATAAGGAAAAATTTTATGGATTAAGTAAAAAAATAACTTATGCTCTATTTACAGAAACACAAGCTTCTAGAATTTTAGAGTTAACTCACAGAAGTAACTATACATTCGGAAGATTTCTAGGCGGTAAGATATTAGATTCATTCATTATAGGTATTCTAACATTTGTGATACTTACAGTAGTTAAAATGCCATATGCATTATTAATATCAGTTATAATTGGTATTACAAATATTATTCCTTTCTTTGGACCTTTATTTGGAGCGATACCATCTACAATAATAGTATTGTTTGTTTCTCCTATAAAAGCTTTATGGTTATTGTTGATTATATTAATAATACAACAAATAGATGGAAATATTATAGGACCTAAAATACTTGGAGATTCAATTGGTATATCTGCATTTTGGATTTTATTCTCATTATTGGTTGCAGGAAAGCTATTAGGTTTTATTGGAATGGTTATAGGAGTTCCTATGTTTGCTGTGATTTATTCTATAATTAAAGATATTGTTGAAGAGAAATTGGATAAGAAGGGATTACCAACAGATACTTCCGATTATATGTAGCCAAAAACAGATGTTATTTTTAGTTAAAAATATATAAGTTAAGAAATATTTAAAGCACTGAGAAAGCTAAACTCTTGGTGCTTTTTAGATATAAAATCATTATAGAAGAGGTGTTTTTTGTGGCATTTATAGAATGTAAATTTAAATCTAAATATACAGGAGGAGAAACTGATGTAATTGTAGTTTTACCTGTAGCAAATGGAAAAGAACTTTTTAGTGGTAAAGAGATATATGATTTTGAAGGTAAGTTTAAAACATTATACTTATTTCATGGTCTAGAAGATGACCAAAGTTCATGGATTAGATATACTAATGTAGAACATTATGCTAAAAATAAAAATATAGCTCTCGTGATACCAAGAGTAGAAACAAGTTTTTATACAGATATGGTGTATGGACATAAATATTTCACTTTTGTAAGTGAGGAATTACCTAAATTTGTTAGAGCTATATTTCCTCTATCAGATAAGAGAGAAGATAACTTTGTAGCTGGAATGTCTATGGGAGGGTATGGTGCTTTAAAGTTAGCACTTTCAAAACCAAAAGAATTTTCAGCAGTTGCAAGTTTTTCTGGTTCACCTGATATGATTCATGAGTTAGAAAATCAACAAATAGAAACTAACGCAGATATCCTATTTCATGATTTTGGAAGACCAGAAGATGCTAGAAATAGTGAGAATGATTTGCTCTACGTACTTAAGAATCTTAAAGAAAGAAATGAAGATATTCCTAAAATTTATCAATTCTGTGGTGATAGAGATTTTTTATATAAAAATAATCAGACATTTAAGAAGTATGCAGAGTCTTTAAATATAGATATTACATATGAAGAGTGTGTTGGAGGTCATGAATGGCGTCTTTGGAATTTATGGATAAAAAAATTTATAGATATGATTGTGTAGAATACTTGCACTATTAAGAAAAAATACTCTAAAATATCTTTAGATATAGTAAAGACTGAAATCCTAAAATCCAATTGCGATTTTAAAATTTCAGTCTCTAAGAATCCGATAAAATTCTATTAAGTTCTTATGCGAGTTATTATTGGAGTGAAGTTATCAACTATATCTATATAGTATTTACTCAGCTCTTCTAAAATATCTTCACATAAATCAGTGCTATGACCAAGGTTAATGAGAAATTGTTTTGTAAAATACTTTATTACAGCTTGAGAAGATATATCGTACTTGTGTGAAATATAAACCCTAATTATCTCAGGTTTCATAGCAAGTATACCAATACAAGAAAGTATTAACTCATCATGTTCTATAGATTCTTTATCATTAACATATCTTTTCATAACCATTTCAGTTACACTTCGTTGATAGCTTAAAATAGCTTCTTCATAAGCTATATCCAAATAAAAATTCCGATATGCTTCATTTTTTAGAAGAAAACAAAGGTCAGCATTCATAGCAAGAAAGAACATCATCATAGTACCTTCTTCATGATAGTTATAGATTAAAGACTGCATTTCATCTCTTATATCTTCATATATTATAGCTCCTATTTCGCTTTTACTTGAGAAGTAATAACTTATTAGACCTAAATTTGTATTAGCTCTTTCTGCAATTTGCCTAGTTGTCGTTTTATGATAACCTTGTTCAAAAAATAATTCTCTAGCAGCACTTATAATACTAGCTTTTGTTTCTTTGCCTTTTTCTGATTTTGACATATTTACTGTGTATACCTCTCTTTTCAATCTTTTTTTGAAAATTTACTAACTATAAATATTGTAATAGAACCACCTATTATAGGAATTAAAATTCTGTCAAAGACAGTAAGAATGCCAACCATATTTAATAATGCCAATATCATACTAACTATAACAGCATAGATAGCACCTTTTTTTGTAGCACCTTTCCAGGAAAGTCCGATTACAAATGGTGCAAATATTACTCCTGTACATAATGGTGCTGGCCAAAATAATAATTCTAATAAACTGTCAAACTTAAGTGCTATAATTGCACCTGCTACAGCTGTTAAAGCTGAGGCAATTTGAGAATATTTTAAAGTGTTTTTTAAATCATTAAATTCTATATTAGGATGTAACAATTTGTTATAAATATCTCTTGATATGATAGCACTCATTGAGGTCATTAATGAATCTGCAGTAGACATTATAGCAGCTAATATAGCAGCCAAGAATAATACAGAAATTAAAGGTGGTAAAGTTGTTGATATCATTTGAGGTAAAACCTGGACAGATGATATGTTTGGAAATAAACTACCACCAATAGCTCCAATTATTCCTATAGGGAAAGCAAGAAACAGTAGTATAAATCCTGCAATTACACTACTTTTAACTGCATTTTTAGCATTATCAGCACATTGATATCTTAAAAAACTTTCATAAGAAAATATTGAGCCTAGAACTAATGGTAAAACTGTATACATAAAATCATTAATCGATTTATTTCCTGGAAAGAATGGTTCTTTTACCATTGATTGTAACATAAGTAAAGGATTGTCGCCAACTAATTTTAGGCTTATATAAGCCACTATTGGCAAAAACACTATACAAATAGCAAGTTGAATAAATGCTGATACTGCAACTCCCCACATTCCTGATGTATAAGTATATATAATGATTACTATTACTCCTATAATTACTGCCATATCATAAGGAATACCAAATGCGGTAGATACAGAACCAAAAGAGATTAATTGACTACCCATAATGGCTAATATTGATATTGGTGTTACAATACTTTGATAAACTCTTAAAAATACACTATGACCATATCTAGTTTCAATATAATCAGCAGGTGTTATATCACAAGATAAACTTCTTAGCTTTCCTGCGAAAAATGCGTTTACAAAGCAAGCCAAAGCTGCACCTATAGTAGAGTACATTCCAACCCATAGACCTCTTTCAGCTCCCCATTGAACTCCACCAACTAAGCATCCTCCTCCAAAAGATGTAGCAGCAATAGTTGCGGCTAGTATGGGTAAAGGAAGATTTCTACCCGCAATTAGGAAATCAGATGCTGTTTTAACTTTTTTAGAAAAATAAAAACCAATCCATATGTATACTGCACACGTAATAATTAAAAGTAACATAGTCCCTTCTCCTTTATAAAATATTTTAATAAAATTTATAAAATATATTTTAAATATATTTTATATAAAAGTAATACGATATTAATTTTTACTAGTTTTGGATTAGTATATCTATAATAATTTATAATGCTATCTACAAATTGGACAAAATAAAAAAATTGAAAATTCTGAAATTAATTTATATAATGATGTTTGATTGATAGATTCTTTTTTTGTAATTGTAACATGCTTTTATTCTTAAATCAATAGTACATGTATAAAAATAAAAGGAATTTAAAAAAGAAAGATTTATTTTTAATATCTAACTGTAGTATAGAAATATCTCTAAGAAATTATTCTTGAATAAATTTAAAAAGGTTATAAATTAGTAGAAATATAATGAAATAATTTAAAGTATATATTTTAGTAATCTTTCAAAACAAAAAAACAATAAAAAATAGAACTAAGTTAAGTAAAAATAGCTTTTTAATTAATTTTAAGAGGGGGAAATAAAACTCAAAAAGTGTTTGACAATTATGAATTTTAAGAATATAATTAAATTAAAATTATACACATATAAAAATCTAAACCAAACTAAGAAAAAATAGTTGGAATTTTCAAGAGTAGATTATTATACGTGAATAATAAAAAGTAATCAAATTTTATAAGGGAGGGGTAGATGTGAGTAGTCAAAAAAGCAAGCCAAAAGGAAACCTTATATCAAATTTTAGAGAGGATATGAGAGACCCTAAAAAAAGAGCAATATACACATATTCAAGTTCTATAAACCTAGCATACAATTTTATAGGTTACTTTGTATCAACAGTAACAAATATCTTTTTAACTGATGTAGCAAAGCTTGGTGTAATTATGGCAGGTGGTATGCAAATTGTACAATCTTTTATAAAAATTGCTATAGCTCCTATAACAGGTACAATATTTGACAAACAGCCATTTAAAAAAGGAAAATATTATCCATGGCTTAGATATGCACCAGCAGCCTTAGCACTAACATATGGGATATTTTTCATAGTTCCATTAATGAAAATAAGCCCAGCGTTACTTTTACCTTTGATGACAGCTTTATTATTAATAGCATCTTGTGCTCAACAAGTAGTTTTCACTATAATTTATGCTATTTACCCTGTAGTTGCTAAGACACCTAGAGACAGAGTTATAGGTTCAACTACTACGAATATATTCAAAGAAGTTGGTAAATTCTTAGTAGGTTTTTCATATCCGTTATTATTAGTTTTATTTGCAGATGTATTAGGTGGAGAAGGAATGGGTTATTTAGGTACCTATTTATTCTTTGCAGTAGGATGTCTTTTAGTATTTTGGTTTTCTTCAACAGAGATAATAAAATCTGGTGCAGAAGAAGAAGTTCTTCAAAAAGAGGAAAAGCCAAAAATTAAAGCAAGTGAAATGGCAAAAGCTTTATTCACTAATGTACCACTTATGATGGCATTTTGTCTGGAATTTCTTATATGTATAAGATCTATAGGTCTAGGACCTTTGGCTCCATATTATTTTAAATATGTAATAGAAGATGAACGTGGATTAGCCGTATTTTTAGCAATAATGCCTTTAGTAAGTGTAGCGTTCATGTTTTTTGCACCAATATTTATAAAAATCTGTAGAGAGCAAAAATTAGCTTCAATAATTTCTTTTTCTATATGTGCTTTGTGTCACTTATTGGTTGCATGGACTCCTTGGGGAAAAACTACTTTAGGTGTAACTATGTTACTGGCAATTGGTGGAGGTTTTTCAAATGTAGTATCAATAATAAATCTTAACTTCTTTGCTGGTTCTTGTGACTATGGATATTGGAAATCAGGAAAAGATTTACCAGGTTTAAGTATGTCATTATATCCAGTTGCTATACAAGTAGGAGTATTACTTGCAACTACTATAAGAACAGTTTTGATGAATTCAATGGGATATCAAGCTGATATGGTAGTTACAGAAGCAGTTAAATCAGGTTTTGTAAATATGATTTCTTATTCTATGGCAATACCTTTAATAATAGCTGTTGTTATAGCAATCTTATATCCAGTAAGTGATAAGAAATTAAATCAAATAAGAGAAGAATTAAATCAAAGAAAAGCTTAGTTAAAAGAAATTTAAGTAGAAGATTAAATTTAGTTATTGAAGTAAGTAGACGCACTAGCGTTTATATAAATGAAAATACATATATAGAGGGGGCTTTTAAAAATGATAGAGAAATTATTGAGAAATACAGTAAAAGAATTACATCAATATGTTCCAGGTGAACCAATAGAAAAAGTTAAAGAAAAATATGGTGTAAAAGAAATAATAAAACTAGCTTCAAATGAAAATCCTCTAGGTCCTTCACCAAAAGCAATGGAAGCTATGATTGAAATGTTAAAACAAGGTCAACTTTATCCAGAACCAGAGGCTAATGAACTTAGAAGAAAATTAGCTGAAAAGTTAGATTTAAAACCAGAAAACTTTATTGTTGCTAATGGTGCGGATAACGTTATCACCCTAATAGGTGAAGCTTTTATAAATAAAGGGGATGAAGTTATATATTGTAACCCAACATTTCCATCATATAGAACTGCAACTGTAAAAAATGAAGGAATACCAGTAGAAGTACCTTTAACAGAAGATTATAAGTATGACTTACAAGGTATATTAGATAAGATTACAGATAAGACAAAATTAATATGTGTATGTAATCCAAATAATCCAACAGGAACAATTGTAGATGATAAAGAGTTAGAAGAATTTTTAAAGAAAGTCCCTGAAAATATTATAACTATATTGGATGAAGCATATATAGAATTTTTAACAGTACCTAATTATGTGGATGGGCTTAAGTATATAAGAGAAAATTACAATGTTATAGTAACAAGAACTTTTTCTAAAATATATGGTCTTGCAGGGCTTAGAGTAGGCTACGGTATTGCTAAAGATGAAATAATAAGAACTCTATTTACAGTAAAAGAGCCTTTCTCTGCAAATCGTGTTGCTATAAGTGGAGCAACAGCAGCACTTGATGATGAAGAATTTATAAAAGAAACATATGACTTAAATAGAGCTGGAATGGCTTATTTTAAAGAGGAGTTTACAAAAATGGGATTCGATGTTATAGACTCACAAGCAAACTTCCTTTATGTAGATATGAAAACAGATATACCTAAATTATTTGAAGATTTGAAAAAAAGAGGTTTTGTAATAAGACCAAGTGCTACACATGCACGTGTAAGTATTGGAACTATGGAAGAAAATAAGAAATTTGTAGCAGTTTTAAGGGAAATATTAAATCTTAAAGAAGAGCCAAGTGTTGGATAATAGATAGAAATATTATGAAATGGGGTGTAGATATGAGCTTAAAAATAAACGCAGAGAGATGTAAAAGTTGTGAATACTGCGTTATATCTTGCAAAAAAGGAGCATTGAAAATATCAAATAAGATAAATAAAGAAGGCTATGCTCATGTAGAAGTTGATGAAAGTAAATGCATACTTTGTGGAATTTGTTATCAAGTGTGTCCAGATAATGTTTTTGAAATAATTAAAGAAGAAGCATGTCAAGAGGCTTAGAAGGAGTTGGGATAATATGAAGAAGATGTGGAAGGGGAACCACGCCATTGCAGAAGCAGCCCTAAGAGGTGGTTGTGAATTTTATGCAGGATATCCAATTACACCTCAAACAGAGGTAATGGAATTTTTATCACATAGAATGTCTGAACTAGGAAGAACTTTTATACAATCCGAAAATGAAATGGCTGCTATATATATGGTATATGGAGCATATGCAAGTGGAATGAGGTCTATGACGAGTTCTTCAGGACCAGGAATATCTTTAAAACAAGAAGGAATTTCGTACTTATGTGCAAATCACTATCCTTGTGTAATTGTAAATGTACAGAGATGGGGACCTGGTCTTGGTTCACTTGATTCAGCACAAACGGACTATCTAAGAGATACTAGAGGGGGAGGAAATGGAGATTATCATTTGATAGTTTATGCACCAAACAGCATTCAGGAGACTGTAGATTTGATGTATAACTCATTTGATGTAGCGGAGAAATACAGAGTGCCTGTTGAAATTTTGACAGAAGCAGCATTAGGTCAAATGATGGAACCAGTAGAGTTTCCAGAGTTTAAAAAGAGAGAAGAAGATTTAGGTTGGACTTACGATGGAAGTAATAGAGACCATGCAAAAGTTGCAGATAACCAAAAGCCAACTTTTTGTATGGAGAAACGTATGAGAATAACTGAAAATGAACAACAATGGGAAGATTATCAAGTCGAAGATGCAGAATATGTGTTTGTAGCGTTCGGTATACCATCAAGAACAACTATGAATGCTGTTAGAAGACTTAGAGAACAAGGTGAAAAAGTTGGAATAATAAGACCAATAACAGTGTGGCCTTTCCCATATAAAGCATTTGAAAAGGTAAACAAGGATGTAAAAGGATTTATATCAGTAGAGTCAACAGATACAGGTCAGTTAGTAGAAGACGTTGCTTTAGCTTCAAAGAAAGTATGTAAAGAAAATGTACCTGTGTATGGTTTATTTAGTGGAAATCATATACCAAAAACATTGCAAGTAATGGACACTTATAGCAAAATAAAATCTGGCGAAATTAAGGAGGTGTTCTAATATGGCTACAGAAAAATTAACACCTAGCGTTGTTTCAATACCAAACAAATTTTGCCCAGGTTGTGGTCATGGAATAGTAAACCGTATAATAGCGGAAGTAATAGAAGAACATGGATATGAAAAAAATCATGTATTGACATTAGGAGTTGGTTGTGTTTGTAATATGAATTTTAGCTGGAATGGTGATAAGATGCAAACTGCACATGGTAGAGCTTCATCTACAGCTATAGGAGTTAAAGTAGCACTTCCAGAAACATTAGTAATGACTTATCAAGGAGATGGAGACGCTTATGTTATAGGTCTTTCTGAAACTTTAAATACTGCATATAGAAACCATAATGTGACTGTATTTGTAATAAATAACAATAACTTTGCTATGACTGGTGGACAAATGTCATGGACTACTATGCCAGGTCAAGTTACAACAACAAGCGTAAATGGAAGAGATATAAAGACTACTGGTAGTCCGTTAAAAGTGCCTGAGATGGTAGCAAATTTCTTTGATGTAGCCTATGTAGCAAGAGGTTCAGTTCATAGTCCAAAAGAAATAATTAATCTAAAAAAATATATAAAAAATGCAATAGAAGCTCAATTAAATGGAGAGGGATATTCATTAGTTGAAATATTAGCACCTTGTCCAACCAACTGGGGGGTATCACTAGAGAAATCTATCAAGTGGATGGAAGAAGAAATCGTGCCATATTATACTCTTGGCGAATTTAAGCAAAGGGATGGTGAATAATTATGGAAAAAGAGTTAGTATTTGCAGGATTTGGTGGTCAAGGAGTTTTAACTCTTGGTCTAATTGTAGCTGAGTCAGCACTTGAATTAGGAAAACAGGTAACTTGGATGCCTGCATATGGTCCAACTATGAGAGGTGGAAAAGCATATAGTGTAGTAAAGTTTTCTGATGAGAGTATAGGTGGACCTGATATGGAAGAAATAGATGTTTTGGTAGCTATGAATAAGCCATCTTTAGATTATATAAATTTAGTTAAAGAAGGTGGAACAGTAGTTATTAATACATCTGCAATAGATGAGAATGTAGCGTTAAGAGAAGATATAAATGTAGTTAAAATAAATTGCCAAGAATTAGCCCAAAAAGTAAACAATCCAAAAGCAGCAAATATAGTAGTACTTGGAGCATTAATTGCGAAAACTGGATTATTTGAAAAAGAATTAGCTTTAAAAACTATGTGTGATTTCTTTGAGGAAAAAGGAAAAGGTAAGTTTAATGTTCAAAATGAAGCAGCATTCATGGAAGGCTATAATAACGCCATTTAATAAATTACCCTTATCTTAAGTGATTTATCTCAAGATTTAATAATCTTTAGTGCCAAAAGAAACTTCGTCTTGAGATAAAATTCACTTAAAATCACAACTATAAATATATAGGAGAGTGAATTTATGAGTTTGGAAAAACTTATTAGACCAAAGAGTATTGCTATAGTAGGAGTTACTGATAAACTTGGTTTTGGTAGAAGTGCAGCACTTAGTATAGTAAAAAGTAAAGATACAGATAGAGTATACTATGTTAATCCCAAAAGAGAAGAATTATTTGGGAGAAAATGTTACAAAACGATACAAGAGATTCCAGAAGTAGTAGATTGTGTGGTAGTATGTACACCTAGAAATGTAGTTCCATCTGTATTAAAAGATTGTGGAGAGTTAGGTACAAAGGCAGCTGTAGTATATGCGAGTGGATTTGCAGAAGAAGGAACAGAAGAAGGTATAGATTTAGAAAATCAACTTATAGAAATATCAAATACATATGATATGAAAATATTAGGTCCAAACTGTATGGGATTGCTAAATTGTATAGATAAAGTTAATCTGTGGGCAGGAGGTTCTAAGTGGGATTTAGATACTAAAAAGCCTGGGATAGGAATTGTAGGGCAAAGTGGATTTATAACTGCGGAGATTGTCTCAAGTGATTATTTTAATATATCTTATGGTTTTTCAACTGGAAATGGAAATATAGTTACGCTAGAAGATGCTGTAGATTTTCTTGTAGATGATGATTATGCATCAGTAATAGCTATCTACCTTGAAGGTTTAAAAAATCCACAAAAATTCATATATGCGTTAAAAAGAGCTGCTCAAAAAAGAAAACCAGTAATAATCTTGAAATCAGGAAGGTCAGAAAAAGGAGCTATTTCTGCTGCTTCTCATACAGGAAACTTAGCTGGTTCAAGTAAGGCTTTTGAAAGTATTTTTGAAAAATACGGAGTAATTTCTGTGGAAAACTTAGAACAGTTTATGTGTTTAGCACAAGCTTTTAGTGTTTTAGATGGTAATTTACCTAAAAATTCTAATTTCGCAGCAATAAACTTCTCAGGTGGAGAAAATACTATTTGTGCAGATTTAGCAGAAGAAAATGGTGTAGAACTTGCAGAAATATCTTCTGAAACTAAAGAAGAAATGAAAAAATATCTCCCAGGATTTGCAACACCTAAAAATCCACTAGATGCTACAACTGCATTATTCCATGAAAAGGATATGATAGTAGGTCTATTACATACTTTTGAAAAGGATGATAGTGTTGGATTTACTATGGTAGGTGCAAATATAAGAGATGAAGAAAATGAAATGCATGAAACACTTTGTCAAGCTGTAAGTGAAGCTAGAGAACAAGGATTGAAAAAGCCAGTGTTTGCAGTTCCTACACTTGAAGGAAATAGATATTTAGATTATAGAACTAGATTAGAAAACAATCAAGTACCTATAATGTCATCAGTTGGAACTACATTTACTTGTTTTAATAAAATGGCTAAATTTATAGATTATGATTACTCAAAGAGAACTTTGGAATTTAAAGCTGTTAAGAAAAGAGACTCAAATAATGTAGTAGCGTTATCAGAGTTAGATAGCAAAATTGAGATGAAGGAATATGGAGTACCAGTACCAGGACAAGGTAATGCAAAAAGTATTGATGAATTAGATGAAATCTTAAATTATATTAACTATCCTGTTGTCTTAAAAATAAATTCTTCCGAAATATTACACAAATCTGATGTTGGAGGAGTTAAAATAGGGATTAAGAATAGAGATGAGGCAGTAGATGCATATAATGAGATTTTAGCCAATGTAAAAAAAGAAAAACCAGATGCTAAGATTGATGGTATACTAGTTCAAGAAATGGTAGAAAGTGGAATAGAAATTATTATTGGTATAACTAATGATGACCAATTTGGCCCAATGTTACTAGTTGGTTTAGGAGGCGTATTTGTAGAAGTATTTAAAGATACTACTTTATATCCACTACCTATAAATCACGATGAAGCTATCATGATGCTTGAAAAATTAAAATCATTTAAGCTTTTAAATGGATATAGAGGAAGTGAACCTTGCGATATTGATGCTCTTGCAGATATGATGGTTAAGTTAGGAAAATATGCTTATGAAAATAAGGATGAGGTTAAGGAAATAGATTTAAATCCAGTGTTTGTATATCCTAAAGGAAAAGGTGTATGTGCAGTAGACGCCTTAATAGTTAAATATAAATAGTTTATAAGTTTTGGTATTCAACCATGATTAAAGCACCGGCTGAAAATCACATTTTATAAATTAAATAGTGTGATTTTCAGTCACCCCAAATTTAAAGTTAAAATATTTTAAAGTATAGTTTTAAGTCTAATTGTGAAATAGTACTGTATAAACAATAAAATACTACATATAAAACGAATAATAAAAGGTGTTTTAATGGGCAGAATCAATCTTGATTTTCATTAAAACACCTTATTTATTATATTAAAAATTTTTAAACATTATATTGTCACAGGTGGATTTGTTGGAGCTGCGTATGTACGATTAGCAAATTCTTGGTCAACAAAGAATAGACCACCCTCTCCAGCAAGTTTAACACGTTTTATATTGTCTTCACAATTTGTTTCTTCTTCTGCTTGTTCAGATATAAACCAAAGTAAGAATTGAGAAGTTCTAAAGTCTGACTCAGAGTTTGCTACAGCTGCTAAATTGTTTATTAAAGCTG
>NZ_OEZH01000170.1:34554-112119 GCF_900243075.1 Clostridioides difficile
TTCATGAGCCAATGTACGCTCAAGAATATCCATTGCAGAAGTAAAGTCTGAATCTGGCATTGGGATAGCATCAAGCTGAACCTTTCCTCCTACATTATGTAAGTATTTGTAAAAAAACATAGCATGGTCTGTCTCTTCTTTATATTGAACATAAAACCAATTAGAAAATCCTTTAAGTCCTTCTGCTTCAAGGTAAGAAGACATAGAAAGGTAAAGATACGCAGAATATAATTCATGGTTAATCTGCTCGTTAAGTAATTTTTCCATTTTAGCTGAAATCATTTTTATACCTCCAAATTTTAAACGCTCTTATAAAATATAATAATATTAAATGGAAAAATATTCAATAAAAGTGTTTAAATATTTTACATATTTAATAAAAATTTATACTACCATTAAAAAAATTATAACTGACAATGGCTATAGAGCCGATTAGTGGTGCATTTGCTCCAAAATTTGAATGTCTTACACTTATTTTTTTATATTTAGAAAAACTTGCTGAAGCAGTCAATTTTTTTAATAATGTATTTTCTATAAATGTACCAGGGATATTAAAGTCATAGCCTATTATTATAGAACTACAATCAATCAATGTAAGTGTATTAATCAATGCATATGATACATATGTACAAAATTCATCAAGCAAAAACATAGAAAGAGCATCTTTATTATTTGCCTCATCTATTAACTTGACTAAGGAAAAGTCTTTACAGTTAATTAATGGAGAGTTGGGATAAATATGGCTCAATGATTCAATTCTTTTAATTAGATTACTGACACTTGTGTAATAATCTAGACATCCATTGTTACCACAACTACATAATGGTCCACTAAAATTAATTGATGTATGTCCTATTTCCCCGCTCTGTCCTAGATTACCAGTATGAAGTTTATTTTCTAGAACTAGACCAGCTCCAATACCATTCATTATGTGTAGGTATATATAATTTGATATATTCTTACCTAAACCATACATTTTTTCTGCTAATGCACCTGAATTAGCATCATTTATCAAAAATATTGGCAAATCAGACATTTCTTTTATAAAATCTACTATATTTAGGTTTGATACATTTCCAAAATCTGGAGGATTTAGTATGGTACCATTTATATTATCTACTGGACCTATTGAAGAAATACCAATTCCAATTATATCTCTCTTATTGATTTTCATTATTTTAGTAAACATTCTCTTTATTATATCTTTTAAGACATCATTTGATAGATATTTAGGGTAAGTTTCAGAAAGTTGTTTTACAATATTACCTTTCAAATCTGAAATAATTACCTTACATATATTTCTTCTTATTAGAATTCCACAGATACAAGGTGATATATTAGAAATATCCAATAAAATAGGTTTACGACCTGATGAATGTGCATTTAAAGTTGATGACTCTATTTCTCTAATCATGTTTTCATTAATAAGTTCAGTAACTAGATTTGATAAAGTCATTTTAGTAAGACCTGTAGACTTAGCTAAATCAACTCTGGACATAGGTGTATTTGTAGAAAGCAATTTCAATATTATTAACTTATTTTTAATTTTTACATCTTTTATATTAGAACCTTGTTTGTTACTCATCGTAAATCTCCTTAAATAAAGTTAAGTGTTTTATTTATTTTCAAGCATACTATCACTTTATAATAGAGTAACATTTTTTTACTTGAAAATATCATTAATTAGAATATATCATATTATATATCATAAAACACATAAAAAATATGTTAGAATTAAATTAAAGGTAGAAAAGTAGATTGACATATAAATAAATAGTAAATACTTAATCAAAAAATTGAAACATAATAAACTTGATGCAGGGTGCATCCTTAATGATATTGATAAAAGATTTATTTAATAAATAGATTATGTAAAGCTGTAATCTATTTGTTGTATACAATAAAATTTCATTTTGTAAAGCAGTACAATAAATATAGAATATAAATATTGATTTTTATTACAAATTGTTACCATATATATATGAAATAGAAGTAAAATATGGGAAATTGTAACTAAAATGTAAATTTTTCCTTTAATTTATACAATATTATGGAAACTTTTTGTAATTTATGATATAATAACAAATATATAATTATTAAATTATAATAAATGACTATAGCGTAGATGTACTACTATGCTATAGTCATTTTTGAATTAAACTTGATATATCAAGGGGGAAGAATATGAGAACAATTAGAAGAGTTTTAACATTAGGTCTAACATTAGCTATATTTCTAATAAATGTACCTAATGTAAATGCATTAACATCAGATACGATTAAAGGTAACAATATATATGAGACTGCTGGATTAATAGCAGATAAAAAGAGTTATGATACAGCAATCATGGTAAATATGGATAATTCTATAGCAGATGGTCTTTCAGCAAGTGGTCTTGCTGGTGCTGTTGATGCTCCAATTTTACTTGCACAAAAAAATAAAATACCAAATGAAACAAGACAAAGATTAAAAAATGTTAAAAAAATATACATAATAGGTAAAGAATTATCAATAAGTAAGTCAGTTGAAACTGAACTGAAAAAAACAGGAGCACAAGTAACTAGACTAGGCGGAGATGACAGAATAAAGACTAGTTATAGTGTTGCTAAAGAGGTAAGTGGTATTAAAAAAGTTGATGAAGTGATACTAACTAATGCATATAAAGGAGAAGCAGATACTATAAGTGCTGCACCTGTGTCAGTAAGAGACGTAGCGCCTATCGTACTTACCGATGGAAAGAGTGTGCCTTTTTCAACAAGTAATGTAAAAACATATGCAGTAGGTGGAAGTATATCTATGAGTACTAGCCTAGTTAACAAAACTAATGCTAAAAGACTTGGTGGTTCAGATAGATATGACACAAATAAGAAAGTTATAAAAGAATTTTATCCAGATGCATCAGAATTTTATTTAAGTGATGGATATGATTTAGTAAATGCACTTACAGGTTCTACAATTGCTAAGGAAAATCCAATTGTATTGGTGTCTGAAAGTAGTGATAAGTCTATATTAGCAGGAGCAGATAAGATTACTAGATTAGGTTCAATAAGTGATAGTGTGTATAATAAGTGTGTTTCTTCTGCACAAAATAATGGTGATTCATCTACAAAGGGAGATTCACCTATAAAAAATGAGACAAGCATATTAGGTGAACCAACAGCTAGTTTGGAATCTTGCTTAAAATGGGCTAAATCTAAAAATGCTAATGATTTATTTATAGAATTAATACCAATATTATATGATACTGCTGTTCAGGAAGGAGTAAATCCTGTCTTAGCAGTAGCTCAATCTGCAAAAGAAACTGGTTTTTGTAATTTTGGTGGAGTATTAGATGCGTCATTTAAAAATCCTTGTGGACTTAAGACTTCTGTAGGTGGTTCTGATACTGATAAGAACGCACATTCAAGATTTGATACTTGGGAAGAGGGAATACTAGCTCAAATTCAACATTTATGCTTATATGCAGGACAAGATGGTTATCCACTTTCAAATCCAGTAGACCCTAGACATGAAAAATCTTTATTTGGGAAAGCCAAAACAGTTGAAAGCCTATCTAATAATTGGGCTGGAGGTCAATATGGACAAGATTTAGTTAGAATGATGAGAGAAATTGAGTCAACAAAGTAATTGAAGTATTAATTTAAGGATATGCTTACTTAAGCTTATCAAATAGTCAAGAAATAAGGAATGATTATTATGAAAAAGAGTAGCATTTTTAGTATCATATTTCCTACAATCATAATGGTATTAATATTTTTAACTTTTGCTACAGATATATTTAATATTCCAGATATTCAATCTAAGGGAATTTTTGTAATAGGGCTGGTTTTGATTTTTCCAATTTCTTTTTTAATACAAGGGATAGTTTGTGCATTAAATAAAATTAGTTGGATTTTATCACTTATTGTGTCTTTATCAACTTATATAGTATTAATGTATATATTTTTAAACGATTCAGCATATATATATGTTTTACTGTATGCAGCTTTTTATATGATTGGACATATAACAGCTAAGCTCTATTACAAAATTAAGACTTTTAAAAGTTAAATTGAAGGCTATATAAATGGAATAAATGGGAAGTATCTTTAATGATTTTCTAAAATCAAACATAGATACTTCTTTTTTGTGTAAAAAGATAAATATGTAAATAAAATTTAACCATTATAATTTTCTTTTAACAATTGCATACAATAAACTTGTTGTATAATTAAGATAGATAAAATAAAGGGAGGGATAATATGAATTTAATAGATAATCATATTCATACTAATTTTTCAAGTGATGGAAAGGATTCAATGGAAGATACAATAAAAAAGGCTATAAGTATTGGTGTTAGATATTTAACTTTTACAGACCATTTAGAACATGATGAAGATAGAGGTTTTTGTATAAATTATAATGACTATGTTCCAGTATTTAATAAGTTTAAAGAAAAATATAAAAAGGACATAGAGTTATTACTAGGTGTTGAAGTTGGTTATAGAAAACATCTAAAAAATGAAATAGAAGAAATAATAAATTCTAATCCTTTTGATTTTATATTGTGTTCAACTCATACAATTGATAATATACCTGTTCCATCAAAGGAGTACTTTAAAGGGCTGAGCAAAGAAGATGCATATTATAAATATTTTAATAGCATACTTGAAACTAATCGTGAATTTGAAGATTACAATATATATGGGCATTTGGATTATATATCTAGGTATGGAATATATTCAGATAATAGAGTTATATACAATGACTTTAAAGATGTTATTGATGAGGTTTTGAAGTCAATAATCAATAATGGGAGTGGTATAGAGCTAAATACTTCTGGTTATAGATATGGACTAAATGCTATACATCCTAATGAAGATATATTAAAAAGATATAAAGAACTTGGAGGATTCATAGTTACTGTAGGTTCTGATTCTCATAGAGTAGAAGATATATGTAAAGATTTTGATGTGGCTTATGATATGCTTAAGTATCTTGATTTTAAATATGTATCTTTATTTAAAGAAAGAGAAACTTATTTTATTAACATAGAAAAAGTTAAATCTAACAATATAGCTTAGAGCGTGTTTTGAAGTGAATTAATGTATAGTCAAAAAGTTAATAGTTATAATATTGTATCCTCTAGAAAAATACTAGAGGTTTTTATTTTACAAAAATAACTAAAGGGAATTAAATTTAAATAAGGTTGTTTATTTTAAATTGAATAGTTATTGTTAATATATTTTACTATTATATATTTTTATTGTGATATAATAGTAAAATATATTAACCTATCTTTAAATTATATAAATTATTATAAAGGAGGGAAAATTTAAATTGTCTAATAAAAATAAAGAGAATATAACTTTAAGTAATCAAATCAAAGGAACAACTCAAAGTAGTTTAACGAAAGAAGCTATATTACATATACCAATGAGTAACTATGCCTATGGTTACGATAGAGAAACATTACATATAAGACTTAGAACTAAAAAAAATGAAGTAAAAAGAGTAATTTTGAGAATAGGAGACCAATATGTATGGGATAAGGGTGGTGCAGGAGGAGGAAATTTGAATGCATCTGGAGTTGGTTGGTCTGGTGGAACAAATATAATAATGAGAAAAGAAGTAGAAACAGAGTTATTTGATTATTGGATAGCTAAGTGCAAACCTTTAAATAAACGTTCAAGATATAGTTTTATAATAGAAGGTCAAGAAGAAAAGATTTTATTTACAGAAAAAAGAATAATAGAATTAGGAAATGAAAATGATGAAAAAGAACTATGTGAAATAAGTAATTTCTTTGGATATCCATATTTAAACTATATAGATATACCTAAAGTACCAAATTGGGTGAAGGAGACTATTTGGTATCAGATATTTCCAGATAGATTTGCAAATGGTGACCCATCTATAAACCCAACAGGATTGGAAGAATGGGGGGCTATTCCAACAAGAGACAATTTTACAGGTGGAGATTTACAAGGTGTGTTAGAACACTTAGATTATTTAAGTGATTTAGGAATAAATGGAATTTACTTTTGTCCTATTACAGTTGGAAAAACAAATCATAGATATGATACGATAGATTATATGGAGATAGACCCTACATTGGGAGATAAAGATACTCTAAAAAAACTAATAAAAGAAGCACATAAGAGAAATATAAAAATAATGTTGGATGCTGTTTTTAATCATATAGGATATTATTCTAAACAGTGGCAAGATGTAGTTCAAAATAAGGAAAATTCTCGATACAAAGAGTGGTTTTATATAAAAGATATGAGTAAAATTGATACTCCAATAGAACAAATAGATGAAAAAAACATACCTTATGAAACCTTTGGATGTGAAAAATATATGCCTAAACTTAACACAGAAAATTCAGAAGTAATAGAATATTTACTGAGTGTAGGCAAGTATTGGATACAGGAATTCGATATAGATGCATGGAGATTGGATGTTTCAAATGAAGTGGACCATGTATTTTGGAGAAAGTTTAGAGAAGAGATTAAAAAAATAAAACCAGACATATATATATTGGGAGAAATTTGGCATGGTAGCTTACCATGGTTGATGGGAGACCAATTTGATTCAGTTATGAATTATTTAATGTATGAAGCTATGAAAAAATTCTTTTGTACAAATGAGATAAACGCTGAAGAATTTAAGTATATGATAAATGATATAATGGTAAGCTATCCAATACAAGTTAGTGAAGTTATTTTTAATTTGCTTGGAAGTCATGATACTACAAGAATATTGAACTACGCTAATGGCAATGTTGATAAATTTAAACTTGCATACTTATTTATGTTTATACAATCAGGGAGTCCTTGTATATATTATGGTGACGAAATTGGGATGGAAGGAGAACTAAGTTCAATATCTGAAGGACAAAGAAAATGTATGGAATGGAATGAAGAAAAATGGAATAAGGATATATTTAATTTTATGAAGAAGATTATTAGACTTCGTAAAGAAAATAGAGAACTTAGGTCTGTGTTTAATGAATGGATACTAGTAGATAAAGAAAATGGAACAATTATGTTAAAAAAAGAATCCATTTATATAATAATAAATAACTCATCTAAAGATATAACTTTAACATTACCAGATTATTTAGCAAATAAAAAAGTAAAAGATTTATATGAAGAAGAAATAGTTGATTTAAAAGAAGAAATAATGTTAAAGAAATACAAGTTTATTATTTTAAAATAATACAAAAATGTATTTATTTTGGTTTTCATGATAAATTGTTATACTATTTAAATAAAGAATTATTAATCATTACAAATAAATTCAGTATAATTTTATAGAGAAATTATTTTTAGTAAAATTTATTAAGTAAAATTTTTATTTGGACAAAAACAAATATTAACACTTCTAATGATTTGTTATTCAGTAAAAAATAGGTAATTACTGAATAAGTAGGGGGAAGGAAAGAGATGAATGACTATAAAGAACATATAGTTATAGTAAAACCTGGTAATGTAAATCTAATTTTAGGCGTTATATTTTTATTAGTTGGAATTGTTGTAAATGTATTTCTTATATATCTTTTTCTTTTGGAATAGATTTTGAAGAAAATCCGTTTGTATGTGTATTCATAGTGTGTGTTATGAAGAACGGAAACTATACAAAGCTTGCAAAAAAATACGGGGGAAAAGAAGCATGGGCTATGTTTCCAACATATATAGTGGGACCACAATTATATAAGAAAGAAATTGAAAAGGGAAAATTTGTTTGTAATATAAACTATTTAAAAGTTTTTCCTGGAAGAATGTGGTCAAATTTTTATAGAACAATAAAAAAATATGGTGTGCAAGAAAGTAAAATTGAAGTAGATTTTGAATTAAAGACTGAACTAGAATAAGTAATTCTATAAATAATATCTTAAATACAAGAGATAAGGTAAAAAAATAAGTTGATTATTAGTATAAAAATTCTTGTAGAAAGAGGAAATAAGAATGATTGAAGCATTTATATTTGATTTAGATGGCGTAATTACAGACACTGCATATTATCACTATATGGCTTGGAAAAAGCTAGCACATAAGGTTGGTATAAATATAGATACAAAATTTAATGAATCTTTAAAAGGCATAAGTAGGATGGAGTCACTAGATAGAATATTAGAATTTGGAAACAAAAAAGATTTATTTTCAGAAGAAGAAAAATTGGAAATGGCCGAAGAAAAAAATAATTATTATGTATCGCTAATAAATGATATAACTTCAGAGGATATTTTATCTGGAATAGAAAGCTTGTTAATTGATATAAAATCTAATAATATAAAAATAGGTCTATCTTCTTCAAGTAAGAATGCAACAAATGTATTAAATCATTTGGGTATAAGTGATAAATTTGATTTTATAGCTGACGCAGCAAAATGCAAAAACAGCAAACCACATCCAGATATATTTCTTATGTCAGCGAAAGGGCTTGATGTAAATCCACAAAATTGTATAGGTATAGAAGACGCAAGTGCAGGGATAGATGCTATAAACTCAGCCAATATGTTTTCTGTTGGTGTTGGAAATTATGATAATTTAAAAAAAGCAAATTTAGTTGTAGATTCAACAAGCCAATTAAATTTTAAATATATACAAGAAAAGTATAATGAATATATAGTTAGGAGAATTATATGAAATGTTTATTTAATAATATAGATGAATGGAAGATTATACAAGATAATATTGAAATCAAAGAAAATAGATTAGCAGAATCCATAATGAGTATAGGTAATGGTTATATGGGTATGAGAGGAAACTATGAGGAAAATTATAGTGGAGATACACATAGGGGGTCTTATATAGCTGGAGTATGGTTTCCAGATAAAACTCGTGTTGGATGGTGGAAAAATGGATATCCAGAATACTTTGGTAAAATTCCTAATTCAGTCAACTATATAGGTATAAGAGTTTTCATTGATGATGTAGAATTAGATTTAGCAAAATGTAAAATTGAAGATTTTTATAGAGAATTAGATATGAAAAATGGTATTTTAAATCGTAGATTTATTGTAAATATAAATGATAAAAAATTTGAAGCTAATGTCACTAGATTTTTAAGTATATCTGTTAAGGAGTTAGCAGTAATTAAATACAGTATAAAAGCATTAAATTTTGATTCTAAAGTAAAATTTATACCATATTTAGATTCAAATATAAAAAATGAAGATTCAAATTATGAGGAAGAGTTTTGGAATGGAATTTCTTCAAATTCTTTAGAATATAAAGGGAGTATACTTTCACGAACAAAGGAAAATACATTTAATACACCTGTATTCACTGTGGGTGCAATGATGCATATTAAGGCAAGTGGTAAAGTACAATCTATATCTCATAAAAGTGATTATAATTACTGTGATAATTCAATAACAATGGATGTTCTAAAAAATGAGGTCGTAAATATAGAAAAATATGTATCCATAACTTCAACTAGAGATTATAATGAAAGTGAGTTATTAAGAAAATGTGAAGATATTTTAAATAGAGAACTATCTAAAGATTATGATGATATATTAAATGAACACACAAAGCTATGGAATAAAAGATGGGAAAGTGCAGATGTAAAAATAAAAGGAGATAAAAGCAGTCAACAAGGAATACGATATAATTTATTTCAATTGTTTTCAACATATTATGGAGAAGACTCACGATTAAATATAGGCCCAAAAGGATTTACTGGAGAAAAGTATGGAGGTGCTACCTATTGGGATACAGAAGCGTTTTGTGTTCCAGTGTATCTAGGTGTAGCAGATAAGAAAGTAACTAGAAATCTTTTGGAGTATAGGTACAATCAGTTAGAACAGGCGAAGGATAATGCAAAAAAACTAGGACTTAAAGGTGCTTTATATCCAATGGTTACTTTTGACGGAGTAGAATGTCATAATGAGTGGGAGATAACATTTGAAGAAATCCACCGAAATGGAAGTATAGTATATGCAATATATAACTATACAAATTATACAGGTGACTTTGAATACATAAAAGAAAAAGGAATAGATGTAATAATAGAAATAGCTAGATTTTGGGCAAGTAGAGTACATTTATCTACAAAAAAAGATTTGTATATGATACATGGAGTTACAGGGCCTAACGAATTTGAAAACAATATCAATAATAATTGGTATACTAACTATATAGCTAAATGGTGCTTAGATTATGCTGTAGAAAATATTTTACGATTAGACAAAGAGTATAATGAATGTATTGACAGAAATAATGTGACTAGGGAAGAAATTGAATTCTGGAGAATAGTATCAAAGAAAATGTATCTGCCATATGATGAGGAATTACAAATAATAATTCAAAACGATAATTTTTTAGACAAAGAATTTATAGAAGTAAAGGATTTACCAAAAGAAAATCTTCCTCTTAATCAAAATTGGTCTTGGGATAAGATTCTTAGGTCGTGTTTTATAAAACAAGCAGACGTATTACAGGGAATTTACTATTTTGGAAATAAATTTACTAAAGAAGAGAAAAAGAGAAATTTTGACTTCTATGAAAAATATACTGTCCATGAATCTTCTTTATCTTCTAGTATATATTCTATTATTGCCTCTGAAATAGATAACCTAGAAAAAGCCTATGAACTATACTCAAGAACAGCTAGGCTTGACCTAGATAATTACAATAATGATACAAATGATGGACTTCATATAACTTCAATGTCTGGTTCATGGCTTTCCATTGTACATGGATTTGCAGGTATGAGAACATGGGATGAAACACTGTCTTTTGACCCTAAGTTGCCTAAAGAGTGGAAAAATTATTCTTTCAATATAAATTATAGAGATAATATTATTAATGTAGATGTATGTAGTGATTTAATTAAAATAGAAAATTTAAAAGGTAAACCAATAAAAATTATTGTATATGGAAAAAAATATATATTAGAAAAATATATAAAAATTGATAAAAATAGATTTAAATAATATTTTTATTATGTAAATAGTTAAAATAAGTTTATCTAATTATGAATTTATTTTAACTATTTTTTGTTTAATAGAAAACTATATGTTATAACAATAATCGTGCTTTTAATTAAATATATTTCATAAATCTTCATAAAATCTTCAGAATTTCGTAAAGAATATGTCACAAAAGTAAGATATATTGTATTCAGCAGATAATATAAGGGAGGACAATATTTATGAAGAATAAAAAATTCATTGTTATAATACTGATAATATCAGTTTTTATAGGTGTATTAGTGAAGGAATATTCATCTAGAGATATAAATAAGGATGATATAAATGTCAGTAAGTATATAAAATATGCTGATTTAGCAAGTGAAAATAATGTACAAGTTAACTGGAAGTATGTAGCTTCCATTGTTGCTGTGTTAAATAAAAATAACTTGAAAGATGTTAAAGATTCACAAATAGAAGAAGTATCAGATTTATTTGTTAAGAATTTTTCTAAAAATGATAAAGTAAATAAGTTAAGTAATGTTTTGGATGATTTAGAATTTAATAATAAACAAAAAAAATTGGTTGATAATTATATAGACGACCTTAAGTATTATGGTATAAAACCAGAAAGGTTAAAATCTGACACACAATATATGAAGTTTATCAACGAAATTAAAACAGAAGCTATACAAAATTATAAGGATTATAAAATACTTCCATCTATAACTATTGCACAAGCTATAATAGAATCTAGTTGGGGCAAGTCAACTTTAGCAAAACAATATAATAATCTATTTGGTATAAAGGCTGATGCTTCTTGGAAAGGTAGGTCAGTAACTTTAGAAACAAAAGAACATTTAGACACAATTATAGATGATAAATTTAGAATATATGATGATAAAAATGAATCTATAAAAGACCATGCAAAGTTTTTAGCCACAAATAAAAGATATAGAACTAATGGTGTATTTGATGCAAAAACGTATATATATCAAGCTAAAGCATTAGAAAAAGCAGGTTATAGTACTGCAAAGGATGAAAATGGAAATAATATATATGCAATGCGTCTGATAGAACTAATTCAACAATATAATCTTCAATTAATAGATAGTGAAATTCAAAGTGAAATGTAACTTCGACGTAACACAAGGATGATATATTTATCGAGGAGGTGGCTTTTATGAAAAAAATAGTCTCGATATTTATAGGTTGTATGGTTGTTGTAACTACTATTTGTGGATGCAGTAGTGGTGAGGTGACTAAAAACACAGCATCCATTAATAGTGTTAAAAATTTAGATTTTAGTTTTGAGGTGAAACCTGAAACATTTGAGGTATCAGTTGAATCTGATGGTTCAAAAGAAAAGATATCTGAACCATCAAAAGAAAGGAAAGTATCAAATTTTAAAAAGACGAAGACAGAAGCATCATGGACATATCCTGATGAAAATATAGACATAAATATAAAAAAAGAGGACAGCTATTTAGATGTAAATATTAAATCTAATTCAGAAAAAGAAACGAGCTTCAATTGGCCTAAAGTTGAAGGTGAAAGCTATGTACTACCACTTTATGAGGGGAAGTTTATACCAAGTAATGATAAGGATTGGAAGGAGTACCTAAATAAGTCAACTTATAGTGTTATAGAATCTTTTTCAATGCAATTCTTCGCAGTAAACAAGGAAAAATATTCTGTACTTTACATTATTGAAAATGAATTTAATAATATAATTGAATTTAGTTCTAAAGATAAGATTAATTTTACATTTAAACATGAATATCCAAGTATCAATAAAAATAAAGAGTATGGGTTTAAGATATATTTGACTAATAAGAATATTACAGATGTAGCAAAAACTTATAAAAAATATATAGTTGATAAAGGAGAGTTTAAAACATTAGAAGAAAAATCTAAGGAAAATAAAAATATTAAAAAACTTTATGGAGCGCCACAGATTTATTTTGGAGATAAATCTATAATCACAATAAATGACATTAAATGGAATAAATTAAAAGAAAACTTATCAGATAATTTGACTAATTGGATAAAAGAGCTTTTAAATATGAAGTCTGGCGATAGTGAATTTTTAAAAGTAATAAATCAAATAAAAACTCAAGATTATATAGATAAATATCAAAAGAATCAAATAGTACAAGCATTTAATGAAGTTATGCAGATGAATACTTTTTATAATGAAAAAGTTTTTGAAAGCAAGGATAAAGAGATAAAAAAAGTATTGGATAAAGATGTATCTAAATTAAGTAGGGTAGAGCTTATAGAGTTTAACAAGAAGTTATTAAAATCAAAATTAGGATATGCTGTGAATGATGTTGCTACATGGGCAAAATATAATACTGTTGATGTGATTAATGATATAAATAAATCTGGTATTAAAAATGCTTGGATAGGATTTGATGATATGGAGGAAGGTTATATCTCTCTAGAAATGGTTAAAAGAGCTAATGATTTAGGTTATCTTGTAGGACCATATGATTCATACCATTCTATACACAAGCCAGGAGAAGAAAAATGGAGTACAGCATCATTTAAAGATAAGTCACTATATGAAAATGCTACTATAGAAAATAAAAAAGGTGAAAAAGAAACTGGATTTCAAGGAGAAGGAAGAAAGCTAAATCCTACATTATCTTTACCAAGTGTAAAAGATAGAGTACAAAGTATATTGGATGAAGGATATGAATTTAATTCTTGGTTTATAGACTGTGATGCTACAGGAGAAATATATGATGATTATTCTCCAAATCATATAACAACACAGTCACAAGATTTAAAGGCTAGACTTGAAAGAATGTCATATATAAGAGATAATGCTAATATGGTTATAGGTTCAGAAGGAGGAAATGACTTTTCAAGTAGTACTATAGCATTTGCACATGGGCTTGAGACACCAGCATTTGCTTGGGTAGATAAAGATATGAGTAAGAACAAAGAAAGTGAATATTATGTTGGTAGATACTATTCTCCAACAGGAGGAGTACCAGAAGTCTTTTCAAAACAGATACCTGTAAAAGAAAAATATAAAAAAATATTTATAGACCCAACTTATTCTTTACCCTTATTTAGATTAGTTTATAATGATTCTGTTGTATCTTCTCATCAATGGCTATGGGGAACTCTCAAAATTAAGGGAGAAGTTGGAAGTAGAATGATGAAAGAAGTGCTATATAATACACCACCTATGTATTATATAGATAGAACTGAATGGGAAAAACATAAAGGAGAAATAATTTCTCACGATAAAGTATGGTCAGAGTTTAATAAAAAGGCTATTAAAAGAGAAATGACAGATTTTAAGTTTATTTCTGATGATAGACTAGTTCAAATGACTAAATATGGAGATGATTTAAAAGTAGTAGCTAATTTCTCTGAAAAAGATGTTAAATATAAAAATGAAATTGTAAAGTCAAATTCTTTGGTAATATATGATAATAATAAGAAAGTTATTTATAAACCAGAACAATAGATTTAATTAAAATAAATTATATTAAACTCACATATAAAATAAAATGATATTTAATTAGACTATACAAAATAGTGACTATATTAATTTTAATAATTAAGATAGTCACTATTTTTATATTATTTTTGATATTGAAAACCTTGCCCAAGTAATATTAAATATCTGAATTATTTCAATATATACCATACCCATTGTACCTTTCAATAAATATAAATTTTATTTTAGACAATATATTGACTTTTTAAATTGAAGATAGTATTCTTGAATAAGATACTATATTGTCTATTTAAAGTGATATTATTTTATGAAAGAATCAAATTTCAAAGGTTTAATAAACACTAAAAACAAAGACTGATTCATAGAGAAAGGAAAATATTAAAGAAGATAAATACAATCATTAAAGTTCAAGATTTGGTAAAAGTATTTGATAATCAAGAGGTTATCAAACATTGTAACAACTATGATTCACACATATATTCCTTTTATTACTGTCTGGATAGTAGCAGCAGTGTTAGCTAGTCTTTCGTATTTATGGCTTATCTCAAAAGTTGAAGACATAGAAGTATAATTGTATATTTAATAAAAATAGTTCTAATGAATAAAGCAACAAATAATAATGTGTCATACTTTATTTATCTGTTGCTTTTTATAAAAGAATTAAATGTTTTTTAATTCTTTTATATTTTATGCTTTTGATTCATTCTTATACAGATACTTAGCAAGGATTGAAATTAATAGCATAATTATGAACATACATACTATAGGTATATAAACTTTAGAACTGAAAACTTCAAATAATTTTCCATGCATAATTTGACCAACTGGAGCAACACACTGTGATACAGCTGTAATAGTAGCCATTACTTTCCCCAATAATTCATTAGGTGTTTGTTTTTGAATAATAGTTAAAACGAATATAGTAATAATTGTCATAGACATGGCTATAGGTATAACACAAATAAATAGTAATATAAAAGATGGATAATATCCTAGTCTAAGCATTGAAGGTGAAATAGAAATGGCCATTGGTATCATCAAAATACTAATTAGCATTAACCAGCGATATAGTGTATTCATTTTCATTTTTTTAGCAAACAGACCTATTGAAAGTGCACCTAAAACACTACTAAATTCAATAATTCCTATCCCTATGCCATACATATTATTACTACTATGCATTGTTATACGTAAAATGTATTGTATTCCTACAAGTAAGAATGGAGTTAAAAATAAATTTAAAGAAGCTGCTAGAATCATAGCTTTATTAATATAAGGTTGCTTTATAACATAAGAGAAGCCTTTTTTTATGTCACTAACTATGGTCATTATTATGTCTCCATTAAATTCTCTTTTGTTAAAAGGTATATAAATAAACATTTCCATTACTGCTGATAAAAAAAATGCAATACAACTTATAATAAGAAGCATTTTAATTCCAATAAGACCATATAAAATACCTCCAAGTACAGGAGCAAACATACTTGAGAGTGCACCTATTCCATTTACAATTCCATTGGCTTGTTCTAAATCTTTTTCATTTACTATTAAAGGTATACTTGCCTGTACAGTAGGTTGATACATACAACTAATAATAGATAGGCTTATCATAACAATACCAATTAATACAATAGAATTATTTAGAGTAGAAAAAAGACAGATAAAAGTGAGAATAATTATAGAACTCATAAAATCAAATATAACCATTAGATTTCTACGATTGAATATGTCAGCTATTGCACCACCAATTGGAGACAATAGAAGGGGGATATTTGAGATTGCATATAAAGTTGCAAAAATATCTGCACGCCCTGTTATGTCTAAAATATAAGTAGAAAGACCAAATCTTAATAATGATGAACCCAGTATAGATATAATTTGACCAAATATCATAAGGTTAAAGTTTTTGTTAAAAGAATTATTTATTTTATCTAAATTTTGCATTTATAGAACACCTCTCTTTTTTATGACTGACCGTCGGTCTATAAAAATTATAATCAATTATATAAAAAAAGTCAATGGGTATATAAAATGAAAAATGCCAAGATAGATTTTTACTGTCAAATAGAAATTAATGCATGTCAAAAATTATGATGTCTTAAAATGGGCAGCAACTAGATAGTGAATAATTAAAAATGGTAATTTGAAGTAGTTTTTATGAATAGTATTAATATATAGATATAGGGAGATTGATGTGATTATGTATGAAAATAATAAGGTAATCTATAATTTTGAAAGATGTGAAAGACTAGAAAATACTTTTTATTTATCTCAGTTTAATACATATAAAAATTTTAAATTAGCTTCTAAAAAATATGTAATAAATTCATTAGATGCATCTGTTTGCAATATGAATGTTCATAATATAAGTCTTATTGATACTATGCAATGTGCATCATTAGAAGATGAGCAAATGACAGGAAAGAAGTTGATTTTAGTTGGTGATATAGATACTGATATAATACTAGATTATGTAGGTAATAAGAGAAATAAAAATTCTAACAAAAAAAATATACTTAAATTGAAAATACCATTTAGCACATTTATACAAATGCCTAGAAAGATAGAAAATAAAGATAAAATTAATTTAAAGTATTTTATACAAGACATGACAACGTCTATTTTAGATGATAATAATTTATTTATTAGTGTGACTGCAATTATAAGTTATGAAAATAATTCTAAAAGAGAGTAATCTTTAAATTATAGAAAGGTGGATGCAATGAGAATAGCGAAAACTACTTTTAATGATGTCTTTTCAAATGATGTAAGTGGAAGTATTTTAAAAGTAGAAAAATATGTTGATAAAAAATGTGCATCTGTATTTGATATTTTGACCTATACTGTTATTGTTACAAATATGAGTAGGTATAAAACTGGAAATATATTTTTCAAAGACTATATTTCTAAATATATAGAGTTTATAAATAATACTGTAAAAGTTAATGGTATTATAAAGTGTGGATTAGACCCAAAACAAGGTTTTTACATAGGAAGAATAGATGCAAGTTGCAAAAAAATAATATCTTTTAAAAGTGTGGTTTTGCCAAATTCGTCATATAGAGTTATAAAGAATAATGCCAATATATACTATTACTATAAGTATGATTTAGAAAAATTTCCAACAAGAATATCAGTAGAAAGCAATAAAGTCTATACGAGTATAAATAAAACTGTTTTTAAGCAGTTAAATATAAGTAATACTTTAAAGGCACCTAAAAATTTAAAGGAAATATTAAAAGTAAATATAAATAGTAAAGTATTTGATGTTAAAATTATGAAAAACTCTATAAATAAAGGCAAAGATACGAAACTATGTGATTTAATAGTTTTTGGAAGTATAGAGTTTGAAATGGACTATAGTTATAAAAATCGGAGTAGATTTAAAATGGTAAAAAAATCTAATAATATTCAAGAAGATGATTATTATAACAATGATGTACAAAATAATAATGAAAGTATAAGTGATTATAGAAAACAAATAAGTTTTAGTGACAATAAAATCAAAAAGATAATGAAAACTTTTGGATTTTCTTGTTTAATTTGTTCACCAGTTGGGATTGTTTATGAAGATATGAAAGAAATAAATATAAAAATTGAACATACATCAATAAATGAATTGAATCCAGATGAATTATTTATAAATACATCACTATTATTGTATTATTAATTATTCAAACCTAAAATTTGAATTTGTTGCATTAGTCTTTGATTAAAGGAAGAAAGATATTATCATATGTCTTATAGATGCAAATGATTAATAGAAATTGTTAGTTTTAAATAATGATAAGTATTATGTGTAATATAATATTTCAAATGTATAGATTTACGATAAAATAAGACAAATATGTTGAAAAAATGATAATCACAGAGAACTTTTGCCTTCTCCAATTAATATATTATTATTAGTAATAACTTTAAAATTATATTACTATTATATAAAAATTGGCTTAAAAGAGGGTGAAAAAAGTAAATGAAAATATGCATAACAGTAGGTCATAGTATACTAAAAGGTGGTAAAAGTACAGGTGTAAATGGTATAGTTGATGAATATAATTATAACAAAAAATTAGCTCCTATATTAGCTGAGATGCTTATAAGTCAAGGTAATACAGTAGATGTAATAATTTGCCCAGAAAGACATTTTATGTCAGAGAGAGAAGAGTTTTTCTATAGAGTTCCAAAGGTAAATAGTGGTAAATACGATTTGTTAGTAGAGCTACATTTAAATAAAGGTGACGGAACAAAATCTGGTACAGAAGTGCTTTATTATGGTAATGAAGGTTTAGAATATGCTAAAAGAGTATCTAATAGACTTGGAGAATTATTTGAAAATAGAGGAGCTAAAAAAAGAGAAAATTTATATATATTGAGAAATACAAATCCAGTTGCAATACAGATTGAAAGCTTTTTCTGTGATAATGTGGATGATTGTAACAAAGCAGATGAAGCAGGTTATGATTATATAGCACGATTGATTACAGAAGGTATATTGAATAAAGATATAAATATGTGAGATTATGGTGATTTAGGTGTTGATTAATACCTTTTAATCTTAGATACAAACTAAAATACAATATATTAGTATAATTTAAACTTACAAAAGATATATTAGTTTAGTTATCAACAAGAAATACTCCTTGAAAATATTGATTTATCAATATTTTCAAGGGGTATTTAAATGTAAAAATTTAATTGATTTGGTGTTAAACTATAGCTTTGTATAATATCTATTTTTATCTTCAATCTAATAAATAATATAAAAATATCACAACTTTGTATTATAATAATATAATGTAGAAAAATATAAGAAACAAGATAAATATAACAAGGTGGTAATATATGAAATATACATTTGAAAGTTTTAAATTAAATGAAAAGATACTTAAGTCATTAAAGAGTTTAGAATATAATATACCTTCTAGAGTACAAGTAGAGGTTATTCCAAAATTGTTGGATGGTCAAAACATAGCAGTGAAGTCAAATACAGGAAGTGGAAAAACAGCAAGTTTTGCAATACCTATATGTGAGAATATAGATGTAGAGTGCAATAATATTCAAGCTCTTATAGTAGTTCCAACAAGAGAATTAGCTTTGCAAGTAAAAGATGAGGTATCAAATATAGGAAGGCTAAAAAAGGTGAGATGTAGTGCTATATTTGGCAAACAATCTATAAAAGAACAAATAGCTGAGTTAAAGCAAAGGGTTCATATTGTTGTAGCTACTCCAGGTAGAATAATTGACCATATAAATAAAGGTACTGTTAAGTTGGAAAACATAAAATATTTAGTAATAGATGAGGCTGATAAAATGTTTAATAAAGGATTTGTTGAACAAATGGAAAATATATTAACAAATCTACCTAAAGAGAAAATAGTAGGTCTTTTCTCAGCTACAATAGGTGAAGAGATAAAATATGTATGTGAAAAATATATGCCAGATTACAGTGTTATAAATATAAAGGAAAATGAAAGTAATACCAATCAGAGAACAAGACAAATAGATGACAAAATAATCAAGGCAAATGAAAGAGAGAAGTATATCATTTTAAAAGAATTAATATACAGCGAAAATCCAAAGAGTGTAATAATATTTTGTAATACTAAAGAAAAAGTATCTAAATTATATAATAAAATGAGTAAAGAAGGTTTTTTGATAAGAGAGTTACATGCAGATTTATCGCAAGAAAGAAGAATTTTTGTGATTAAGGATTTTAAAAATCAAAAGTTTAATGTATTAGTTAGCAGTGATGTAGCATCGAGAGGAATACATATTGATGATATTTCTTTAGTAATAAATTATGATGTGCCACAAGACAAAGAAAACTATATACATAGAATAGGTAGAACTGGAAGAAAAGGAAATAGTGGAAAGGCCATTACTATAGTAACTGAAAAGGATGAAAAATATATAGAGAGTATAGAAATGTATATAGGATATAAAATAAATGAATTAAAAGATATAGAACAAAGTAGAATTACGCAGGGCAAAGTTTTATTTGAAGAACATTCAAAAGCAATCCTAAAAAAAGTATCAAAGAGAAAAAAAGCTGATAAAAATTCTTACAAAAGTAAAGAGATAAAACCAAATACAGAAAGTGAAGTTGTTAAATTATATTTAAATGCTGGTAAAAAGAAGAAAATAAGAGTCTTAGATGTAGTTGGGGCATTTAGTAATATAAAAGGTATCACTAATGATGATATAGGTGTAATTGAAGTTCAAGATTTATGTTCATATGTAGATATATTAAATTATAAGGGAGATTTGATATTAAAAAAATATAAGGAGATACCTATAAAGAAAAAGATGGTTAAGGTGAAAAGAGATATACGATAATTTAATTATTGCTATTAATTAAGTATAATCAAGTGAATTAGTTTTATATCTTTATAAAAATGAGAAAGAACTTATTATTTGTTTAGATAAAATAAAATTAATAGGAAAAAGAATTTAATTAAGAGGTGTTATATGAAATATTTCGGAAACGGACTAAGCGAAGTACACAAAGAATTCATTTGAATGATTGTTGTAAATGGAAGGAACATTTTCGCACAAAAAAGAAATTTTATAGAAGTTAAATTGGAATAAATTAAATAAACAACAAATAAAATAAAGGGATTATTGATTTTATCTATATTTTGAATTATACTATCCTTAATAATGATAATAGTTATTTTAAATATAAGTAATAAATATATATTATAGAAATATTAAAGGGGGAAATATATGGCATATTTTAACTATAATAACAAACAGTGCTACTATAATGAAATTGGAGATGGTACACCATTACTTTTTTTACATGGGAATACAGCCTCTTCTAAGATGTTTAACGATATAATCAATTTTTATAAAGATGAATATAAAGTAATATTAATTGATTTTGTAGGTCATGGAAAATCTCAAATGGTTGATAAGTTTTCTGCTGACTTATGGTTTGATGAGGCTATGCAAGTTATATGTTTTTTAGAAAAAATGAATTATAAAAAAGTAAACATAATTGGTAGTAGTGGAGGAGCTCTTGTTGCACTAAATGTTGCACTTGAAAGACCTGATTTAGTGAATAAGGTAATTGCAGATAGTTTTGAAGGAGAAGTTCCTCTAGAGTCATTTGTGCAAAATGTGAAAATAGAGCGTGAAGCATCGAAACAAGATGATGGTGCAAAAGCTTTTTATATTTATAATCAAGGAGAAAACTGGGAAAAAGTTGTGGATAATGATACAGAAGCTATTCTTGAACACTATAAAACTATAAAAAAATTTTTTCATAAACCGCTAGAGACTATTCAATCAGAGGTACTTTTAACTGGTAGTAGAAAAGATGAATTTGTAACTTATGACTTTTATGAAAATTTGTTTTTAGGGCTTATTGAAAAAATTAAAAATGGTAAAATGCACTTGTTTGATGAAGGTGGTCATCCTGCAATTTTATCAAATGGACTAAATTTTTCAAATGTAGCAAAAAAATTTTTAAAAGAATAGTTAGTGTATTTATTATGTATTGATAATATCTATTTTAGTGAATATAATATCAAATTCTATTTACATAAGCTTTAGAGCTCCACTACATAAGTTTTAGAATAAATTTATGTAGTGGAACTTTAAGATTAAATAATTTAATTAAATAAATCCATTATCTCATCATCAGATAGACTTCTTAATACACCTTCATTAGAAAGTTCTCCATTTATAAATTGGTTTATAAGTTCTTTTTTACTTTCTTGTAACTTTATTATTTTTTCTTCTATAGTGCCTTTAGCAATTAGTTTTATAACTTGTACTGAATTTTTTTGTCCAAATCTATGAGCTCTATCACTAGCTTGATTTTCTACTGATGGATTCCACCATGGGTCAAAGTGAATTACCATGTCAGCAGTTGTAAGGTTTAATCCAGTTCCACCTGCTTTTAAAGATATTAAAAAAACTTTTTTATCCATACTATTATTAAACTCATCTACAAGTTCAAGTCTCTCTTTAGCATTAGTTTTACCATCTATATAATGGTATTTAATTTTATACCTATCAAGTTCTTTACTTATGCTCTTAAGTACAGAAGTAAATTGTGAAAACAACAATATTTTGTGGTTTTCGTTTATACTATCCCTAAGTATTTCTAAACATGTTTCAATTTTTGAACTTTTTTTATTGTAATCTTTTACTACTATGCTTGGTTCTAAACAAAGTTGTCTTAATTTGGTTAAATAAGAAAAGATAACTATTTTATCTTTATTTAGATTTTTATCTTTTATTTTATCTTGTATATCTTTTGCATATACACTATATATCTTTTTCTGGTCTTTATTCAATTCAACAAAAAAGTTTTTCTCAATCTTATCTGGAAGCTCTTTCATAACTTGTTTTTTACTTCTTCTAAGAATAAAAGGTTTTATTAGTTTTTTTAAATTTTTAACATTATTTTCTTTATTTATGAACAATTCCTGAAATTTTGCTTTACTATATAAATAACCAGGCATTACAAAATCAAATATAGACCATAATTCTAGCAGATTATTTTCCATAGGTGTACCAGTAAGTGCAAATTTGTTTTCTGCATTTATACTTTTTACAGATTCAGTTACTAAAGCTACTGGATTTTTGATATTTTGAGCTTCATCTATTATACAATAATCAAACTTTACTTCACTATATTTTTCTAAATCATTTCTAAGAGTACCGTATGTTGTAAGTATTACATCAAAATTTTCTAATTCCATAAAACATTTTTCTCTATCTCTTTTGCTTCCATGTATCAATAAAACTTTTATATCTGGGGCAAATTTTTCAAATTCATTTTTCCAATTATAAATGAGTGATGTTGGTGTCACAATTAGACTTTTTTTATTGGCTAATGATAATAAAAATGTAATAGTCTGTATTGTTTTACCAAGCCCCATTTCATCAGCTAATATACCACCAAATTTATAATAATCTAAAACTTTAAACCAATTAAAACCATTTATTTGATAGTCACGAAGGTTTGCTTTTAAATTTTGAGGAATTTCTAAATTTATGTTATCAAAATTTCTAAATTTTTCGCATATGCTGTGTAGTTCTTTTTTGCCATTTATAAATTTTAAATTTTTACTTTGTATCATGTCATTTATATATAGGGCTTTATTATTATGAATCTTATTATTTTTTGATTTATCAATTATATCTAGATTTTCAACTAATTCAAAAAAATCTTTTGTCTCCCTTTCTGATAAATCTATAAAGTTTCCATCTTTAAGTTTATAAAAAGTACGTTTTTCTTGAAAAGCTTTTAAAATAGCTTTGTACTCTTTTGGATTTATATCAGATATATTAAAGTTAAATTCTAGATAATTTTGATTAGTCTGATTGATTGAAGCTTGAATTGATGAAGAATTATATATCTTTTTCAATTTAAACTTTTCAGAATAATATATATCTCCAAATTCTTTTAAAGATTCTAATTGTAAATCTAAGAATGTAAATAGGTCATAGTCTGTTCCTTTAAACACATAATTATTATTTTCTTTTATAAATTGTGAAGAAGTCAGTTTATTTTCAATTTTAGTTTCTTTTTGTGTGTCGGGAAGTACAAATTTTTTGCCTTCATCATTATATATATACTTTACATCACAACATATATTGCCATCAATTATATCAAAATAGAACTCAGCTTTAAAATCTTTTGTTATATTATTTTTTATGCTATCATCCAAATAAACTTCTTGAGCTATTGATTTTAATCTAGGAACTAACAATCCTAAAACATCTTTAGAATCTTCTTTATCAAATTTCAACTCTTTAGATTTTGATAACACTTGATAGATTTTTGAATAATCATGAGCTTTTTTATGTGATAACAAGTAGATATTACCATTATATAAAAGTACATCATTTTTTCTAGTAAGTGGAACAGGCAGTGAATCTTGAGAAGATAAGACTATTTTATCTTCTATATTTTTAAAATTAAACTTTATTGGTAAATTATCATTCAATATTTTTGGATGATATTCTTCTTTAGAAAAAATAAGAGTAAAATCTTTGTATTTAATAGCATTTAAAAATTGTTTTAAAGAACTTGCATTTATTTCCATGAATTTTTTTGAGTATGATGAAGAAAAGTTGTATGAAAGATTTGTACCATATTCTTCTATGATATCTACTAACTGCTCATCTTCATCAGCAAAATAGTGAATGTTGGGGTTGTAAACAAATTTCTTCCCAAAATCTAACTCATATCCATTAATTTTTGAATATGCAAATTCAGTAATGTTTTTTAAAATGTACATTTTATCAATTCCGATTTTAAATTCAGCAATTGCTTTATTTGAATCGACGTTTATCAATACATCTAAATTAACTCTTTCCCTTTTAGTGTTATCTAGAAAAGAAAGTAGTTGTTTACTTAAGTCTAAGCTGGATTTAGAATTAGTATTAGAAATTTTATCACTACCTAATATTTCTACTAGAATAGGAGGGACATCTTTTTTATTTTTTATTTGTTTTAAGCTTTTTATCACAATAGCAACTATATGTTTACATATGAAAATACTTTTATTTGTACTATTTGATTGACAATCAGCACAACTACAATCACTTTCAATTATCCTAAAATGTATTATATCTATAGTTATTGAATTAAAATAAAAGCTATAATTATCTTCAGAATTGACTCCACCACGAAATGTTAATAGGTTATTTTGTAGGTCATCAATATCTATGTCTATATAATCAACCAGTTGGTTGGTGTAGTATTTTACACCTCTTGACCATCTTGATGGTTCTGTATTTCTTCTTATTAATTTATATATCATATCTATTTTCATATTATTCACCTTACCTCACTGTATATATTATAATCTAAATACATTCAATTTACACTCTAAATTTAAGACTAAAATTAAGGTAGATATGAATAGTTTTTATCTATTGCAAGATATATGTAAATAACAATTTACTATTAGATTTTTGTTGAATTATCTTATAAACTATGAGTGAAAAATAATTATACAAATAGATTATTAGTAAATATAAAATTTTATTATTAGAAATATTCTTGGAAATTACAATACATAAAATATAGAGTATGATATTTGAATAAAAAGAATGTATAATAAGTGTAGTAATTTGTATTTATTATTAGGAAAGGAAAATATTAATATGGATAGTTGCAAACAACTTAAAGCTAAAATACCATGTAAGGAAACTGGTATAGAAATAAAGAGAACTTTATGTGATATTTGTTCTCCAGGAGTACATTGTGGAATTGATGCATACGTTAAAGATGGTAAAGTAATAAAAATAGAAGGTACAAAAGAGCATCCAATGAATAAAGGATTGTTATGTACAAAAGGTCTTTGTAATAGAGAATATATTTATAGAGAAGATAGAATAAAGACACCTCTAAAGAGAGTTGGAAAAAGGGGTGAAGGTAAATTTAAGACAATATCATGGGAAGAGGCTTATAGAGAAATAGGAGAAAAATTAAATAAAGTAAAGTCTGAGTATGGAGCAAAACATGTAGCTTTTTTTACAGGTTATGGAAAGTGGTACAGACCGTTTTTACAAAGGTTTGCATCTTCATTTGGATCTCCTAATTATGGTACAGAATCTAGTTCATGTTCAACATCAGCACAGATGGCTGGAAATGTTGCTACTGGAAGAAACTTTACAATGCAAGATATGGAGAATGCAAAAACTTATTTAGGGTGGGGATTTAATCCATATTACTCTAAATTTTTAAATAGTGTAAATCTAACAAAATTAAAAGCAAAAGGTTTAAAATTTATAATTGTAGACCCTAGAATAACACCAACAACTCAAAAAGTAGCAGATTTACATTTAAGAATTAAACCTGGAACTGATGGGGCTTTAGCTCTTGGAATGGCAAATTTATTTATACAAAGAGATTTAATAGATAAAGAATACATAGAAAAACATGTCCATGGATTTAATGAATATAAAGAATATGTAAAATCATTTGATTTAGATACTGTAAGTAAAATTACAGGAGTTTCTAAAGACGATATAGTAAAAGCTGTAGAGATGTTGTCACAAGGTCCATTTTGTATAAATGAAAGTGCAGCTCCAATAGTTCATCATCAAAATGGATTCCAAAACTATAGAGCAATGATGTCTTTATCTGCCATAACAGGAAACTATGACAGGATAGGAGGTAATATACCAAAACAAGATTACTTTGCTGGTAAGATAGGTGGATTTCAATCACTAGAAAAAGAGTTCGTAAAAGAAGTTCTACCTAAAAACATAAATGAAAGAATTGGTGGAGAAAGATTCCCTCTATGGAATGAGATGGTGACTCAATTTCAAGCTATGGACTTACCTAGACAAATAGAAGAAAAGACACCATATGAAATAAGAGCTTTGTTTTGTCATGGTATAAATGCTAGAATGTTTCCTAACTCAGGAAGACTTTTCAAAGCATTGGACACTGTAGATTTTTTTGTAAATGTAGATTTATTTATGACAGATGCATCAAAATATGCAGATATACTTTTGCCTGCATGTACATCTTTTGAGAGAGAAGAATGTAAGAGTTATCCAGGGGGATATATTACATATACTAAAAAAGTTATTGATACATTATATGATTCAAAATCAGATGTAGAAATACTTTCAGACTTAGCAAATGTTATGGATATAGAAGATGATTTATTGAAGGCAGGTTATGAAGCAAGTATAAGACATATGTTCAAAGATACATGTGTAGATATAGATAAACTTAAAGAAAGTGATTTACCATTAAAATGTAGAGATTTTAAGCCATACATAGTAGGCTCATATACAAGAGATGGATATGATACTAGTACATCTAAGTTTGAATTAAAATCTACAATTATTGAAAAGTATAAAGATTTTGGATTGGACGCATTACCAACATATAAAGATTTTAATGGTGATATAGATGATGATTATACTTATTTATTGACATCAGGAGCAAGAATTCCAAATGCACTACATTCAAGACTTCATGACATCAAACTTTCAAGAATATTAAAAAATGAAGCTAGTTGCGATATTTCTAGTCTAGATGCAAAAGAATTGGATGTTATTAGTGGAGATTATATAAAAATAACTACTAAGATAGGAAGTTTGAATGTAAAGGTCAATGTTACTGACAGAGTTTTATACAGAAATATACATATGTATCATGGATACAGAGAAGCTGATATAAATAGTATTGTCTGTGATAATTTTGACCCTTATAGTGGATTCCCTGCATATAGAAGTTGTAAATGTAAGATTGAAAAGATGAATAGATAAATGGAGGGATATAATGAAAAGTTTATTTAAATTTAACAAAGAGTTATGTACAGCATGTGGAGCATGTCTACTTGCTTGTATAGACCAAAATGATAATAATATAGATAATGGTGAACTTTTTAGACATGTATTTACAGTGGAAAAAGGTGAAAATGTAGAATATTTTTCATTATCATGTATTCATTGTGATGAGCCAAAATGTTTAGATGTATGTCCTAAAGGATGCTTTAGAAAAGAAGATAGGTTCGTTGTATTAGATAATCAAAACTGTATAGGATGTAAACTTTGTGAAAAAGCTTGTGAATATGGAGCATTGATTTATGGAAAGGATGGTAAGGCAAATAAATGTAATGGTTGCATTGAAAGAAATAAGTGTGGTATGGATTCGCCTTGTGTAATGGTATGTCCTACAGGAGCATTAGAATTTAATAGGTAAGTAGATTAAGTATAAATTATAACTTATAATCATATGTAAAATGAATTTTATAAAAGACTACATTAAATTTGTATTATGACGAATTTAATGTAGTCTTTTTTGGATATAGTTGGAAACTATAACGAAATTATTGCAGATAGTTTTTTGCTATTGGACAAAGAATATAAAACATATTAAAATTATGTTGTTCAAAGTCGAAGTATAATATAATAAATAGAAAATTGTATTATATTTGTAGTATGAAAATAAGGGGTATTGAGATGGAAAATACAAATACATTAGTTTTAAAAAATATTACTCATTATTATCAATCTAAAAATGGTGAAAGCATACATGCAATTAATAATGTAGACTTATCTGTTAGAAAAGGTGAGTTTTTAGCTATTGTAGGTTCTAGTGGATGTGGAAAAAGTACGCTTTTAAACATAATGTGTGGTATGTTAAAGCCTACAGAAGGAGAAGTCTTAATTGATGGAAAACCATTACATTTTGGAAAACATAAGATAGGATATATATCACAAATGGATACTTTACTTCCTTGGAGAAAGATAATTGATAATATTGCTATTGGTCTTGAGATAAGGGGAGAAAATAAGAAACATAGAATAGAATTAGCAAAGGAACTTATGCAAACTAGTGGTCTAGCTGGTTTTGAGGAAAAATATCCATATGAACTTTCTGGAGGAATGAGAAAAAGAGCAATTATAATGAGAGCTTTAGCACAAGATCCAGATGTTATTTTTATGGATGAACCTTTTGGTCCTTTAGATGTATTCACAAGGGAATTATTGCAGGATGAAATTTTAAATATTTGGGAAAAAAGAAAAAATACTATTGTGTATATTACTCATGATATATCAGAGGCAATAACATTGGCAGATAGAATTATACTTATGAGCTATAGACCTTCATCTATTAAATCAGAATATATTGTAGATTTACCTAGGCCACGTAATAACATCGAAAGTAAATCAAGTTCCCAATTTATAGAGTTAGAAAAGCAAATTTGGGATGACATAAAATCTGAAGTCATAAAAGGAAGAAAAGAGGAGATGGGTGAATATGGAGCTTAAAAAAATATTAAAAAAATGTTACTGTTTGATTTTTATAGCATTATTTTTAATAATTTGGGAATATCTGTCTGACAATAATATGATTAACACATTTTTCTTTAGTTCACCATTGAACATCATAAAAGATTTAATATCTATGTTTAGTACAGGCGAAATATGGCCTCATATTTATATAACACTAAAGGCTTCATTGTTTGGGTTATTTTATGGTGTAGTGTTTGGAGTAATAATAGCATTTTTGTTTGGAAATATACCACTTTTAGCAGATATATTTGACCCAATATTAGTAGGATTATACGGATTACCAAAACTATCACTTGGACCTTTATTTATAATTTGGTTTGGAATAGGGTTGCAAGCTAAAATTTTTATGGCTGCTATAATGGTATTCTTTTTGGTATTTTTTAATGCTTATGCGGGGTTTAAAAATGTAGATATAAATTTAATAAATACACTAAAAATTATGGGTGCATCTAAATTACAAATTATACAAAAAGTAATCTTGCCTTCTTGTATTCCTTGGATTATGGCTAGTTTACGTTCAGGAGCAGGTGCTTCAGTTTTAGGAGCAATAGTCGGAGAATATTTAGGTTCTAATCAAGGTTTAGGATGGATGGTGCAATCAGCTGGAGGAGTTTATAATATTACAAGAGTGTTATCTTGTATTTTTTTAATGATGTTTATAATGTCAATGCTTGATTACATATTAAAGCATGTAGAAAAAAGAATTTTAAGATGGAGAGAAAGTGTTGACTAAAAAAATAATGTGAGGAGAGAAAATATGAAAAGGTTTATTTCAATTTTATTATCTGGAGTTTTGTTATTAGGTATGACTGCTTGTAGTTCTGGAACAGAAAAAGAAAAAACTTCTAATAATGCTAAAAAAGAAACAAAACAATTAGAAAAAATTAAAGTATCTGAACCAGTGAGAGGTGAGCTTTGGGGACCAGCATACCTAGCAAAAGCACTTGGATTTTTTGAAGAAGAAGGTTTAGATGTAGAATTTGTTACAGTACAAAGTGATATGCCAACAGCGCCAGTACTATCTGGAGATGCTCAATTTGGTTTATATGGGCCAGAAATGATTTTAGGTTTTAATGAAAAAAATCAAGGGACTAAATTATTACTTTCAACTACTCAAAAATATCCATATTCATTTGTAGTAGCACCAAAATATAGCAATGTAAAAGATATGAAAGGGAAAACTATAAATGGAGCTGATAGCGGTTCATCTCCTAGAGCATTTGTACGTTCTGTATTAAAAGAAAATGGTCTTAATCCAGATACTGATGCGACATATGTAAATCTTCCAAACTCAGCATTGGTTGCAGCTTTGGAAAAAGAAGATGTTGCAGGTAGTTATGTATCTCCATCTGCTCGTAAAATTGTACTTGATGCAGGAAATAAGTTAGTTGAAGATATATATAATCCAGAAGTTCATAAAAAATTAATTGGTTCTGAAAATTATGAAATGTATATAACGTTTACTACAGATGAATATATAAAAGAAAATCCAGAAACAGTACAAAAATATGTAAATGCTATATACAAAGCTATACTATGGACAAACGAAAACTCTGCAGAAAAAATAATAGAAAAACTAAAACCGTTATTCCCAGGAAATGAAATGCTTGAAGATTCTGTAAAAGAAATAAAAAATAATAATATATATTCTAAAGATGGAAGTTTCACTGATGATGGATATGAAGCCATAAATAGAATGTCTATGGCATCAGGCGTTATAAAAAAAGAAGTACCTCGTGAAAAAGCTATAGATGACACATTCTTAAAAAATGCTCAAAAAAATGTTAAGTTGGATAAATAGATACAGAGTGATAAATTGCCTTAAAAGTTGATATTTTAAGGTGATTTTTCTATGTTGATATAGTAACTTATTAAAAATATATTAAATAGGAGATGGTGATGATGGAATTAACTTCTGCTGAAAGAATGAAAGCTTTGATGAATAAAGAAAAATTAGACCGTATACCAGTTAATCCAAATGTTACTTTATATGCGGCTAATATTTCAAATTATTCTTCAAAAGAATATTATATGGAACCTGAAAAAGCTTTTAAAGCTCAAATGTATTCAATAAATTTACATAAGTATGATGCTACTCCAGGTTATGCAGTTCCAGAATGGCAAACTTGGGATTTTGGTGGAGAATTGATGTTTTCAGAAACTCCAAGAATAAGATTACCAAAAGTAATAAGAAGACCTGTAGAGAATATAAAAGATGTTAAAAATCTAAAAATACCTGATGTGAACACTGCACCATCAGCAATTAGGTCTTTTAAATTTGCCCAATTATGTGTAGAAAATGGTTTTGGATTTTCAGTTCCATCAGGTTCTCCTTTTGGTGGAGTGCAAAGTATTTTAGGAACAGAACTACTATTAAAATCTTTGAGAAAAGACCCTGAAGTAATCCATCAGCTTCTTAGAATGGTGACTGATTATATGATGGCAATAACAAAGAAAAGTATAGATACATTTGGGGTAGAAAAAATATCAACATTTTCAGCATATCCTATGGAATCTCATGGAATTATTTCTTCAAAAGACTTTGAAAGATTCTCTGTGCCATATATAAAAGAGATTCAAGATAGGTACCAAGAATGGGGAATTAAGAAATGGATAGTACATCTTTGTGGAGACCATAAGGAAAATTTAAAATACTGGACGAATGAATTAAAGTTACCAAGCAGAACTGTATTTACATTAGGTTATGAGATGGATATGAAAGAAACAGCAGAAATTTTAGGTGATGAATATATTATTGGTGGAAATGTAAGGAATTCTATTATACATTCAGGAAAACCTGAAGACGTATATGAAGAGAGTAGAAAAGCAATTGAACAAATGAAATATTCTCCAGGAGGATTTATATTGATGCCAGATTGTGCATTAACTCCTCTTGCTCCAGCATGTAATGTACAAGCTATGGTGAGAGCAGTAGAAGATTTTGGAAGATATGATTAAAAGGGTTTATATTGATATTATAAAATAGACTCTTTGAATATATGTTAGCTGGTAAATAGATTTTTCATATTAGACAAAAAATAATAAAAATATTAAATTTAAGATAGATAAAATATTTTGACATAAAAAATATTTTAAAAATAACTTATAGTTACTATTATTGTTTGGTATTAAACATTGGAAAATAAAAGTTGAATTGGTTAAGGGGGAAATATCTATGAGTAAAGAAAAAGAGGCATTGTTAAAAGAATTAGCTTATAACGTAGTTGAGATGGAAGAAGAAAAAGTAGTAGAGGTAGCTAAAGAGTATTTAAAACAAGAATTTGATGCATTTGAAGGAATAGATAAGGGGCTTTCTGTTGGAATGCAAAGGGCTGGGGAACTATATGAAGAAGAGGAATATTATGTTCCAGAATTACTTTTATGTTCAGATGCAATGAATGCAGGTATTGATGTTCTAAAGCCTCACATTAAAAAAGAAAATTCAAAAAAAACTGGGAAAATAGTAATGGGTGTTGTACAAGGTGATACTCATGATATTGGAAAAAATATAGTAAAAATAATGTTAGAAACAGCAGGATTTGAAGTTTATGATTTAGGGAGAGACATACCTATGAGTGAATTTGTTGAAAAAGCTAAGGAAGTAAATGCTGATATTATAGCAATGTCTACTCTCATGACTACAACTATGGATAATATGGAAGTTTTAATAGAAGATTTAAAAGGTCAGGGAATAAGAAATAATTTTAAAATAATGATAGGCGGTGGTCCTATATCTGAAAGCTATGCTAAAAAGATAGGTGCAGATGGATATTCACCATCAGCAGCAAAAGCTGTTGAATTAGCAAAAAAATTAGTATCCTAAATGTTATTTATATTATATAAAAAAGGATGGTAAATTAATTTGTATACTTGCAAAGAAAGATTATTGAAAGTTTTAAATAAGGAGTCTGTCGATAGACCTCCTTGTATTTGTCCTGGTGGCATGATGAATATGGTTGTAGAAGACATTATGGATATAAAAGGAATAAGTTGGCCTGATGCACATTTTGATGCTGTTAAAATGGCAGAACTCACTTATGGTATATATGAAAATGATGGTTTTGAAAACTGTGGGGTACCATTTTGTATGACTATAGAAGCTGAGGCAATGGGCGCTAAAGTTGATTTTGGAACTAAGATTACAGAACCTAGAGTGAATTTTTATCCCATGAAGTCAATATCTGATTATGTAAAATTAAAAGAACTTGATGTGAATACAGGACGAACAAAAGTTGTTGTAGATGCAATTAAGTATTTAAAAAATAAAGATGCTGATGTACCTATTATTGCTAATGTAGTAGGACCGATAAGTGTTGCTACATCTTTAATAGAACCTACTGTATTTTATAGAGAACTAAGAAAAGATATAGAAAATGTGCATAGGTTCTTAGAATTTGTAACAGAAAACATAATTAAATTTGCAAAGGCACAAATTGAAGCTGGTGCAGATTTAATAGCTATAGCTGACCCAAGTGCTACAGGAGAAATACTTGGACCTAAAAAATTTGAAGAATTTGTAGTACCATACATAAATAAAATTTTAGATTCATTAAATGAAGGAGAAAATGATGTTCCAAGTATTGTACATATCTGTGGAAGATTAAAAACTATATATCCTCAATTGAATAGTATTCATAGTTTAGGGATAAGTTTTGATTCTATAACTGATGAAAAACAGGTTGTGTCAAATGTACCTAATAAAGCGATTATGGGAAATGTAAGTACATTTGCTCTTGAATATGGAACTGATGAGAAAGTTGGAGAAATAGGAAGAAAATGTATAAAAAATGGTGTGGATATTTTATCTCCAGCATGTGGAATAGGGGCGAGGACTCCAATTAAAAATATACAATCAATGGTTTTAAGTACGAGGGAAAGTGAATGTTAAGCAGATGGTAGGTGTCAAAATGTACATATTAACTGTAAATGATAGATATGGAGAACAAAAAAAAATAAAGTTTGATTCAGGAAAAAACTTATTAGAAGTTTTAAAAGAAAATGGCGTAATGATTGAAAATCCTTGTGCAGGTAAAGGGTATTGTGGAAAATGTAAAATTAAAATTTTAAATGGTATTAAAGATAAAAATTTAGAGGAACATAAAAGATTTTTAAGTGAGGAAGAAATTTTAGATAATATCAGACTAGCATGTTTATATCAAGTGGACAGAGATATTGATATAGAATTGTTACATGATGAAAAAAAGGTAGAAGTATTAGATGAAGGATATATGCCTGAATTTTATTTAAGTCCTGCTGTAAGAAAAGAATGCCAGGTATTTTCAGAAAAATCTCTTTTACAAACTGATGTAGTGGAAAGTTTATTATTAGAAGATAAAGAAGAGTTGCCTTTAGATGTAATAAAAAGATTTTCTAATTTAAAAGAAGGAGAAACCTATACAGTAACTAGATATAATGGAAAAATTATATCCATAGAAAATGGAGATACAAGAAATTTGATGTATGGATTTGCAGTTGATATTGGGACAACTACTCTGGTTGTATCATTAATAGATTTAAATACTGGTAAAGAAATTAAAAGTGCTTCTTCCATAAATCCTCAAAAAAGTTATGGATTAGATGTATTATCAAGAATTAATTTTGCATCAAAAGAGAAAAATGGAGCAGAAATTCTAAGTAAAGTAGTTGTTGAATGTTTAAATAATCTATTTAATTATTTGTGTGATAATAATAAAATAGCAAAGGAAAATGTTTATGACGTAACAATTGCTGCAAATACTACAATGTTACATTTACTTTTAGGGATAAATCCTAAAAGCTTAGGAGTAAACCCATATAGACCAATATTTAAAGACAGTAAGACTTTTTTAGCTTCAGATGTAGGTTTAGAAATATCAGATTATACAAGACTTTACTGCTTACCAAGTGTGTCTGCATTTATAGGTGCTGATATTACTTCAGGTGCTATTGTTGCAAATTTAAAAAAAGTAAATCAAAAGGTACTTTTCATAGACATAGGAACTAATGGAGAAATGATTTTATCTAATTGTGGAAAGTTAATTGCATGTTCATGTGCTGCAGGGCCAGCATTAGAAGGAATGAATATAACTTGTGGAATACGTGCAGGTGATGGAGCTATAGAGGGAGTAAGTATTAAAGAAGAGGGTATACAAATAGACATTATAGGAGTAGGAAATCCAAATGGTATTTGTGGAAGTGGTATTTTAGATGCGATATCTGAAATATATAAGGTTGGTTTGATTAACAAGAGCGGAAGGCTAAAGAAAAAAGATGATTTAAATGAAAATGATTTTCTTAAAAATCTTTTGATTGAGGATGGTAAAAAGAGAAGTATTGTATTATCTAAAAAAAATAATATATATATTACTCAAAATGATATTAGACAAGTTCAGTTGGCAAAAGGAGCTATTTTATCTGGTATTTTATCAATGTTATATAATTTAAAATTAAATCCTAAAGATATTGATAAAGTAATAATAGCAGGTCAATTTGGAGCACATTTAAAAGTTGAAAGTATTGTTGGTGTGGGAATGGTTCCTATAGAATTTAAAGATAAAATTAGTTATATTGGAAATTCTTCTAAAAGTGGTGCAATTTTATGTCTTTTAGATGTATCAAAAAGAGATGAGGTAAATGATGTTTTAAAAACATGTGATTACTTGGAATTATCACTGTTAGAAGATTATGAGCGTTTATTTGCAAACTGTTTAAGCTTTGATATAAGTAAGTTGAGTAAATAAGTAGGTAGAGGTGAGTTAAAATTAAAGAAAACTACAATTTTAAATGTACATATGATACTACAGGAATGGAAGAACTAAAATTTCTAAAAGAAAATAATCTAAAAATACCAGATGTTTACTTGAAGTGTGATGAAATGGTAAAAGCTACAAAGCTTTTAAAAGAAAGTACAAAAAATAGAGTTTGTTATCTTCCCTTATGTGACACTATGTGTGCACAAAGTTTAGGGGGAAACATTTTAATTGATGAATTGAGTACACCAAGAGTAAAAAATTATAAATACAATGATATTGAGGAGTTGTTAAATCTTCAAAAAGTAGATTTTGATAAAGTAGAAGCTAATGAAGTACTAAAGGCAATAAAAAAATTATCATCTGAAAATGAAGATGTTATTTTAAGTATTGAGGGTCCTATTACTATTTTGAGTAGCTTGATAGACTTGACAACCATAGTAAAAGCATTAAAAAATAGAAAAAATGATTTATATAAAATCCTAGAATATGTAAAAAACTTTATTGTAGAGTATGCTGTTAAAGGGGTAGAATCCGGAGCAAAGATTATATCCTATGCTGACCCAACTGGGAATATGGATATTTTAGGTAAAAGAACTTTTTGTAATTTAAGTAGCGATATAACTATGGAGATATTTAAAGAACTGCAAGAGAAAATAAATGGTAAAGCAAGTATACATATATGTGGTAGAACAACAACTTCACTTTTAAATTTAGGGCTTATGGAGATTGAAGAACTTAACTTTAACAACGATATGACTTATGCAGATGTTTTATTAAAAGAAGATGTATGTAAGGGAAGAATGTTTGGGCAAAATTGTATTAAAAATACCAATAAAAGTATTTTTAATGAAAAGATATATATAGTTAGCATATTATAAGTGCTTTAATTTTGAAGTAATATAAAATTTAATTATTGGGGCGTATTGAGATGAAAATATTAAAAGACGAATTAACACCTAAAGAAAGGGCAATTTTATACAAATCAGGGAAAGAAGTTGATAGACTACCATGTTCATTTTCTTTATCTGAAACAGCACCTGTTATGTATGGATTAAATATAAGTGATTATTATTATTCTTCAGAAATGATGATTGAAATGGAACGAAATTTGGCAAGAGATTTTAATGTAGACTCTATGGGGGTTGGTTTAGGTCTTAGAGGAATAGGAGAAGCTCTTGGTTCTAAGTTAAAATACCCTAAGGATTCAGTCTCTTTTGTAGTTGAGCCTGTACTCAAAGATTATTCAATGCTTGATTCTTTGGATATAATAGACCCTTATAAAGATGGGAGAATGCCAGCTATTATAGAAGCATTAAAAGTATTAACAGATGAATTTTCAAATGAAAGATTTATAGGTTCAAGTTTAGCAGGGCCAATAAGTAATGTTGTAGCTATAAGAGGGGCTGAGAATATACTAAAAGATACTGTTAAAAATAAGGAAAATTTACATAAACTTTTAAAATATACCGTAAAATGCATGCTAAGATACACAGAAGTGGTTTACAAAGAATGTGGGTCAAATGTAAGTTTAGCCGAACCAGTAGCTTCATCTAATCTAATAAGCTTAACGCAGTTTAAAGAATTTGTAAAACCATATTTAGAAGAATTTGTACTAGGGGTTAAGGAAATTACAGGTTCAGCACCATCTATACATATATGTGGAAAGACTAAAGATAGATGGCAGGATTTAGTTGATGTAGGTCTTTCTGCATTTAGTGTTGACAATTGTGAGGATTTAGAAGAGGTTAAAAAAGCGATTGGAAATAGTATGGGTATCTCTGGAAATGTACCACCAGTAGAAATTATGAGAAATGGAAGTATTAATGATGTAATGGAATCAGTAAAGGAGTGTATTTTAAAAGGAAGTGACAATCCATGTGGGTTTACATTATCTCCTGGATGTCAAATTCCAGTAGGAACTCCTATTGAAAACATACATGCATTTATGAATGCTGCTAGAATGTACAGTAAAAATGCTGTAAAAGGCAAATTATGTACGTTTTAAAAATTAATAAAAATATCATTGGAGGAAGTCATGAAAATTAAAAAATTAATTTATTTATCATTAACAGCTATATTAGCATTATCATTAGTAGCATGTTCTGGAAATAACAGTGAAAAAAAAGAAAGTGAGTCTAATAAAAAAGAAGTAAAAACTGTCAAAGTAGGTACATCTGACCCGATTATAAAAGAAATGTTAGATGCAGTACAAAAAGATTATTTAGATGATGGTTATAAAATGGAAGTTACTCTTTTTGATGGAGATATAATAAGTCCTAATAGTGGAGTTGCTGAAGGAAGCCTAGATGCCAATTTCTATCAGCATAATGCATTTTTAGAGCAATTTAATAAAGATAAAGGCACAGACTTATCAGCAGTAGGAGAGCCTATTTATTATTCAAAAATGGGTGTATACTCAGATAAATTAAAAAGTTTAAATGATATTAAAGATAATATGAAGGTTGCAATACCATTAGATGCAACTAATAAATCAAGAGCATTAGTTTTATTAGCAGATGAAAATTTAATCAAATTAAAAGATGGTGTCAAAACTTATAGTCCTTTAGATGTAGTTGAAAATAAGCACAAGTTAGAATTTGTAGAAATGGATACTGTAAAAATTCCAAGTACACTTCCAGATGTAGATTTTGGAGTAGTTAGAGCAATACAAATAATGAAATCTGACAAAGACCCAGAAAGTGCTTTAGCTTTTGATAAACATGGACCAGAATATGGTATAGTTTTAGCTACTAAAAGTGAAAATAAAGACCAAGAGTGGGCTAAGGTTTTAGCTAAAGAATTAAAAGGGCAAAAAGTAAAAGATGTAATAGAAAAAAATTACGGAACTACATCAGTTCTTATAGAAGATAAATAATATAATTTTTAGGTTTAACTATTAAAAGAATTAAGCTGTTTTTGTGTATATGTAAAAAACAGCCTAATTCTATGCAAAAAATTTGAGGTGATTATTTGATAAATATATCTAAATTATATAAGTCTTTTGGAAGTTTAGATGTGTTAAAGGATATATCTCTTTCTATAGAGCAAGGTGAAATATTTGGTTTGATAGGTAAAAGTGGTGCTGGGAAATCCACACTTTTAAGGTGTATAAATTTATTAGAGAATTATGAAAAAGGTGAGATTTTAGTGGATGGATGTGAAATAAAAAAACATTCATATCATAAAATTAGAAAATATAGGAAGAGTATAGGCATGATATTTCAACATTTTTCTCTATTAGAAAGACAAAATGTATATAATAATATAGCTATTCCAATGAAATGTTGGGGATATAAAAAAAATGAAATAGAAGAAAAAGTAATGGAACTTGTAAAAATAGTAGGTATAGAGGATAAAATATATCAAAAACCCAGAGAATTGAGTGGAGGACAACGTCAGAGAGTTGCTATAGCTAGAGCCTTATCACTAGAACCTAAAATTTTGCTTAGTGATGAAGCTACATCCGCACTTGATCCAGAAACTACAAAATCTATACTATCACTTTTGAGAGAAATAAATGAAAGGCTAAATATAACTATAGTGTTGGTTACTCATCAAATGGATGTTATTCGAGAAATTTGTAACAGGATAGCTATATTAGAATATGGAAAGATAGCTGCATTAGGAGATGTCCAAAATTTATTTTTAAATCAACCAGACTGTTTAAAAAGGCTTTTAGGTGAGCAATCTGAAGTTATGCCAGAGGAAGGTGTAAATATAAGAATACTATTTAAAGATAATAAGGCTAAAAATACATTGATTCCAGAAATGGCAAAACAAATTCCAGTGAATTTTTCGATTGTATCTTCTAAACTGGAAAAATTCAGAGATGATATTATAGGTACCTCTATTATAAATATGGACGCTAAAGATAGCAAAATAATTATTGAATATTTAAGTAGGAAAGGTATAATTTGGGAGGTCTTAAATAATGGATAATCCAAGTCTCGTAATAAATAAAATAATAATTCCAGCAGTATTTGATACTATTTATATGGTTACATGGGCTACTATTATATCTTCTATAATTGGATTTATATTAGCTATTATATTAGTAGAAACTTCAAGTGGAGGACTTAGACCCAATAAATATATATATAAGATTTTAGATTTGATAATAAATATAATCAGGTCATTTCCATTTATCATATTAGCCGTGTCTATAACACCACTTACAAGATTTGTAGTAGGAACTTCTATTGGAAAACAAGCTGCTATGTTGCCTCTTATCATAGTTGCATCTCCATTTATAGCTAGGTTGATTGAAAGCAATCTTAGAGAAGTAGATAAAGGTATGATTGAAGCAGCTAAATCTTTTGGTGCTTCAAATTTTCAAATATTGTTTAGTATTATGTTTAAAGAATCTATACCCTCTATATGCACAAGTATAACTCTTGCTACAGTATCAATACTTGGGAGTTCTGCTATAGCAGGTGCATTAGGAGCAGGAGGTTTGGGTTCAGTTGCTCTGATATATGGTTATCAAACGTTTAATGATACTATAATGTATGGAACTGTATTTGTAATAATTATAATGGTACAAGTGATTCAAACTGTTGGAAATGTATTATATAAAAAATTAAAATAAGATTGAAAAGGAGAGAATAAACTATGAAAAAACTTAAGTTAATTATTATGCTTGTTTTAGCATCAGCACTTTTAATTACAGGATGTTCATCAGGAAATAATAAAAATAAAGAAGAACAAAAAACTATAAGAGTCGCAACATCAGGAACATATTTCCCTTTTGCTTTTAAAGAGAAAGATAAACTTAAAGGGTTTGAAGTAGATTTTTGGGATGAATTTGCTAAACGAACTAATTGTAAAGTTGAATGGGTATTAACTGATTTTAGTGGATTATTTGGATTATTAGAAGCTGATAAAGCAGATGTAGTATCTGCCCAACTTACTGCAACACCTGAAAGAGAGAAGAAATATGCTTTTTCAGATGCTTATAATTATAGTGGAACAAATATTATTGTTAGAGAAGATGATAATAGTATAAAATCAATAGATGATTTAGTTGGTAAGAAGGTAGGTGTGGGTACTGGAGCAGTAGCAAATGAAATACTAAAAGAAAAGTATCCAAATGGTGAAATAAATATAGTAAATTATTCAAGTGCAACCCTTAAAGGAAACTATCAAGATTTAGAAATGGGAAGATTAGATGCAGTGGTTGCACAAGATGTTGAGGCTTTAATAGCTATAAAAGAACAAAAATTAAATCTTAAAATGGTAGAACCACCAATTCAATTTGGTGCTTGCTCTTTTGCACTTCAAAAAAATGAAAAAGGTGAAGAATGGACAAAAAAAATAAATAAAGTAATTGAAGATATGCATAAAGATGGGACTTTGACTAAAATATCTGAAACTTGGTTAGGAAAGGATATTACTAAGGAGCCTACTAATGAGTAATTTTAATTTTGAATTTTGTTTAAGTATATTTCCATTTTTAATTAAGGCATTGGGAATAACAATACTAATATCTATTGTTGCATTTTTTATATCAATATTATTGGGTGTAATACTTGCATTTTTTACACAAACAAAATCAAAGGTTTTGAAATACATAACTAGAGTATACATTTCATTCTTTAGAGGAACTCCACTTTTAATTCAAATATTTTTCTTTTACTTTGGATTTCCAATGGTATTTTCTTTTATGAAAGATTGCTCTCCTTATTTAGCAATAGTAATTTGTTTAGGTGTAAATTCATCTGCATATATGGCAGAAATTATACGAGCATCTATTGAGAGTGTTGATAAAGGACAACAAGAAGCGTGTTATGCTTTTGGATTAAGTAAATACCAGTCAATGGTTAAAATAATTTTACCTCAAGCAGCCATATCTGCAGTACCTCCTATTGTAAGTTGTACGCTAGATATAATTAAAGGTTCTTCTTTAGGTCTAACTATAGGAATACAAGATTTAATGGGAGTAGCTCAAGTAGAAGCTGCTTCAAGTTTTAAGTACTTTGAGATATATATGGTAACAATACTAATTTATTGGGGAGTATCTATAGTATTGAGTAATATACAAAGTAAAGTTGAAAAAAGAATAGGAAAGGCATATTAGAAATTAGTATGTAAAAGCACATATATAGGTATATTATCTCTTTTGTAAATAAATTTTTAATTTTGTAGAAAATGAATTGAGTAATCTAAATATCAAAAAATAATATTAAAAAGGACTATATAATCAATCAATAGAATAGTTTTTTTCTATTGGAAAAATAAAGAAAAGTCTATTATAATTTAACATGTGACAAAAGCTTGCAAAAAACAACATTAAGTGAGGGGGACTTATTTTATGATTTTTAGTATGAAATATTTTTTGAACTTATTTCCAATAATAATGAAATCATTCAATGTAACTGTGATTTTGGCAATAAGTTCATTAATATTTTCATTAATTATAGGTACAATAGTAGCGTTATCATCTTATTACAAAGTTAAAGTATTAAACCAAATATGTAAAGTATATGTATCAATTTTTAGAGGGACACCTCTTATGCCACAATTATTCTTTTTATATTTTGGGTTGGCATATATGAGTGATTTTGTTAAAAATATGAATCCAGTATTTGCAACCTCTATAGTACTTAGTTTAAATATGGGTGCTTATATGTCTGAAACGATAAGGGCATCTATACTTTCAATTGATAAAGGTCAGATAGAAGCATCATATGCAATGGGATTAACAAATTTACAAACAATGAAAAGGATAGTGATACCACAGGCTGTAAGAGTTGCACTGCCATCATTATTCAATAATTTTATAGATTTAATTAAAGGGTCTTCTGTAGCTTTTGTTGTTGGAGTAAATGACATAATGGGTGCTGCCAAATCACAAGGAGCATTGAGTTTTAAGTTCTTTGAAGTGTATGGAGCAGTTATGGTAATTTACTGGTGTATAATAACTCCTTTAGGGTGGGGTCAAAAGAAATTAGAAAAGAAAATAAGCAATTATTAGATTATTAAAAAAATACATAAAGAGTATTTTTATATAAAAATGGTGTGAGGAGAAGAGATATGAAAAAAAGAAATATTATAAAATGTTTAGTAGCAGTTTTATCGTTAACAGTTATAGCTACTGGTTGTTCAAAAAAAGAGGAAACAAAGGATGAAAAAGTTATAACTGTAGCTTCATCTAATTCAGCTGACCCGTATTCTTATGTTGATAATGGTGAGCATAAAGGTTTTGAAGTTGACATGTGGAAAGAAATAGGTAAAAGAAGTGGATATAAAATAAAAATGGAACCAACAGGTTTTAGTTCTATATTTGGGATGTTAGATTCTGGTAAAGTTGATGTAGCAGCCAACTTTTTTGGAATGTCTAAAGAAAGATTAGAAAAATACGATGCTTCTATACCTTATGGTTCTGATTCTGTATGTATAGCTGTAAAAGATGGAAACAACGAAATTAATAAGCTTGAAGATTTAAAAGGAAAAGTTGTAGCAGTTTCAGAAGGTTCTCAAGGGCAACAGGTTGCAGCTAGCGTTAATAAAGATAATTTATTTGAAGAAAAGGTTTATGGTGATGGAACTAATGGTCTTCAAGATTTAGATTTAGGAAGGGTTAGTGCATGGATTGATGCAGAGCTTACTGTTGTAGGAGACGCTAAAAAAGCTAATATGAAAGTAAGAGTATTAGATGAAAAATTATCAGTTACTAATATAGCATATTTCTTTAAGAAAAATGATGAAAAATCTAAAACTATAAAAGAAGATGTAAACAAAGCAATAGAAGAAATGCTTGCAGATGGAACAGTGAAAAAAATATCTGAAAAATGGTTTGGAATGGATGTAAGTGCTGATATACAAAAATAAATACTTCAAAACTAAAATATAAAGTTGTGATAACTATAGATAAGTATACTAAATTTATCTATAGTTATCTGTGTATTATAATGTATTTAGATTAGTCTTTATAAATTAAAATAAGTTATGGAGGTCTTGCAAATGATTGAAACTAAAATAAAATCCATTGCACTAAAAAATAGAGAAAAAGTCATAAAAATAAGACGACAGATACACAGTAATCCAGAGTTGGCATTTAAAGAATTTAAAACATCCAAACTTATAAAAGAAGAGCTAGATAAACTTAATATAGAATACATAGATGTTGCTGGTACAGGAGTATTAGCTACTATAAAGGGAAAAAATAATAGTGGAAAAACAATACTGCTTAGAGCAGACATGGATGCACTTCCAATAAAAGAGGAAAAAGATTTAGAATTTAAATCAATAAATGATAATATGCATGCTTGTGGGCATGATGCACATGTTTCATGGTTGTTAGGAACAGCAATGATTTTAAATGACATAAAAGAAGAACTGAATGGAAATGTAAAATTACTATTTCAACCTGGCGAAGAAAAAGGTGGCTCTGATATTGTAATTAAAGAAAATGTACTTGAAGGTGTGGATGTATTAGCAACTGGTCACTGTTGGCCAACTATTGAATCAGGAAAAATTGGAATCGCTAGAAATTGTGCTATGGCAGCAACAAATACTTTTGAAATAACAATAATTGGCAAGGGAGGGCATGGAGCAGAGCCTCACAATTGCATAGACCCAATTGCAGTTGGAAACGCAGTATATTCATCTATTCAACAGATAGTTTCAAGAAAAATTGACCCAGTTATACCTGTAGTAGTGTCTGTTTGTTCTTTTAATTCTGGTGTTTCTAAAAACATAATACCAGATGTATGTACACTTCAAGGAACCATTAGAGCGATAAGTCAGGAAAAAGTAATTGAAGTAAGTCAAATTCTAGAAAATATAGCAAGAGCTATCTGTAAAGCACATGGAGCAAATTGTAAGTTTGAAAAGAGTGCAGGAGGAGATGCTGTTATAAATGATAAAAATATGATAGAGTTGGGAAGAAAAAGCGCTTGCAAAATACTTGGAGATGAAAATGTTGAAATGATTGATTTCCCTGCAATGACAGGTGAGGATTTTGCTATTTATATGAAAGAAAGACCGGGTTTATTTATGTATATAGGTGTAGGAAATGAAGAAAAAAATATAAGCTACAGACTGCATAATAACAAGTTTGATATAGATGAAAAATGTTTGAGTGTAGCATCTTCCTTATTCTCACAACTTGCAGTAGATTATTTATGTAAACTTTAGGTGCATTTATAAAAATATATTTAGTGTAGAAGTAAAATAGTTAGTTTATTTTAAAATTTAATGCTAATATATTAATTTTGATATAGAATATATTATTTGTTATATTTATTTAAAAAGGTGGGTAATAATGATAAAAGTAGAAAATTTACATAAAAGTTTTAAAGGAACAGAAGTTCTTAAGGGTATAAATCTAGAGATAAAACAAAGTGAAGTAGTGGCTATACTTGGTCCATCTGGAACAGGGAAATCTACATTACTTAGATGTTTAAATTATCTAGTTGAGCCTACAAAAGGAAAGATAATGATTGGAGATGTAAACGTAGATGTAGAAAAAGCAACAAAAAAAGATATAGCCAATTTAAGAAAACATACATCTATGGTATTTCAGAATTATAACTTGTTTAAAAATAAAACAGCACTAGAAAATGTAATGGAAGCATTGATAGTAGTACACAAAAAAAGCAAACAAGAAGCTAGAGAAATATCTTTAAAATTAATAGATAAAGTAGGTATGTTGGATAGGAAAGATTTTTATCCATCAAAATTATCTGGAGGTCAGCAACAAAGGATAGGTATAGCAAGAGCCATGGCAGTAAATCCAAATGTAATATTATTTGATGAGCCAACATCTGCACTTGACCCAGAGCTTGTTGGAGAAGTTTTAAGTGTTATAAAATCTCTTGCAAAAGAAGGTATAACAATGCTTATTGTAACTCATGAAATAAATTTTGCAAAAGAAGTTGCTGATAAAATTATATTTATGGATAATGGTGTAATAGCTGAAGAAGGAACTCCTGATGAAATATTTAATAATCCTAAAAATGAAAGAACTGCAAAATTTTTAAATATCATTAGAAAAGAAGAAGTATTTAATTAAAATGATTACACTAAAGCTTTGTCTTAAGGTATAAATTGTTAAGATTGAAAAATAATTAAATAATATTATATATATTTTTTTATCTTATGTATTCTATTGAAATTAATATAGAAAAAAAGCTTTAAAAGTAGAATTTTATTAAGATTTATATATAGATACGAGCTATTAAAAAAAAATTAAAGATACAAAAAAACTATAGAAATTGACATATATTCCAGTATTTGCTAAAGTAGCTGTTGGGGAAAATTACAAAAATTATTAATGCGCATTAGATAATTTACTTTAATTTTTTAGGATTTTGGGTAATTTACAATATAAAACATTAGAAGGGAAAATATAAATGAGAGACTTTTTAAAAAATTATAAGTCATCAATTATACTTTTAGCATGTACCATAATAGGGGCGATAGTAGGATTAGTTCTTGGACCAAAAGCTTCAATACTAAAACCATTTGGAGATTTATTCATAAATGCTCTATTAATGATAGTAGTACCATTAGTATTTCTTAGTGTTTCTTCAGGTGTTGCTAGTGTCAAAAACATGGAACGTTTTGGGAAAATAATGAAGAATACAGCTATAGTATTTATGGGGACAACACTTGTAATTGCAGTTTTAGGTATTACATCTGCATTATTATTTAATCCATCTAAAGGATTAGATGTATCAAGTGTAAAAAGTTTAATGGTGGCTCAAGATGCAGAAACTTTAGAATCAAAAGGGACGTTATTAGACCAAGTAGTATCAAGCGTTACAGTTAAAAATTTTGGAGATTTATTTTCTAGTAGTAATTTATTGCAATTAGTTATATTTGCAGTTTTAGTTGGAACAGCAATAGCTATGATGGGAGATAGGGGAAACACTATAAGAAAACTCTTATCAGAAGGAACAGAAGCAATATTAAAAGTAGTAAGTATAGTCATGCTTTATGCTCCTGTAGGGTTAGGCTGTTATACAGCTACAATAATTGGAGAACTTGGAAGTAAAATAATTCAAGGATATGTAAGAGTATTTGTAATTTATTCACTAACAGCAGCTCTATATTTTTTATTATTTTACAGTTTGTATGCTTTTCTATCTGCGGGAAAACAAGGATTTAGACAATTCTGGAGGAATGCTATAAAACCAATAGCAACAGCATTAGCTACTTCTTCAAGTTCAGCATGTATACCATCAAATTTAGAAGCTAGTAAGAATATAGGAGTTCCTGATGATATATCAGAAACAGTTATACCTCTTGGAATAAACATACATAAAGATGGGTCAGTTTTAGCAGTAATAGTAAAAGTTGCATTTTTATCAGGTATTTTAGGTAGTGGAATGGCAAATCCAGCAACAATAGGTCAATTATTTGTAACTGTATTTGTTGTTGGAGTATTTATGGCTCCTGTAGCAGGTGGCTGACTTATTGGTGAGATGCTCGTGGTTAGCATCTTCGGTTTTCCAGTGGAGGCGATTCCATTGTTGACAGTTATAACTACTATAACTGATATTCCTAATACTATATTAAATACAACTGGAAATACAGTAACATCAATGCTAGTTGCAAGATTAGTAGAAGGAAAAGATTGGCTTATAGATAAAACATCAATTACTACAAAAAAAATAAGCTAATCGTACACTTAATTAAAAAAGTTAGTAGGTATCTTAATTTTGATAAATTAGATACCTATTAACTTTTTGAGTAAAAATATAGATTTAAGATTTAAATATTATATAGAGAATTTAAATTAATTAATATAATATATATTGAAATAAATAGATTTAAATATCTAGTTTATTTTTGAAAACAAAAGATTTCAAACTTATTTTTATTAAAAGATAACAAGCCTTCATCCCTCATCTTTCCAAGTTCTCTTGACATAGAACTTCTGTCAACACACAAAAAATCAGCCATTTCATTTCTCGAAAAAGGAATTGTAAACTTGTGGCTACCTGTTTGTTCTATTTGTTTTGAAAAATACATAAGTAATTTCTCACGAGTCGTTTTACGAGAAAGTAATTCTATTTTATTATGAAGTAAAATGTTTTTTTCAGCTATTAATTGTAGCATGTTTTCAATTAGTCTATTATGAAAGACACATGTAGATGAACAAATGCCAGTTACACTTTTAAACTTTATAAATAAAACTTCACAAAAAGATGTTGTGGTTACTGTAACACTGCTTTTGTGTAGTCTAGTACATGCAAATACTTCTCCAAATAAATCTCCAGGTAAAAGTTCAGCTACAATATTTCTATTACCTTCAATATCTTCCTTTATTATGTGTGCACTTCCTTTAAGCATAATTCCAATGGAAGTAACTTCACTTCCAACAGAGAATATTATGCTATCTTTTGGGTAAGTCTTATCAACAACACCCAGACATTCTAACATTGCTTCAAGTTCATCATTTTTAATTCCTTCAAATAGAGGAATTTTTTTTAGTAGGTCTATATGTTTTTCTAAAATTTTTTTCAAATAATCACTTCCTTGTTGCATATGCAACCGATAATTTGTTTTTATTGTACTATACTAAATTTATAAAAGCAAGGAGACATAAAAATCTTACTATAAAACAATTGAAAGAAAAATATGTAGGTCTTAAAAATAAATATCTAAGAAATTAATATTTTAAACTAAAAAAATTTTATGAGGTGATATAAATGATGAGAAAAATAATTAAAATTGATGAGGAAAAATGTAATGGTTGTGGATTGTGTGTTGAAGCTTGTCATGAAGAAGCTATAGGAATGATAAATGGAAAGGCAAAACTTTTGAGAGATGATTATTGTGATGGTTTAGGAGATTGTCTACCAACTTGTCCAACAAATGCGATTTCATTTGAGTATAGAGAAGCAGCAGAATATGACGAAGCAGCAGTAAAAGCAAATATGGAAGCAAAGAAAGCACAAAACAAAAGTTTAGCATGTGGATGTCCAGGTTCTCAGTCTAAGGAAATAAATAGAGAAGTTTCAAATAGTGTAGCTTTAAATAATGATTTAGAAGTAGAGACAAAAGGTTCCCAACTTAATCAATGGCCAGTACAAATAAAATTAGTACCAACTAATGCACCATATTTAAAGAATGCAAATCTTTTAATAGCAGCAGACTGTACAGCATATGCATATGGAAACTTTCATAATAAATTTATGAAAAACAAGGTTACATTAATTGGTTGTCCTAAACTTGATGAGGTTGATTATGCTGAAAAACTTACAGAGATTTTAAAAGTGAATGATATTAAAAATATAGTAGTAACACGTATGGAAGTTCCTTGTTGTGGTGGTATAGTAAATGCTGTTAAGACGGCTCTACAAAATAGTGGAAAGATGATACCATGGCAAATAGTTACGATATCTGTAGATGGAAAAATTGTAGATGGAGAACTTTAATTAAGTGAATTACAGAAAAATTTAATAAATTTTAATAAAAAAAGGAGGAATAAAAAATGGAAAATATGTTTTGTTTTCAATGTGAACAAACAGCAGGAGGAAAAGGGTGTACTATAAATGGAGTTTGTGGTAAAAAGGGGGGTACAGCTAACTTACAAGATGAACTTACAGGAGTGTTAATTGGTCTTTCAAGAGCAACTGTTGGAAATAAAAATAGACCAACAAGTGAAACAGATAAAGTCATGATAGAGGGATTATTCACTACTATAACAAATGTGAGCTTTGACGATGAAGCTATAAAAAGACAAATTGAAAAAACTGAGATGGAAAAAAGTAAACTTGTACCTAGATGTTCAGATTGTTCAACAACTTGTAGTAGAAATGATAACTATGATATGAAGGACTTGTGGAATGATAATGAAGATATACGTTCATTAAAATCATTAATCTTATTTGGATTAAGAGGTATGGCTGCCTATGCGTATCATGCAATGGTACTTGGCTATACAGAAAAAGAAGTAAATGAATTTTTCTATGAAGGATTAATAGCAGTTGGAGGAGACTTGTCTATTGATGAACTTTTAGGTTTGGTTATGAAAACTGGAGAAATAAACTTGAAATGTATGGAATTACTTGATAGAGCAAATACTGAAACTTATGGAACACCAGAACCAACTCAAGTATCTATGAAGATTGAGAAAGGTCCATTCATTGTAGTTACAGGGCATGACCTTTATGATTTACACAAATTATTAGAACAAACAAAAGATAAAGGTATAAATATATATACTCATGGTGAACTATTGCCAGCACATGCATATCCAAAATTAAAAGAATATAAACATCTAAAAGGTAACTTTGGTACAGCATGGCAAAATCAACAGAAAGAATTTGATAATATACCTGCTCCAATCCTATTTACAACAAATTGTTTAATGCCTGTTAAAGATAGTTATAGAGATAGAGTATTTACTACAGAAGTAGTTGCTTATCCAGGTATGGTTCATATTGATGACGATAAAGATTTTTCTAGTGTAATAGAAAAAGCTCTTGAACTTGGGGGATATAAAGAAGATGTTCATATGACGGGTATTAATGGTGGAGATACATTAACTACTGGTTTTGCAAGAGGTACAGTTTCATCTGTGCAAGATAAAGTAGTAGATGCTGTAAAGAGTGGAGCTATAAGACACTTTTTATTAGTTGGAGGTTGTGATGGTGCAAAACCTGGAAGAAACTATTACACTGAATTTGTAAAACAAGCTCCTAAAGATACTGTTATATTGACTCTTGCATGTGGAAAATATAGATTTAATGATTTAAATCTTGGAGAAATAGGTGGTTTACCTCGTTTAATGGATATGGGACAATGCAATGATGCCTACAGTGCAATCAAAGTGGCAGTTTCATTGGCAAATGCTTTTGAATGTGGAGTAAATGATTTACCTCTTAGTATGGTACTATCATGGTATGAGCAGAAGGCTGTTTGTATACTTCTTACATTACTTCACTTAGGTATTAAAAATATATATATAGGGCCTTCTTTACCAGCATTTTTATCTAAAAATGTATTAGATATATTGGTTGATAAATTTGCATTGACACCTATATCTACTCCTGAAGAAGATATGAAGAAGATTTTAGGATAAAGAAAATAAATATATCTAAAAATAAATATATTTATAGTTGAAATATTTTTAAGTATAGATGAAATTAAAATAAGGGGTTAAACTTAAAATTTGATTAGAAAAAATCAATTTTAAGACAACCCTTTATTTATTTTTTGTAATAATTGAAAAATAAACCTGCTTTTAGTATATTCTTTTTAAGAAGCTTTGTATTAAACTTATAATACTTAGATATATAATATCTTATAAGTTTTATTTTAAGTATTACAAGTTTGTATAGAACTTAAATATTAAAAGAGGAACATTGTAATATGTAACTTGCATAAAATATATATACTATAGTTAAATTATTTTGACCAAAGTTTAAAGTATATAAGGTGTTTTATGTGGGGGTATATAGTATGAAAAATTCTAATTTTAATATATTGGCATTTGATGGTGGTGGATTAAAAGGAGCATTGAGTATATCCATACTTGAGAGGATAGTAAAAGAGTATCCAAACATATTATATAATATAAATATGTTTGGAGGTACGTCTACAGGAAGTCTAATTGCACTAGGACTTGCATACGGTGTAAGTCCTAAAGAGATAAAAGAACTTTATTCAATCGAAAATTCAAAGCGTATTTTTAGTAAAAGTTATGCAGAAATGCTCAGACCAAAGTATGAAAACAAAAATTTAAAAGAAGTTTTACTAAGTATATTTCCAGAGGAACTAGAATTAAAAGATTTAAATAAATTAGTGATGATACCAAGTTTTTATATAGGAAATGAAGAAAATGCATGGAAACCAGTGTTTTATAACAATATGCCAAACTCTCTTACAAAGACTAGTAAAGTTGTAGATGTAGCAATGGCAAGCAGTGCTGCGCCAGTGTTTTTCCCAACCTATAATCGCCATGTTGATGGTGGAATAATAGCAACTGACCCAAGTCTAGCGTGTATAATTCACGCCATTGATAATGGGCTTAAGCTTAAAAATACTAGACTTTTTTCTATAGGAACTGGATATGTATATAATAGTATAAAGGCAGATACTACTGAATGGGGAGCTATTGATTGGATAATTAATAAAGAGCCCGATTTGCCAATTATATCTATTACATTAGAAGGAAATTCTCAAATGAGTCAATTATTTTCTCAAAAACTTCTTGGAGATAATTACTATAGACTAAATCCTAAGATGGAAAAAGATGTAGCAATGGATGATTGTGATGCGTTAGAATATTTGATATCTTTAGGAGAAAATTGTGATATAAAAGATGCTTTTGGATGGATAAATAAAAAGAGCTTTTATAGAAATTAGATTCAATTTGAAATTTTGTTTGTACACATTATTTCATCAAGTAGGTAAAAATAACAAAATAGAAGATTATTAAGTTACTTCTTAGGGAATAAATAAAATATAATTTTTTTAAGGAGTGATGAAAATGATAAAACTTGCTACTTTTGCAGGTGGATGTTTTTGGTGTATGGTGAAACCTTTTGATAAGTATGATGGAGTTATAAAGGTAATTTCTGGGTATACAGGTGGGCATATTGAAAATCCTACATATCAAGAGGTATGTTCGGGGACAACTGGTCATGTTGAAGCTATTCAAATAACTTATGATGATGATATAATAAGTTATGATGAGCTCCTAAATATATTTTGGAAACAGATTAATCCTACAGATGATGGTGGACAATTTGGTGACAGGGGAACTCAATACAAGACTGCTATATTTTATCATGATGAAGAACAAAAAAATATAGCTTTAAAATCAAAAGAGCATCTGGAAAATAGTAAAATATTTGATAGTAAAATAGTAACTTCTATAATTCCAGCAACTAAATTCTATGAAGCAGAAGATAATCATCAGGATTATTATAAAAAAAGACCATTAAACTACAATATGTATTATAAAGGTTCAGGTAGATATAATTTTGTAAAAAGTCACTGGGATGGAAACAATATAAATAGAGAAGAGTTAAAAAAGACTTTAACTCCTATACAATTTGAAGTTACTCAAAATGATATGACAGAGGTACCTTTTGAAAATGAATACTATGATAATGACGAAGAAGGAATTTATGTTGACATTGTAAGTGGAGAAGTTTTGTTTTCTTCAAAAGATAAATTTGATGCTGGATGTGGCTGGCCAAGTTTTTCAAAGCCAGTTATAGATAAATCTATAATTGAGAGAAGTGATTTCTCACAAGGTATGTATAGAGTCGAAGTGAGAAGTGCTAAAGGAAACTCTCATTTAGGTCATGTATTTGATGATGGACCAAAAGAACTTGGAGGTTTAAGATATTGTATAAATTCTGCTTCTCTTAAATTTATACCTAAAAAAGATATGGAAGCGTTAGGTTATGGAGAATACCTAAAACTTTTTAAATAATTAAAATTATTTATTATAAACTTATCGAAAAGGTGAAAATATAAGGAAATATTTTCACCTTTTGTTTTTTTTTCAATAATATGATAAATTATTAATTGTAATCTTATAATTTATATCAATAGATTAATAATTTAATTTTGAAAGAGAGAAAATAAATGAATTTAAAAGACTTTAATGGAAAGAGATTAAAATCAGCTAGAATTTTTAGAGCAAAGACGATAGAGCAATTATCTAAGGAAACTAAAATAAATAAAAAGGACTTAAAAGCTTTTGAAGAAAATAAGTATATACCAAATATAGAAAATACATTGAAACTATCTAATATATTAAATTTTCCAAAAGAGTATTTTTATAAAAATGAAAATATAAATGTTGTTGTAGAAGATAGCCACTTTAATCCTAAATCGAAACTACCTAGAGTAGAAGAAATTTCTTACAGGGAAAAAATAATTATCATTCATAAAATATATTCGTTTATGGAAAGTTACATTAAGTTTCCAAACGAAAATTTGCCAAATAAAAAAATAATGACAGACATTAATATAAATGATATAGAAAAACTAGCATATAATACTAGAGAATTTTGGGATTTAAACAATAATCCAATAGTAAATATGGTAAATTTGTTAGAGTCTAAAGGGATTATAATATCAGATATGAATGTAGACAGAAAAGGGGCAACCGTCTTTACTCAAAAACAGAGGATTGGTAAAGAGGTTAAATATCTGATATCTCTTGGTAATGATAAAAAATCAGCATCAATTAGAAATTATAATTTAGCATATGAGCTTGGTTACATAATATCAAGTGAATTAAGAATACCAAATAAGCAATTTTCAGCAGATGAGTATGCTTGTGCCTTTTTATTGCCACAAGAGAGTTTTTTAGAAGATTTGATTCATGCAGAAGATTTAGACTATTATATAGAATTAAAGAAAAAGTGGATTGTACCTATATCTGCTATGATTTTTAGAGCATATAATCTAGGTAAGATAAATTACAAAAAATACAATTATCTTATGAATGAGATGGATAAAAAAGGATGGTTAAGGGAAGAACCATTAGACAAAATAAAAGGTTCAAGTCCAACATGTTTAAAAAGAGCAGTTGAATTATTGATAGAGAATAAAATAATGAGTGTAAATAGTATAGTATCAAGTTTAGAGGAATTTGGGATAAATCTTTATCCAGAAGACTTAGAGTTATTGATGGGTTTAAAGAAAGGGTTCTTATCTCAAAATATAAATAAAAAAAATAAAGTTATAAAATTTGATGGGAAAAAGTAGACTGGTATTTTAGTTTTAAAATTAAAAGCAGGTATAGATGATTTAAACATTAACACAGTTAAATGGTTTTTGTTATGAGCAATTTACCTGCTTTTAATATAAAACTTAAGATATATTTAAAAAGTATTTAAGATTATTTTATTACTCTAAAGTTGTATTGCTTTTGTTACTAATTTGAATATTTTCATCAACTTTAAATAGTATCTAAATGAGCCAATGAAACTCATTGAAATAGTTTTAAATCTAAAGTGTTTTTGAAAGTGAAATATGCTCTCTTAAGACAGAACAAGATTTGCTAAAGTCATTTTTTTCATTTTCAGTTAGGTTGATTTCAATAATCTCTTCAATACCATCTTTTCCTATAATACAAGGAACACCTGCAAATACATTTTTTTCATTATATTGACCTTCTAATAATGTAGAAACTGGCAGAACTTTTTTCTCATTGTGTAGTATAGCTTTTACAATTTCTACTAAAGCAGTACCTATCCCAAATTCTGTACAATCTTTACCATTTATTATACTTATGCCTGTTTTCTTATTTTTTTCAACTATTGATGGTAAGTCTAATTTTCCATAAGTATTTGGATTATCCTTTATCATGTCCAATATTGGTTTACCGCCAATTGAAACATGAGACCAAGGAACCATTTGAGAATCTCCATGTTCACCCATGCAATAAGCTTGAATTGATTGTTGAGCTATTCCAGTTTCTTCAGATAAAAGTCTTCTAAGTCTTGTTGAATCTAGAGCTGTACCAGTTCCAATGACCCTATTCTTAGGAAAACCAGATTTTTCCCAAATATAATTTGTAACTACATCAACAGGATTAGATATGACTATAAATATACCATCAAAACCAGAATCAACTATAGGTTTTACTATAGATTTTATCATTCCAATGGTTGGTCTTAATAAGTCTAATCTAGTTGTGTTTTGTCTACGTAAAGGGCCTTCTGAAGAGTCTGCAACACTTATTACTACTATATCAGAATCTTTACAATCAGCAAAAGTTCCTTTTTCTATATGTATTTTATGTGGTAGATATGAAACTGCATCAGCTAAATCTAAAGCTTGAGCTTTTGCTTTAGATTTATCTATATCAATCATAAAGAGTTCATCACAAACTCCTTGAGTTATCAAACTGAATCCACAATGAGAACCAACGTGTCCTGACCCCACAATAGATATTTTTCTTGTTTTTATTGACATTTTAAATCACTCCCCCTAAAACAACGATAGATTTATAAGAAAATTATACATTATAAAAAGCTGTTTTTTATGTATTTTAATATTCTATTATTTCAGAAAATTTATTTAATATGATTTTATACTAAAATTTTTAAAAAAGCAATGTTAATATACTCTGTATTAATGAATATTAAATAAATAAATACTAAAAATTATTAATAAGTATTAAAATATGTAATTTTATTTATATTTAGAAACTTTATGTAAGAAAATATGTAAGCACGCACACTGTGAAATATCGTAATAATATAAAATTATAAATTTGTTAACACTGATATCTCTATGTTAAAATATAGTAGAAGATTATTAGTAAAAAATAGGATAAGTTCTATTTTAGTACAATTAAATTAAACTTATCTTAAAATTTATATATTTAAAAAGTAAAGTAGTTTACAACTAAGGAAATGGAGAGAGAATTATAATGGAAAAGTTATACTATACAAATCAGTATATAAAAGATTTTACAGCAGAAATAATTGAAATAAAAGAAGTAGAAAATAAGTTTCATGTTTTATTAGATAAGACAGCGTTTTTTCCTGGTGGAGGAGGTCAGTTTGCAGACCTAGGAAAAATAGATAATTATGATGTAATAAGTGTCTATGAAGAGGGCAAAAAAGTATACCATGTATTAGATAAAAAACCAATAAAGATACATAGAGTAAAGTGTAGTATTGATTGGGATAGAAGAGAAGATGGTATGCATCAACACTTTGGGCAACATGTACTATCAGGCTGTTTTTTTAAGACTTTCAAAGCAAATACAACAGGTTTTCATCTAGGGAATGAATATAGTACCGTAGATATAGAAGGTAATTTAGGTGAGGATAAAATTAGAGAGATAGAGTTGCTTGCTAATGAAATTATTCGTCAGAATATACGAGTAGAGACATTACTTCCAACAAAAAAAGAATTGAAAAAAATTTGGTTAAGACGTGATTTGCCAAATACTGATGAAGAAATAAGAGTAGTAAAAATAGGCGATTTAGACACGAATGCATGTTGTGGAGTACACCCAAAATCGACTGGCGAGTTGAGAATGATAAAAATAAAAAAATGGGAAAAACATAAGTCAAGTACAAGAATAGAATTTTTAGCGGGTAAAAGGGCAGTAGACGAAGTATTAAAAAGAGATATATATTTAACTAAAATATGTAGATATTTGAGTTGTAGTGAAGAAGATGCTATAAATGGTATTGTAAATTTAAACAATAAAGTTGAAGAGGTTTTAAGTAAAAAAAGAAAGCTTGAAGAAGTAGTAGCCACATATCAGGCTAAAGAAATGGTTGAAAATGCAAATAAGGTTGGTAATATCGCAGTCATTAAAAAAATTTATGATGATGAAGATTTAAAATACGTGAATAAGATAGCAAATAAAATTACAGAAGATGAAAACAATATTGCGTTATTAGCTGTTAAATTTGATGATAAAATAAATTTAGTTTTTGCCTGTTCTAAAAATTTAAAAAATATTAATATGGGAACTTTGTTAAAGGATGCAATAAGCCTTATAGATGGCAAGGGTGGTGGAAGTCAAATATTAGCCCAAGGTGGTGGAAAGAATAATGGAAATTTAGAAGCTACACTTGATTATGCATTTATGAAGCTAGAAAAGACTTTGTAAATATACTATAGAAAAAATATTAATAGATAAAATAGATATGGGGGAATAAATATGGAACAACAAAAGGATTACATAGAGCTATATGAAAATGAAGAATTAATAGAAATAAGAGAAGCTCGTATAGATGATTTGGATGTAATAGCAAAATTTAATTATAATTTAGCTAAAGAAACTGAAGGAAAAGAACTTGATATGGATGTTTTAACTAAAGGTGTAAAAGCATTATTATTAGATGAGAGAAAAGGAAAATATCATGTATATACAGTCTTTGATAAAGTTGTTGCACAGATTATGTATACATATGAGTGGAGCGATTGGAGAAATGGAAATTTCCTTTGGATTCAAAGTGTATATGTAGAGAAAGAATATAGAAGAAAAGGTATCTTTAATTATTTATTTAATTATATAAAGAATATATGTGATAAAGATGAAAATATTGTTGGAATGAGATTATATGTAGAAAAAGAAAACATAAATGCAAAAGCAACATATGAGTCTTTAAATATGTATGAGTGTGATTATAATATGTATGAATATGAGGTAATACGCTAGCAATACAAATTTATAGCATTATTGTATTAATACTATAAACTATTTAGTATATCAATAATTATGTAAAATAGATTGGATATTATAATTAGAATTTTTAGGGGGTATAAAAATGGACGTTTTAAAAGGAATGTTTTATGTATTTTTATTTTTAGATTTAGTATCAATATTCTGTTTCTTTTTTAATAAAGGAAAAATAGCATCTAATAAAATCATATTTAATGCAATAGGAGTACTTGCATTTGTACTTTGCTTTATGCTTTTTAGCTATTATCCAAATAATAATATTATTGGTAAATTTATTGCTTCTCTATTTTTTATCTTTGGAATTGCAGGAGTTATGTTGAAAGAGAAAAATTTTTTATATGCTAGACTTCTTTTAACTTTAGTTATTGTTTTTTCTACACTTAGATTGTTCATTATTCAATAAAATATATTTGTATGAGAACTTGTTAAAGTCTGCACATTTAAGTGTAGACTTTTTTATGTTTTTATTTAAAAATTAAGGAAATTTTAAGAAAATTTTAAAATCGTCTTAAATATTTATTGGTACTATTGAAATATTAGTAAAGAGAGGTGACTTATTAGTGGTAGAAAGTAAAAAGTCAGAAAAATTGTTACTATCAATTATATACATAATATTTTTAATATATATTTTAATGACTATAAGAATAATTTTATTTAAAGATGTACCAATTTACTCTATTTTCAAGGGAATATTTAGGTCTGTAAATTTAATTCCATTTTATACGATATGTCAATTTATCACAGATAGTAATATTGACTTTATGAGAGCTACTGTAAATATTGTAAGAAATATAGGGATATTTATTCCGATGGGAATTTTTTTCCCTATAATATTTAAAAATTTAAATAAAAAAGCTATAGTTATATCAATTATACTTGTCAGTTTAGGATTTGAATCAATACAATATATTCTAGCTCTTGGAAGTAGTAACATAGACGATATTATTTTAAACTCATTAGGTGGTATAATTGGAATTGCTATTTACATAGATATGAATAAATTATTTCCTAATGATATTAAAAAATTTAAGGCTATAATAGGTGCCAGTTTAGTTTTAGGAGTTATAGGATTGGGGATTATTTCTATAAATTATCAGAGCTTCCTAACTTTTAAATTTAGACCTGATAAAAAAGTATCAAAAATATTAATTGAAGAAAATAGGGAAATGATTAAAGATATAAACAAAGATACAGTGGATATAATTGGGACATTTGAGAGCTTTAAAAAAGGTATAATAACTATTAAAGCAGGTTCTAATAGTAAAGTAAAGAGACCAGAAAATTTAATTGATAATGATGGAAATATAAGAATTTATTTAAATGAAAATACAAAATTAGTATCTTATATAGTTACCGAAGAATCAAAAATGGATATAGTTAAATATGAGGAATTTGATATGAAGAATTTAAATTTATTGAGGAAATATGATACAATTAATGTTTGGATTGATAAAGAAAATCAGCCAAAAGATAAACATGGTATTATGGCTGATAAATTATTAATTGGATTATATGAATAGAATATTATGCAAAAATAAAAGAATAACAAATATAAAAAACGAAAAAACTATTTCTATAATTATTTTTACATCATGCACAAAATAAGAACACTAGTGAAGGAGTATATATAAATTATGGAAATAATAAAATATATCTTGTACTTTTTTATATATTCGTTTTTGGGATGGGCAGTAGAAAGTACAGGATGTTCAATAGCAAGTAAAAGAATAATCAATAGAGGTTTTTTAAATGGTCCAATATGCCCTGTTTATGGATTTGGAGCAGTGCTTGTAATATCACTGCTGGGAAGATTTAATAATATAATTATAATATTTCTATTAGGCATGATTTTAACCACAATACTAGAGTATTTTACAGGCTTTATTTTAGAAACCTTATTTCATGCTAAATGGTGGGATTATTCTGACAGAAAATTCAATATAAAGGGGAGAGTATGTTTAAAAAATGCAATATACTTTGGTATAATGTCTGTTTTAATAATAAAGTTTATACATCCATTTATAAAGCATTTTGTAAGTGTAATTCCATATAAAATATTACTTTCAATGGTTATAATTACAACACTTTGGACTATACTTGATTTGATAGTTACTGTTATAACCCTTAAAAAATTAGATATTAAGTTAAACTTGTTAGATGATATAATCAAAGAACTTAGCGATGTAAATGTAAAATTGGACAAATTTGATAGAGTAGAGATACAAGATTTATTGAAAAAAATAAATAATGATGAATTAGAAGTTAGAGAAAAAATAAACAAAATAAACAGTAAGTTAGACCGTATAGAGTCCAATGTTATTTTACAAAAAAGAGTTATCAAAGCTTTTCCATATATAAAACATAAAAGACAACAAGAGCAATTAGAGCATTTTAAAAAGATTATCAGTGAGAATAAAAGGTAATTATGTGATTTAATGAAAGCAAATAGAATAATGGTATTTATAAGATAATTTTCAGAGGACTCTATAAAAATAGAATAGAGTCCTTTATTTTTTGAAAAATAATGTTTATTTGATAAAAATAAAATATATTGTTTCTGAATAACAAATATTTTGAAAATTATAAAAACATATATTGACAATTTGTGTCAAAAATACTAACATTAAGTATATAAAGAATTTTATATGAGAATGTCTTTATAAATCGCAATAATTTTAAAACATAAATTTATTTAAAGAGGGGATGATTTGCCAATGAGCGAGATAACTAGTCAAATGATAAGTACAGAAGAAAAAAAATATGTTGCTAAAACTCAAAAAATACCTTATTATCCAGTAGCATTTAAATCAGGTGATGGTGCTATGTTATATGATTATGAAGGTAATGAGTATGTAGATTTTTTAGCAAGTGCAGGCTCTGCGAATGTAGGTCATGGTAATAAGGAAATCTCACAAGCAGTTAAAGAACAAATGGATGATATAACACAATATACACTTGCATATTTCCATAGTGATCCTCCTGTAAAGTTAGCTGAGAAGCTTGTGGAAATAGCCCCTGGAGATAATGATAAAAAAGTATTATACAGTGCAACTGGTTCTGCTTGTATAGATGCTGCTATAAAACTAGCAAGAGGGTATACTGGAAGAACAAAGATAATATCTATGTGTGAATCTTATCATGGAAGTACTTATGGAGCTATATCTATATCTGCATTAAGTACAAATATGAGAAGAAAAATGGGTCCATTGTTACCAGAAGTTTATCACTTCCATTATCCTGATAAAAATAGAACAGCTAAAGAATGTTTAGATGAGATAGAATATGCTTTTGCACACTATCTACCAGCAGAAGAAGTAGCTGCAATATTTATAGAACCAATTGCAGGAGATGCAGGAATAATAGTGCCTCCAGTAGAGTGGATACAAGGTTTAAGTAAAATTTGTAAAGAAAATGGAATATTACTTGTAAGTGATGAAATACAACAAGGTATGGGAAGAACAGGTAAGTGGTTTGGTATAGAAAATTTTGGTGTTGAAGCAGACCTTATAGTTCTTGGAAAATCTGTTGGAGGTGGATTACCTCTAGGAGCAGTTGTTGGAAGAACAGAAATAATGCAAAGTCTTGATGCACCAGCACATTTATTTACTTTAGCTGGAAATACAACAGTATGTGTGGCTGCTTTAAAATCTATAGAGATAATTGAAAAAGAAAACTTGCTTCAAAAGAGTATAGAAATGGGAGATTATATTAAAGCAGGATTTGAAAAATTAAAAGAAAAATATGACATAATTGGAGAAATAAGAGGTCTTGGATTATCTATAGGAGTTGACATAGTCAAAGGAAAAGGTTCTAATGAAAAACATCCAGATGCTACAGCTAAGATATGTTATAGATGTATACAAACTGGTTTAATAATGATATTCTTAGGACAATCTACTCTAAGAGTACAACCTCCTCTAGTAATAACTAAAGAACAAGTAGATAAAGCAATGAACATCATAGATTCTGCAATAGATGATTATTTAAATGGTAGAATTGGTGATGAAGTATATGAAGTAACTCAAGGTTGGTAAAATAAATATTAAATAAAAATAAGAGTTATCTCAGTTTTAGAAAGTAATTTCTGAAATGAGATAACTCTTTTAAGTTACCCACAAGTAAGAAGATTATTTGATTCATTAAAGGTTATGTTTCGGATGTTATTCTTGTGAGTATCAGAAACAGTATTACGAGAATAGTTACCTTTATTCGTATTATCTGTCAATTTAGTTATAATTAAGATTGCTAAAAGAATAAAAATTACTGTGTATAAAGCAATAACATATGGTTTTCTTTTATATTTGTATTTGTTATTAAAAAAAGAATTCCCATAATTATTTTTATTGACTTTAGATTTGTTGATGCTTGTATTCTTTTTCTTGTTACTTTTCTTTTTATCATCCTTTTTTCTATTTTTAGGGTAAGGAATGACTTTGTGTGTATTATCAAGTTTGATATTTTTATTTTTTTGAATATTGTTTTCCAGGCTAGCTTTTTTTTCTCCAAATTGAATAGTTTTATTGGTATTGTTGTTATCTTTCAATGTTAATCTCCCTCCCTTAAACTTTCCCTTTAGATAATATTACTACTAACCCATGGAATATACAATAAATAATATATAAGTAATAAAATTTTATAGGTATAAATCTCTCTCTCCACGTTCTAAGGCAGTCAGATTGTTAGATACTATGTTTCTTATATCTTCTCTTTCTATCTTAGCTATTTCTTTTGAGATAAGTTTTTTGCCCATAGTTTTAAGTTCTTCATCTCCATAGTCAATTAGAAATTCATTCAATGTAGTAAGAGCATTTGGTGTACATACATTATGGATTTGGCGACTTTTAGCTAAGCTCATAAATCTATCGCCAGTTCTACCTTTGCGATAACAAGCCGTACAATAGCTAGGGATATATCCATCAGTAATTAGTTCTTTAAGCACCTCTACAGGGCTTCTATGGTCTCCAACTTCGAATTGTTCTGTATTGTCACCATCTTCATATGCTTTATATCCTCCAACACCTGTTAGAGAACCTGCACTAATTTGTGATACACCGTATTTTAGTAATTCATTTCTCATCTCGGCAGTTTCTCTAGTGGACATTATGATTCCAGTAAAAGGAACAGCTAATCTAGTTATAGCTACTATTTTTTTGAACATATCATCAGAAACTAAGTGAGGAAAATCTTCTAAGCTCATGCCCTCAGCTTTTTTTAATCTAGGGAAAGATATAGTATGGAACCCTACACCAAATTTTTCCTCTAAGTGTTCATTGTGCATCATAAGTCCTAGAACTTCAAATTTAGGGTCAGATAAACCAAATAAAACTCCTGCACCAACATCATCAACTCCAGCTTCCATAGCTCTATCAAAAGCTGTCAAATGGTAATAATAGTCATTTTTTATAGACTGACCATGCATTTTTATAAATGTTGGCTTATGATAAGTTTCTTGAAATAATATATAAGTTCCTATTCCTTTTTCTTTTAGTAGCTTATACTCATCTACACTTGTAGCTGCTATGTTAACGTTTACCCTTCTTATATTTCCATTTTCGTTATATGTTGAATAAATTGCATCTAAACAATCTAGGATATAATTTATATCACAATTTTTAGGGTCTTCACCAGCTTCTAGAGCAAGCCTTTTATGACCCATTTTTTCTAATATTTTAACCTCTTCTTTTATTTCGTCCATAGTAAGTTTTTTTCTTTTAAATTTGTTGCATGTACTGAAACCACAATAAACACATTCATTTACGCAGTAGTTTGATACATAAAGAGGGGCAAATAAAACCACTCTGTTACCATATATTTCATTTTTTATTTGCCCAGCTATACTAAATAATCTATCTAGTTGTTTTTTATCTTCTACTTCAAGAAGTGTAGCTATATCTTTATAACTAAGTTTTTCCCTTCTATCAGCCTTATCAAGTACCTTTTCAATATCATCAGAAGTTGAATTTTTTGCATCCTCTAATAAAGAATTAATAAGTCCATGGTTTATGAACATTTACAAACGCCTCCATTCAATATTATCACCACGAGAATAGTCGACTTTAAGTCCTAGTGACTTGATGTTTTCTTCTAAACTTTGGTGATATTCACAAGCTTCTTGACCAGTAAAGGCTTTGTTATCATAAAGAGAATATTGTTTTCTAAATTCTTGAGGAGAAAGGTTTGGCATAATTACATTGCAGCCAGCTAAAAGGCCTGCATTTCGACCACTAGGGTTTATAGATGCAAGGGCTGTTGTAGCAGGTAATAAAACTTTTGGAAGAAGAAGTCTTGTAATAGAAAGCATAAGTAATGTCTTTTCTAAATCTCCATGTTTATAATTCTTAAAAATTGTATCATGGTGTGGAATAAAAGGTCCTATTCCGACCATATGAGGATTTAACTCTTTTAGGTATAATAAATCACGAACAAGGTCTTCATTACTCTGAAATGGTGACTCAACCATAAATCCAGCACCTACTTGATAACCAATTTCCTTAAGGTTTTTTAGGCATTCTTTTCTAGTTCTAAGTTCAATGTTTGGCGGATGTAATTTTTTATAATGACTTTCTGTAGCAGTTTCATGTCTTAAAAGATATCTATCTGCACCACATAAAAAGTATTTTTTATATGAGTCATAACTCTTTTCTCCTAATGATAGAGTTATGGCACAATCCTCATATTTATTTTTTATACTTGAAACAATTTCACATATTTTATCATCAGTAAAATATGTATCTTCACCACCTTGCAAAACGAATGTTCTGTATCCTATTTTATAACCTATATCACAACATTCAAGTATATCATCAAGTGAAAGTCTGTATCTTGTGATATTTTTATTAGAAGATTGTATACCACAATAGTAGCAATTATTTTTACAGTAGTTTGTAAGTTCTATAAGTCCTCTCAAGTAGACTCTATTTCCATAATGTTTATTTCTCATATCGCTAGCTTGTTTATAAAGATAGTTTCTTAAATTTTGTTCGAAGTTATATTCTTCATTGTCGATATTTTCTATTAAATATAGTAGTTCATCAAAACTTAATGAATTAATGCTGTAAAGTTTATCTATAAAGTATTTAATCTTATTTTTGGTCATATTCCAAATATGTAATTATTAAATATAGTTAAATTTTTAGTAATTGAAAAGTTCAAGGGATCTTTCTAAAATACCTTTTACATATGCTATTAAGATACCATAGTTTACTATAGGTACATTGAAAGATTTTGCCTTTTCTATTCTAGATAACATTCCAGCTCTATTCATCATACAAGCTCCACAATGAACTACAAGTGCATATTTATTTATATCTTCGGTGAAGGATATTCCAGAACTAAATTCAAAGGTAATATTTTTGCCAGTTTTCTTTCTAATCATATTAGGAATTTTCACTGTTCCAATATCATCAGTCTGTCTATGATGAGTACATCCCTCAGCCATCAAGACTTTATCACCATCTTTTAAACTTTCTAAAGCGTAAGCACCATTAATTAATTCTTTAAGGTCTCCCTTTTGTCTAGCAAACAATATAGAAAAAGATGTAAGAGGAATATCTTTTGGAGTATCTTTATCTACTTGTGGAAATACTTGAGAGTCAGTAATAACAAGTTTTGGTTTTTTGCCTAAATTAGATAGGGTTTCTTTTAAACTATCTTCTTTTGTAACTATAGAAATTGCACCATTATCCAAAATATCTCTTATAACTTGCTGTTGAGGAAGTATAAGTCTACCTTTTGGAGCTGCCTTATCTATTGGAACAACTAAAACAACTAAGTCATTTGGCTTAATTAAATCTGATACCAACCTGAACTCAGTGCTATCTTTAGGCAAAACTCTTATTATTTCATTTTTTAAATCTTCAATCCCAATTTTATCTGTTGATGAGACAGAAACAACTGGACATTTAACTTTATTTTTAGTCAAGTTTAAAATTTCTGATTGATTTTTAATTGTATCAACCTTATTAAGAACTAAAATATGAGGTATATTCTTATCATTAAACTTCTCAATTAATGATAAATCTTCTTTTGATATACCAATTTGGCAATCTATTACTAGTAAAGCTATATCTGTCTTTTCTAAAACATCTAGTGATTTACTTATTCTAAGTTCACCAAGTTCACCAACGTCATCAAGACCAGCAGTATCTATAAGAACACAAGGTCCTATAGGAAGGATTTCCATTGGTCTAAATACTGGGTCTGTAGTAGTTCCAGCAATATCTGAGACTATTGCAGCACTTTGATTTGTTATAGCGTTTATTATGCTAGATTTACCTGCATTTCTTTTGCCAAAGAGACCTATATGTACCCTTATTGATTGTGGAGTAGAATTTAGACTCATTTGTACTCACCACCTTAAATTTCTTTTTTTGATATACTAGTTTTTACAGATACATTAGGTATATTTCCCAATTTACCAGTCAAACTATTGATAGTGTCCATTTCGCCAACAACTGCTATGCATACGATTGATACACCTTCTTCTTCACAAGGAATTCCCATTCTACCTTTAATAATACCTTTAAAACCTGATACAACCTCATTGAATTTAAGCTGACATTCTTTTGGTTCTTCCAAAATAGCACTTATAACTGCAACCTTTTTCATAAATATCCTCCTAACTCAGAAAATATGTCTTAAACAAATCCAAAATCAAAAAACTTTTCTTTGTAAAGAAAAGTTTCTACAAAAGAAAAGTTATTAATTACACAAGTATAATGTGCTATATTAAACTATTTCCTTACAGATTAGATAACTCTTTTCTGGTAGGGTTAGCTTGTAAAAATTTAATTTAACAACAATTAACTGAAGAAAATTTTTATACAATTTATATAAATTATAATAAAAATTAACTAAAGAAAATTGAAGCTACTTATATAATAGTAGTAAATTGAAATTAAGTCTATAGAAAAACCAATTTTTGTATAAAAATAAAAATTAAAGTTAGTTATTTGTTAAGAAATGACTTTAGTAAAATATATAATTAATTATTCTTTAAGCATATAATTTATAAGTAGTTTAAGCGTATTTTCAATAGCTTCTATATGTGTTCTTTCATAGTGGTGGCTATTATTTGTTCCGGGACCAACACATGCTATTTGAACATCTTCTCCCCAACGAATAGCTTCTGAAGCATCTGAACCATAGAAGGTAAATACATCGACAGCGTATTCTAAATTATTGTCTTGTGCAACATCGACAAGTTTATTTCTTAAATTAAAATCATATAGTGATAAATTATCTTTTGCAACTATAGTCACACCATGTTCACTAGATGTTTGACTTGGTCCAGTAGGTGCTATATCTATTGCTACAAATTCTTTTGTTTTTTCAGGTAAAGCCTTAGAAACACCATGTCCAATTTCCTCATAATTGCTTATATAAAAGTTAGTAGTATGCTTAGGTGTTAAATTATTTTCTTTAAAATATCTACATATTTCAAGAACCATTGCCACAGCTGCCTTATTATCTATATATCTAGATTTTATAAAACCAGATTCTGTAGCTTCAAAACGATGGTCTAGACATACAAAATCTCCAACACTTATTCCTAAATCTAATACATCCTGTTTTGTAAATACTTTTTCATCAAGTCTAATAATCATTGTTTCTTCATTTCTTTCAGTGGCGGCTTTTGTTTGACCATATATATGAGTAGAAGCATACTTAAATACAACACTTCCTCTAATTTTTTTACCTTTTCTAGTTATAACAGTACAGTTTTCTCCTTCTATAGCAGCCCAACATCCACCACCAACTTTGTGGTATTTAAGAGTACCATCAGATGATATTTCTTTTACCATAGCTCCAAGTGTATCCATATGTGCAGATATTGTTATTTGATTTGAATCATCTTCACCAGGAAGAGTAGCTATAAGTGCACCTTTTTTTGTAAGAATAGTATCAAGACCTAAAGATTCAAAATCTTTTTTGCTTTCTAAAACTGCATTTTCAGTATATCCAGCAGGGCTTGGAATATCCAAATATTTTTTCATTAAATTTATAGTATTAGTTAAATTTAAATTCATATTATTTCCTCCTAAAAAATATATATTCATACAAATTATAACATAAATACGAATGTTCTGAAAACTAAAATTGAAAGAAAAAATCCTAAATATATTTTAAAAAAAAGTATATAGAATATAATTAATTTATATTATATAGGTTAAAAGTTAAAATAATTTGATTTAATAATTAATAAAAATAAATACAAAACAAAACATATAAATAAATAAAATATTTAGTTTAATTATCTTTACAAATAAAAATTTTAGTAATAAAATAATTGTTGAAAAAGATTTTAAATTCAGATTATTCATTTCTAAAGTAATTAATCTGCAAACCTTTATTAATATATGTAAATAGCTAGGTATATATGCATTTAATTAGCATGATATAGATAAAAATATTTATTTTTAGTGTCTATTGTCTGAAAAAAAGTCTTTATGTAGGAATCATAAAAAATCAAACTAATTAGGAAAAGAGAGGATGTGTATAATGTGATTGAGAATGGATTTGTATATTGTAGTTTCTTGGTTGTATTTGTAGGTATAATTTTTTTTATGGTAGACAAATTGAAATGGAAGATATTTGATGTTATTAATCCAATGCTTTTAATCTACTTAGGAGCTGCTATACTAGCATCATTTGGTTTGTTTGCACAGAATGAAGATGTTGGAGTATATCAAAATATAATAACAGTAAATTTCCTTCCATTAATGTTAGTGTTCTTATTAATTCAATGTGATTTAAGAAAAATATTAAAAATGGGACCTAAGATGTTATTGTCATTTTTTTGTGCTACATTTACATTTATGCTTGGGTTTGTTATAGCATTCATAATTTTTAAAGGTTCAATGGCTGCCGATTCATGGAAAATTCTTGGAGCAGCATCTGGTTCATGGATAGGTGGTTCATCAAATATGATTGCAGCAGCTAATGCTCTAGGAGTTGCAGAAGAAGGTCTTAGCTATGCGATACTTATGGGTTCTATAGGATATACAGTATGGATGTCTGTTTGTCTAATGTCTGTAAAATTTGGACCTAGATTTAACAAATGGACAAAGTGTGACACAAGTTTTATAGATGAGGTTACATCAAAACTTGAAAAAGAAAATAAAGATAATACAGCACCTACGTTTGTAGAACTTATGACTTTACTTTCTGTTGGTTTTGGAGTAGCAGCTTTTGCACAAATTGTATCTAAGATACTTCCAACTTCAGGTATACTTAATGAAACTATGTGGGTAGTACTTGTTGCATCTACAGTGTCAATATTATTAGGTATGACAAAAATATCAAAGCTAAAAGGTAGTACACTAGTAGGAAATGTGTTTATGTATTTACTCCTTGCAGCTACAGGTAGTAAAGCAAATTTCTTTGGATTATCAGAAGCACCTGTTTACATAATGTTTGGATTAGTAGTAGTTCTTGTGCATGCGATTTCGTTTATAGGGCTTGCAAAACTGTTTAAACTTGATTTATTTACTTGTGAGGTAGGAAGTATAGCTAATATAGGTGGGGTAACTACAGCTCCTATGATTGCTGGAGTTCATAATCCTGTATTAATACCAGTAGGCGTATTGATGGGGCTTTTAGGAAATGTTATAGGTACTTATTGTGCTCTTATGGTAACTCAAATATTACATATGCTAGCTTGATAAAAACACAGTGTAAAATTAATAATTTAAATAAGAAAAGTCATCTCAATTTAAGCGTAAACTTTTATTGAAATGGCTTTTTTGCTTGACAAGATAATTCATTTTAATAGGATATTTTGACACATTTAGTGCATAATATTGTAAAATTTACCAAAATCGAGATATATTTAATTTATGTATTGAATCGAACGTCTGTATGATGTATAATAAATATACAGAACGAATGTTTGCAGAACGGGTGTTTTTTGAATTTATTTTAATAATTTATGAATATATATCAAAATACATAAATATATTTAAATATAAAGATTAAAAAGAATTTAAAGGAGTGTTGATAACTTATGATAATTCCATCAAGAAGAATACAAGATATAACATTAACAAATTTAAAAAATGGTGAAGTAACTTTAATTGAATTGGATGAAATATATAAGAAGATGGGATTTTTATTTGTTGTGAGTGAAGGGAAATTGAAGAAGATAAAAAAGGAGAACCATCATTAAAAATGAATGAAATAATAAATATTATAATTGTTTGTAAAACCTAACTTATGTAGTATATAAATACTTAAGTTAGGTTTTTTTGTGATAAAGTTTGTAAGTATTTAGTTTTATAAGATAAATGATATTTTTGAATTAAAAATAAATAAGTTTAAACTTTAAACAGTGTTATATTACAATAAGAGGTGATATTATTATGAAAATAGTAACCTACAATATTCATAAAGGTATGGATTCAGATAATAGATTAACTCTAACTAAAATGGGAATATATTTAAAACAATTAGATAGTGATGTGATTTGTTTGCAAGAAGTATTATATCCTCAATTTTTAACTTTAAAAGCTGTTTTAAATATGGAAGGTTCATTTGCTACAAATGTGAAAAAAGTAAATATGATATATGGAATTTGTACATTTACAAAATTTAAAATATTAAATAGTAATCATTTTTTTTTAACTAGCAAGAAGGAGCAACGGGGAGCACTTTGTATAACTACAAATGCATATGGAAAAATTATAAACATAATAAATACTCACTTGGGACTTGACAGACAAGAAAGAGCAAAGCAATTAGACGAAATAATAGACTATAGAAATAGATTAGTAGGGACAGTTGTTTTGTGTGGTGACTTCAATGAGAAAAATGTATCTTTAAGCATGTTCCATGATATGGCTATTTCATTAAATAAGTCTTACTTACCTACATTTGAAAAATCAAACTCTAGAATAGATTACATTTTTGTTAATAAAAATACTGAATTAAAAGGATATACAGTAGAAAAAATTTACCTATCAGACCATTATCCTGTGATAGGTTACATTTAAATTTTAATATAAATCAAGTTAATTATTGTAAAAGGAACGATTTTTTTATTAAGAAATAATAAAAAAATATAATGAAAAGATATCAAAAATAAAACCAATTATAAGACATAAATTTACAATAAAGTTACATTTGATTAAATTCCTTGTTTAAAAAAGGCTATTCAAATATAATCTAAAGTAGTTTTGAAATGGAAACTCTATCAGGTGAAATTGAGTTAGTGTTAAAATGAGGTGAAGTTATGAGTAGAAGAGCAACAAGAGTTTCAAAATTAGGAAAAGGAAAAAAGCGAAATTTAATAATAGGATTAGCAATTTTAATTGTAGTAATAGGAGGATTTACTTATTTTTTTAACAACAAATTTCTGTATAATGGGAAAATCGCTAAAAATGTATATATAGAAGGAATAAATGTGTCTGATATGACTAAAGAAGAAGCATTAAAAGTTGTAACAAGTAAGTATACTCCAGAAGACTTGAATCTCACTTATGATGGAAAAGATTATAAAATATCTCCAAAGGATATTGATTTAAGATATAATACAGAAGAAGTTGTAAAAAATGCGTATGAGACTACAAAACAAGGTTCTTACTTTCAAAACTTAAAAAAATACATTAACATAAGAATAAATAAACTAACTCTAAAAATAGAGTCTGAATATGATGAAGCAAAACTTAGTTCTAAAGTATCTTCTATAGCAGATAGTATCAATATTAAGATGAAAAATGCTTCTATTAGTGTTGGAAGTGGAGGGTTAAGTTATACAGATTCTGTTATAGGTAGAGAATTTGATTTAGCAGCAAATAAAGAATCTATATATAATATGATAAAAAATAAAGAACATAAGTCTTTGGAACTTAAAGTAAATCTTCAAAAACCAGACATAACAACTGAACAAGTAAAAACTGTGAATTCTGTTATAGGTCAATATTCAACTACTTATTCTCAAGCTGTAGAGGGTAGGTCATATAATGTAGGTTTATCAGCAAGAAAAACTAGTGATGTATTACTAATGCCAGGTGAAGAATTTTCATACAATAAACTTACAGGACCTAGTAATAAAGCAAATGGTTATAAAGATGCACCAGTTATAGTCTATGGTAAGCTAGAACAAGCAGCAGGAGGGGGAGTTTGCCAGACATCTTCAACAGTTTATAATGCTGCTCTTCTTTCAGGGATGGAGATAACTCAAGTTACAAACCATTCATCTGCATCTACTTATGTGCCTAAAGGAAGAGATGCTACTGTGAGTGATGGGGGATTAAACTTAAAGTTTAAAAATCCATATAATCATCCTGTATATATTAAAAATTATGCAGGTGGAGGAAGCGTATCATCAGTGATCTATGGTAATTCTGGTGACAAACCGAATATATCTATAGAAGTAAAACAAACTGGGCAGAATAAGTATTCTACATATCGAATATTTAAAGATTCAAGTGGAAAGGTCATAAAAAAAGAACATATATCAAATAGTTCTTATAAAGAATTAAAAAAATAAATAATTTTTTTAGAGAGGTATTTGTAATATAAAAACAAGGAAGTTATAACTTCCTTGTTTTTTTTGTATAAAATTAACACTATTAGTTCTTGTTTTAATATTACAGTCATTAATATATAGAAAATATTCCTATATATTGGTATAATTGTAAATAGATTTAGTTATATAAAATGTATGAGGAGGTGACAGGGTTGAATTTTATAGGCAATAGATATGAAGTAGTAAATTCTGATGACGTTTTAGAAATTAACAAAATCTATAAAGCTAGAGATGTTTTTTACAGAAAAAATGTGCTAATAAAAATTATAAAGCATAATAATTATATCTGTGAGGATTTTGTTTCAAATTTAATTGATGAAAGTACTGCTTTAGATGAGATAAACTCTCCTTATATACTAAAAATAATAGATGTTGGGATTCATTGTACAGAAGAAACAACATTGTATTATGTTGTAAGTGAAGACTTTAATGGTATTGGATTAGATGAATTAATTTTAGGCAATTATCTTCATTTAGAAGCAATTATAAATATAATGATACAAGTTTTAAAAGCTTTAGAAATGATACATAGGAACCATTCATATCATGGTAGTTTAAAATCAAGCAGTATAATAGTAGATACAGAATATAATATCAAAATTTGTGATTTTGGAATTACAAAAGCAAATAATGGGGTTAATACAAGAAGCTATGGAAACAGAAGATATTTATGTCCACATCAACTATGTATAAATTATACTGATAAAGAGAGTGATTTTTTTGCAACAGGCCTTATTCTATTTGAGTCTATATTTAAAAAATTACCTTTTGGAGAATCAAATTCAGAAGAAAAAATGTTACAATCTATTGATAAAGGATTAGATTGGAATAGTATAAAAGCAATTAATGGAAATATAGAACTTATAAATGTTATAAAAAGGCTTCTTGGTAGAAATAATAAGTATACTAGAGCCAATGATATTATTGTTGATTTAAGTAAAGTAATGTATGAAAAAGCATATATAGAAGTTGAAGATGAGAAAGAAGAAGAACAGAAACAAAATAACGTTGTACAGGTTAAAAAAGAAGATAAAATCAAAGTGAGAAAAAAATTACATAAAAAACTTGTTGTTGCTGGTCTAGCAATAGTCATGATTTCAATGATTATTATTAGTTCCATAATATAAAAATTATATATTAAATATTTTAAAAGAAGTGTATATGAATGATATACATATATATAGAAATTATAGTATAGTCTTAAATTATGAAAGGAAGTGGTTATTATGTTAGCAAAAAATAATGAGGTATTAAACATTTAGGAGTATTTTAACAAATAGCCACCTGCTTTTATAGCTTAGAATAAAAAAGCTGTGGCTAAATGTCACAGTTTTTTGCTACTTTTTAAAGGCAGGAACATATTAAAAAGGAGCAAAGCATGAGTAAAATAACAATTATAGCAAGTAATAAATGTTGGATTGAAGATATAGCAAAGAAACAACTTGAAGATATTTCAAATTTAGATGGAATTTTAAGAGTAGTAGGATTACCTGATTTACATGCGGGTAAAATACCTGTGGGTTTAGCAGTTGAAACTAGAAATATTATTTATCCACATATAATTGGAAATGATATAGGCTGTGGAATGACTTTATTTAAGACTGGAATTTCAAAAAAGAAATTCAAACAAGACAGATGGATTAAGTGTCTTGGTAAAATTAAAGATTTATCTGATATAGAAGTAACAAATACATATGAAGAAGAATGTCCAATCTCAAGTTTAGGAACTATAGGAAGTGGAAATCATTTTGTAGAAATTCAATGTATAAGTGAAGTTTATAATAAAGAAAAATTTGAACAGTTAAAATTTTCATCTGATGATGTTATGATGCTAGTTCACTGTGGGTCAAGAAATTATGGAGAAACTATTCTAAAAAAATTTTATGATAAAAATGGGCTTGAAGTTGAAAGTGAAAAAGCAATAGATTATATTAAAAGTCATGATAATGCTCTAATCTGGGCAGAGCGTAATCGTGAAGTTATCAGTAAAAAAATTATGAAATCAATAGGTATATCTGGAGATATTGAAAAAATATTATCTATAAATCATAATTTTATAGATAAAAGAGAAGACAAATTTATACATAGAAAAGGTGCTGTTTCAAGCGAAAGAGGAGCTGTGATTATACCAGGTTCAAGAGGCAGTCTATCATATATAGTTATGCCTACTGAAAATACAGAGATATCTTTATATTCTCTATCACATGGAGCAGGTAGAAAATGGTCTCGTTCAATTTGTAAATCTCGTCTTAAAAATAAGTATAATAAAGATACTATAAAGCAAACTAAATTTAAAAGTCAGATTCTATGTAATGATGTAAATTTATTATTTCAAGAAGCTCCAGAGGCATATAAAAATATAGAGCAAATTATTGAAAGTTTGATAGAATATGAACTTATTCAAGTAGTGGCAACTATGAAGCCATTGATTACTTATAAAGGATAATTTTTAAAGTTAAAAAAGATTAAAATTATATTATAAATAGCTAATTTTTTGAAACATGTAAAAGTGTTTTATTATTAGCTATTTTTTTATTTTGTAGAGATGATAATTTATAGAGCTAAACCATTTGATATGTAATGATTACAAAGTTAGACTCTATTGGAAACTGCATATACATGAATTGATGACAACATAAGTGATTCCAAAATATAAATGAAAGTATAAGCTTATTTTCACTATACAAATTTTTACTGTACAAAAACATTAATGATATTATTTTTATTGACATGAATATATAATTTATGGAATAATATTAGAAGCACTGATATAAGTGTCTAAATAAAAATAGAAAAGGAGAAGTGTTTTATGAAAAAAAATACTAACATTAATGAGTCCGGAGTTAAACTTCTTAATAAATAAGGAGTTTGGTATATAATAACTCCTTATTTATTAAGTTGTTCACAAAATAACTATTATCAAAGTAAATGATATGGTGATTTAAAAAATGATGGCTTATAAATAAAGGAGAAAAATAATGAATAGTAATACATTTGAAAGATTACAACTAAATGAAGTTAAAGAATTAATAAAAATACATTGTGTAAGTTCGCTAGGAAAAAATTTAATAGATAAATTAACTCCTAGTGGGAATATTGGAGTAGTAAGAAGGAAGTTAGCAGAAAATAAAGAAGCTAGAAAGATAATTGAAAATAGTAATCACATACCACTTGAAGGATTATTTAATGCAGGTTCTACAATAGATAAAATTGAAAAAGGAATGATAATAGAACCAGTTGAACTTATAAATATTGGAGATTTTTTAAGAGGTTGTAGGAAGATGAAAGCTTTTATGCTAGAAAAAGAATTTTATTCACCTACATTAAGTTCCTATGCTTTAAATATAACAGAATGTAAAAATATAGAAGATGAGATAAATTACTGTATAAAATCCAATAAAGTGGATTCTAATGCTAGTAAAGAATTAAAAAAAATAAGACGAAATATAGAAATTACAGAAGGAAAAATAAAAGATAGATTAAATAAATTTGTAACATCAACTGTAAATAAAAAGTATATACAAGAGTTTATAATAAGTAAAAGAAATGATAGATATGTAGTACCAATTAAATCTTCTTATAAAAATGAAGTTGATGGTACTATATTAGACACATCGTCAAAAGGAAATACTGTATTTATTGAACCTATAAGTGTTTCAAATTTAAGTACAGAATTGACTATGCTAAAAGCTGATGAAACTATTGAAGAATATAAAATATTATCTTATTTAACAGAACTTATATTTGATAAGATAAGTCAGATAAAATTAAATATAGAGATACTTTCTGAATATGATATGGTATTTGCAAAAGCCAAGTATAGTCAAAAAATAAAAGGAATTACTCCAAAAATAAATAATAATGGCTATATAAAAATAATTAAAGGTAAACATCCACTTCTAACAGGAGATGTAGTACCTTTAGATTTTGAAATAGGCCAAAACTATAGAAGTCTTATAATAACAGGACCTAATGCAGGAGGAAAAACTGTAACTCTTAAGACTGTTGGGCTGTTAACTTTAATGGTTCAATGTGGATTTGATATTTCTGCAAAAGAAGGCAGTGAATTTAGTGTATTTGAAAAAGTTTTTGTAGATATAGGTGATAATCAAAGCATTGAAAATGCCTTAAGTACTTTTTCATCACATATAAAAAATATTGCAGAGATTATAAGTTTATCAAATAATTCTACCCTTGTTCTATTTGATGAAATAGGAAGTGGAACTGAACCTAATGAAGGCTCAGGCTTAGCAATATCACTGTTAGAAGAATTTTATAAAATGGGATGTATAACGATAGCATCAACTCATTATGGAGAGATAAAGAAGTTTGCTAATTTACATCCAGAGTTTGAAAATGCTGGTATGATGTTTGATAAAGAAACTTTAGAACCTATGTATAAGTTGACTATAGGAAAATCTGAAGATAGTAATGCTCTTTTTATTTCCAAAAAAATGGGCATAAAAAATAGAGTATTAGATAGAGCTAAAGAGTATATAATTGATAGAAACTACAATTTAGATTTAGTTAAAAGGAGTAAACTACAATCTAATATTGAAGATAACAATAATTTAGAAGTGATTCCAAACTATACAGATTATAATGTAGGAGATAAAGTAAAATTACTAGATGAAGATGATTTTGGAGTTGTATATAAACCAATAGACAAGTTTAATAATGTAGAAGTATTGTTTAATAATAATTTTATTTCAGTAAACATAAAAAGGTTACAACTTAGTATAAAAGCATCAGAATTGTATCCAGAAGGATATGATTTGGATACATTGTTTACTAATTTTAAAGATAGAAAATTAGAAAAAGATATCCAGAGGGGTTCAAAAAAAGCTCTTAAAAAGATTCAGAAAGAAATTAGAGAGAATAGAAAACAAATATAAAAAACATAGAAGGGGCTGTCGCACTAAAAAATAGTGCTACGCCCTTTTTTGTATAAAAAAAATAAATCCCAAGTTCAAAAGAGCCTGGGATTCTTGTATAATAATT
>NZ_OEZH01000169.1:0-731 GCF_900243075.1 Clostridioides difficile
CAATTATTATACAAGAATCCCAGGCTCTTTTGAACTTGGGATTTATTTTTTTTATACAAAAAAGGGCGTAGCACTATTTTTTAGTGCGACAGCCCCTTAAAGTAATTCTTTTATTCAACTTTACTGAATTAATTCTTATTTTTTATAATATTACTAACATATTAAGATACTCTAACTATCTTCATCTAATTCGCCTAAAATCTTATGAATATGAATCCTGAACCTCCCATGACTAAAGCCACAGTGTTCCTGCTTCATAGAATTTTGCATACTAAAATATGTCTTACTAATTCTCCACAGGCTATCCCCGTAGTTCCTATGGTTCTTACATAAGTTATTTATTTTGAATTGTTATTAGTCTTAATCCTTCTTTTAATATATTTATACTTGCATTTATATCTCTATCGTGAGTTTCATTACAACTAGGACAAATCCATTCTCTTATATTTAAGTCCTTCACTTCCTCGTTTTTGTACCCACATTTATTGCATATTTGTGAACTTGCAAAGAATTTACCTACCTTTACAATTTTTCTACCATACCAATTAGCCTTGTATTCTAATTGACGAATAAATTCTGACCATGACACATCAGAAATTAAGCGAGATAGTTTACGATTTCTAATCATATCCTTTGTAAATCTTCTATACAAATAATATCATTCTCTTTTATTAATTTAGTAGATAATTTTTGTAGAAAATCCTTCCTTTGATTAGCTATATGTTCTTGAA
>NZ_OEZH01000169.1:852-1359 GCF_900243075.1 Clostridioides difficile
GACTTGTTTATCCCTTACTTTAACCATACCAAGTTTAGGTAATTTTATATATTGACCACAATACATAATGTTTCCATTTGTAAAGTTAGTTTTATATGAAAATCTATTAGTTTTCTTTGATTTAAATTTAGGAAATCCTGCCTTTTCTTTAAAGAATTTTTCATATGCGCTTTCTAAACCTTTTAAGGCGTTTTGTAGTGAAAATTTGTCAGGTTCTTTAAGCCACTTTAATTCTTTTTTTAAATTGGTCAAATCAGAACTGCACTGTTTATAAGTAAAAGTTTCTTTATCGTTTTTATAAACATCTATTCTTTTAGCAAGATATTTATTATATACAAATCTACAACATCCAAAAGTTTTGTTAATTAACTCTTTCTGTTTTTTATTTGGATACATTCTAAACTTATACGCTTTTTCCACTACTATCACCTCACTTTAATTGTTTTTTGATACACTTTTTAATGATTTTATCATATTTAATATATTATATAATGCTGTGGTGAACAA
>NZ_OEZH01000168.1:0-11952 GCF_900243075.1 Clostridioides difficile
TATAAATGCAAGTATAAATATATTAAAAGAAGGATTAAGACTAATAACAATTCAAAATAAATAACTTATGTAAGAACCGTAGGAACTACGGGGATAGCTTGTGGAGAATTAGTAAGACATATTTTAATATGCAAAATTCTGTGAAGCAGGAACCCTGTGACTTTAGTCATGGGAGGTTCAGGATAGTGGTAGTTATGTAGCAAATCATTGGCATAATTCATTAGAAATAATTTATATAACTTCTGGTGATTTACAAATTAACATGGAAGGTTACACTTATAATTTAAAAGCTAATGAGTGTATGTTCATTAATTCTGGAGTTATTCATTCAACTAGATGTACTTATGAGAATACCTCTATACTATTGCAAGTACCATTATCTTTTCTAAATAAATACATTCCTGATTTTAAAAATTGCTATTTTGACTTTAGGGTCAATGTTAATGACAATAACTATAAAAAAAATTCAAATAAAGTTAAACTTATATTAGAAAACATGAGAGAAATCAAACTTAGTTCTCCTCCAGCAGCTAATCTACGTTTTACGAGTTTATTATTTGAACTTTTATTTGAATTATATACAAACTTTAAAATATCTGTAGGTAATAAAAATATGAAAAAGACAGCACTTGACTTATCAAAATTTGAGCCAGTTTTAGAATATACAAAGATTAATTACAAGACTCCTATTTCTATTAACAAAATTGCTAAGGTCGCACACTTACAACCAGAATATTTTTGTAGAAAATTTAAACAGTATATGGGGCAGACTTACTTAGAATATTTAAATGATGTACGTATTTCTCATATTTATAAAGACTTAATTAACACAAATGATACCTTGTGTAGTATATTAGAAGCCCATGGATTTACTAATACAAAATTATTTTACAGAATTTTTAAGGAAAAATTTAAGTGTACTCCTAAACATATAAGAAAAAAAAATATATCTAAAATATGAGATTATATGTTATTTATCTTTGTAATTAAAAAAGGAGTTGCTCTTAAAACTTGATTAGAAAAAATCAAATTTGAGACAACCCCTTTTTGTATAATAATTTATTTTTTATAAACTTTCTTCTTAACTTTATTTTATAAAAAGGAAGTTAAATTAATGTGTTAATCTTTATATAGTATTCGTATTTAATTTATTCTTTTAATGCTGTCAAATTTATACTTAATATTATCATAGGAACAATTACATAAATAAAAGCTGTTGCTGATGACACTATCCCAGAATCATTTACTAAAAGAGTTACAAAACATCCTACTATTGATGCTATAAATCCTTTAAATATAAGTGGATATTCATCAATCAATTGCTTAAAGTATCTAATCTGATTAATCATAAGAACTAAGATTACCCCTATTCCAGTTAATAGTATATTTACCCATGCACTCGTTTGAGCTAGCTTCAAGTTCATCTCTATCTTTCTACTAAATGTTTGTATTATTTCTCCTGGTCCATTAAAGTAAATTTCTTTTACAAACATACCTAAATGTGAGTTGCTTCCTGAAATCATATCTATAGCTACAAAAACTCCTAGGACAAGTAAAACTGCTATACCTAATAATACAACTTTTTTGAAGTCTATCTTTACATTATATATTAATAATATGAATAGTAAAAATGCAACACATTCAGAAATAGCACTTCCAACATTTGCCCCCATAATTGGAGATGCACTTGTAATTAAAATAACTAAAGAAAAGATTATTACAGACCATTTTGGTATGTTTTTATATGTAAGTAAAATTGCAAATGTAAATATTGCACTACCTATTGCCACACCCTGATACTCATTTCCTACTCCATAATATCTGGCTCCAATTATACAGTCATAACTCATGACATTACTTTTCATTAAATATGAACCAAATCCAGAATCAATAACCATAATCAATATAGTTAATCCAGTGAAAAATAGCATATTTTTTAAATCATTCTTTATTAAAACTTTACTTATTAAATATATAGTAAGTGTTATTATAATCATTCCTAAAGATATTGCTAATGGTGTTTTGAAATTCATTATTGGAGTTATCATAAATGATAATGGCATTACTATTCCTATTTTCAAAAGCTCCTTTAGTATAAAAAAGGTTGTTTCTCTATGATTTTTTGATATATGCTTTCTAAGTAGAATTGCAATCATAGCAACTATCCATGACAAGAAAACTATACTTACAAAACCATTTAGTATTGTAGACCTTATGCTTGAGATAGATACTATCTTTTGATATTCATCCATCAAATATTCTTTATTATCATCTCTGTTAATAAGTTCATATTTTTTTCCAACCATATTTTGATTTTTTATATCAAAGTTTTGTAATATCTCAACTCCAACATCTAGGTTCGTTACAATCCCCTCTCTTCTAGTAGTTGAAGATGACAACAGACCTTTTCCATTCCCATTTAATTTTATTATTGGAGAAAGTCTTCTTTTATTTTTATAATCTAAATCACTTGGAAATGCACTTGATATATAAACAGTGTCATTTTCTCCAACCATAGAAAATATATTTTTTAAGTATACATCTATGTTTTTTTCTATCTTATCTTTCATACTCTCATATGTTTTTTCATTTAAGTTTGGTTTATATAAGTCTAATCTATATGTATCTCCAAGCTCTATAAAAACTACATCATTATTTTTGTAAGATTCTTTAGTTTCTCCAATCAGTTTATTATAATCAGTTGATATTCCATAAGGCATAGATAAGTCTTTTTTATTTATATTATCTACATTTCCATTAGGGATTCTTCCATATTCATCCATTGCAGTTAGGCATAAGTTTCTATTTTTAATAAGTTGCCCATTTTCAATTATATCTGAATTTCCCAACACAGATGTTTTTAGCCCATTATCAGATAAACTTTGTCCTAATGACCCTAATACAGAGCCATACTCCCCAAAGTTTAAATTTTCATTTATAGACTTATTTATAGTTAAATTATTTATACCTTTTGCACTTTTTCCTGTTGCCGATTCAAAATTTATATTTTTATCCTTACTTGAGCCTTCAAAATTAATATCTTCTTCATTAGCTACATTAGCTCTTCCACCAGCACCCATACTAGCATATGACCTTCTATCATCACTACCTTTATCGCCTCTTATGTTCATCAGACCGATATATCCTCTATTATCTAGCTCTTCTCTTAATGATTTTATTCTTAACATATTGCTCATACTAGTTCTATTCATATCTATAAATATTACTTTTCCATGTGTCGGTATGCCATCTGCAAAACTGTATTGACTTGTCGATGTTAACATTATGATAAATGTTGCTAAGAAAGATATAATCTTTTTTCTCATAAATTCTCCCTGCTTTCTGATTTAAATCCTCATCTTTAAGAATACATTAAACATTGTCGTTATAAACAAATAAATTTGGACCATCTATTTAAAATAAACAGCCCAAATTATAGGTTTCTTTGAATATATTAATTTTTAGGCTTTGCAAATATCATTCTACCTGCAGGAGTTTGAAGAACAGAAGTAACAAGTACTTTTATAGTCTCATTCATATATTTTCTTCCTCCATCAACTACTATCATAGTTCCATCATCTAGATATGCAACACCTTGTTGAGCCTCTTTTCCTTCTTTAACCACTTGAACAACCATATCTTCTCCTGGTATCGCAACTGGTTTTATAGCATTAGCTAACTCATTTATATTTAATACTTCAACACCTTGGAATTGAGCAACTTTATTTAAGTTATAATCATTTGTAACAACTTTTCCATTTAAAACCTGAGCAAGCTTTAATAATTTGCTATCAACTTCTGCTATATCATCAAAGTCCCTCTCACTTATTTCAACTTCTATATTTAATTCTTTCTGAATTATATTTAATATATCCAGACCTCTTCTACCTCTTACTCTTTTTAAATCATCTGAAGAATCTGCAATATGTCTCAGTTCCTCTAAAACAAAAGCAGGAATAATAAGTTTTCCTTCTATAAAACCTGTTTTACAAATATCAGCTATCCTTCCATCAATTATTACGCTTGTATCTAATACTTTTGGAGGAATGGCTTTTATATCTTTTTTGTTTTCTTTATCCTTATCTTTATCTTTAATAGGATTTGCTAATCTTCCTAATTTTCCAATATTAAATAAATCATTTTTACTTTTAAGCGCAACTTTCATTCCAAGATATCCGAGGAATAAATATAATAGTAAGGATAATATTCCACCTACTATTGGTATTCTATTTACTAATCCACTTAATAAATATGCAATAACAAATCCTACTATAAGACCCATAGACCCTAACAATATATCAGTCTGAGGATATTTTGACAATTCTTTATCCACTATTTTAGCAATTTCTTTTACTTTATTTACAACCCATGGTTCTATAAGATATCCTAAAATGGCTATTATTATACCTGCTACTACAGCTGCGATATAACCATATGTTTCTTTTCCAAATGTTAATATTTCAAAATCTTTCATTAATGTTAAATAGGTCGTTATACCTATTGTAAATCCAAGTAAAATAAACAATATTCTTGTTACTTTCCTTATCAATGCTTCACCCCCTAGTTATACTTATCTATTATAGACCAAAGTGTATATTATATTCAAGAAAAAAGTAGTAAAATTCATTTAAAATTCATCATATGTGTCTATCTAATAATACTAATTGTTTCATTTTTATGAGTCCATTTTTTATATATGTTGCTCTTATTTCGCCTATTCCTTCAACTTCATCTAGTTCTTCAATAGATGCATCTAGAATTTGTTGGAAGTTTTCAAAATAATTTACTAAGTTTTCTATTATTGCTGTTGGTAGTCTATGTATTTTGCTAAGAATTCTATAACCTCTTGTTTTTATAGGCATATCCATACTTTCAGAAAAACCACTATACCCTAATAGTTTTGCCATATTAACTAATTCTATTAGTTCTTCCGAATTTAAATTTTTGACTTTTTTCATAAGTTCTTTTATCTCTGTATTTTCTTTATTATAATCTTTGAATATTAATTTCTGATCTATTCTAGTTGTACCCATTAATTCTTCTAACTGCATGCTTACTAAAGTTCCTTCATCACCCAATTCTATCACATATTTTTCAATTATACTTGTAACTCTCATTACCATTTCCATTTTCTGCATGACTAGTGCAACATCATAAATAGTTACCAAATCATTAAACTCCAAAGCATTTAAATTTGTTATAGCTTGGTCTAATACTGTCTTATATTTTTCTAGAGTTTGTATAGCCTGATTTGCCTTAGTAAATATCTTAGATATATCTTCGACTACATACTTCTCATTTCCTCTATAAACTGTTATAACATTTCTTCTTTGGGAAATTCCTATGACTATAGCACCAGTTTGCTTTGCTACTCTTTCTGCTGTTCTATGTCTTGTTCCTGTCTCTGATGTTTCTATAAAATAATCTGGTATAAGCTGTGCATTAGCAAACAGTATTTTTTTTACATCACCACTTAGAACTATAGCTCCATCCATTTTAGCTAATTCATATAGATATGATGGTGAATATTCTGCGTTTATAGCAAATCCACCATCTACTATTTTCATTACATCCTCGTTAGTTGCAATTACAATCAATCCACCTGTCTTAGCTCTTAGTACATTGTTTAAACCTAATCTAAGTGGAGTTCCAGGAGATATCATTTTTAATGCATATAGCATATTTTTATTATCTAGAAAATTCTCCATATTTATTGATTCCTCCCAAGTACTATATTTATAGCTTGTCTTAAGTTATCTACTGGCCATATTTCTATACCCTTGGTGTCTTTTACTACTTCATAATTACTTCTAGGAACTACTATCTTTTTAAAACCAAGTTTTTTACATTCAGCAATTCTCTTTTCTATAAAACTTACTGCTCTAACTTCTCCTGTAAGACCTACTTCTCCTGTAACAGCTATATCTTCATCTATAGGTATATTTCTAAAACTAGATGCTACAGAAATAGCTATGCCCAAGTCAATTGAAGGTTCATTTATCTTTATTCCCCCAACTATATTTATATAGACATCTTGATTTTGTATTTGCAAACCAACACGTTTTTCTAATACTGCTAATAACATACCTACTCTATTATAATCTACCCCTGTAGAGGTTCTTTTTGGTATACCAAAACTTGTAGGTGAAACTAATGCTTGCAATTCAAGTAACATTGGTCTTGTACCTTCTACAGTAGATATTATTACTGAACCCGCCACATCTTTTGGTTTTTCAGATATTAAAATTTTAGATGGATTATCAAGCTCTACTAAGCCCAAATCTCTCATTTCAAATACTCCAAGTTCATTAGTTGAGCCAAATCTATTTTTAACAGCTCTTACTAATCTATAAGTATTATATCTTTCTCCTTCAAAATATAGAACAGTATCAACCATATGCTCTAGTAATTTTGGTCCTGCTAGTGAACCTTCTTTTGTCACATGACCAACTATGAATGTTGAAATTCCCATTTTTTTAGAAATTTTCATGAATTTTGAAGTACCTTCTTTAATTTGGCTGACAGTTCCTGGTGCCGAGGATATTTCTGGACTGAAGACAGTTTGAATTGAGTCTAGAATTATTAATTCTGGATTTATACTTTCTAAATAAGATTCAATTATACTTAAATTATTTTCAGCAAATATATATAAATTTTCTGAGTTAATACCTAATCTTTTAGCTCTCATTTTTATTTGAGATTCTGATTCTTCTCCAGTTATATATAGAACAGTTTTTCCTAAGTTAGCAACATTACTAGAAACTTGAATTAAAAGTGTTGACTTCCCTATACCAGGGTCTCCACCAACAAGTACTAAAGAACCTTTAACTATACCACCCCCAAGTACTCTATCTAATTCATTTATATCTGTTGTAAACCTCTCTTCTTCTTTACTTTCTATTGAATTTATACTAACTGGTTTAGATGAGGATTTATCTATTATAAAGACCTCTTTTTTGGTGCTTTTTTGGTCTACTTCTTCTACAAATGTATTCCATTTTGTACATTCTGGGCATTTACCAAGCCATTTAGCTGTTTCATATCCACAAGATTGACATACATATTTTGTTTTTATTTTTGCCATGCTTTTATCATCCTTAATTTATTATTCTATACTTATAATTTTAGCATATGTGAAAGAGAATATGTAAAGATTAAATAAAATAATTAAGGACAATGAATTATTATAGATTCATTGCCCTTAAAATTTTGTTTAAATTATAAAACTTATATCTGCAATATTTTAAAATGCAACTCTATTAAATTATTTAGTTTCAAAAACTATTTTTTCATCTTTGACTTTTGCCACTACATTACTTCCCTTTTTCACATCGCCTTTTAAGATTGCTTCAGATAATTCATCTTCTAACTCTTTTTGTAAAGCTCTTTTAAGAGGTCTTGCCCCATATTCTAAATCAAATCCAGATTTAGAAATTAATTTAACAGCTTCGTCACTCATTTCTAGTTTTATATCCATTTCTTTTAATCTATCTTGTAGTTTCGCTGTCATTAAAAGTATTATTTTTGATATGTGATTTTCATTTAATGAATGGAAAACAATTATATCATCTATTCTGTTCAAAAACTCAGGTCTGAATCTTTGTTTTAATTCACCCATTATATTTTCTTTCATTTTTTCATATTGAGATTTTTCTTCTTCATCTCCTTTAGCTATACTAAAGCCTAAAGTTTTTTGTCTACCAATTGTAGATGCACCAACGTTTGATGTCATTATTACAATAGTATTCTTAAAATCTACAGTTCTTCCTTTTGAATCAGTTAATCTACCATCGTCTAGAATTTGTAACAGAATGTTAAATACATCTGGATGAGCTTTTTCTATCTCATCAAATAAGATAACTGAATATGGATTTCTTCTTACTTTTTCAGTTAATTGACCACCTTCATCGTGACCTACATAACCTGGAGGTGAACCTATCATTCTTGACACAGCATGTTTTTCCATATATTCAGACATATCTATTCTAATTATTTGATTTTCATCTCCAAATTGTACTTCTGCCAATGCCTTAGATAGTTCTGTTTTACCTACTCCTGTAGGACCTAAAAATAAAAATGAACCAATTGGTCTGTTAGGATCTTTAAGACCTGCCCTTGACCTTCTAATTGCCTTTGAAATAGATTTTACTGCTTGTTCTTGACCTATGACTCTATTGTGCAGTATTTCCTCAAGTCTTAAAAGTCTATCAGCTTCTTCCTCAAGAATTTTATTAACAGGTATTCCTGTCCATAATCCTACTACTTCAGCAATAACTTCTCCATCAACTAGGTCTGAATGCTTAGATGACTTATTCCATCTTTCTCTAACATCTTCTAATTGTTTTTTAAGCAGACCTTGTTCATCTCTTATTTTTGCTGCCTTCTCAAAGTCTTGACATCTTACTGCTTCTTCTTTTTCTTTATCTATATTTTCTATCTCTAATTCTAATTTTTTTATTTCTGAAGGAGGTGTATTTTCTTTTAGTCTTACTTTTGATGCAGCCTCATCAATCAAGTCTATAGCTTTATCTGGTAAATACCTATCTGATATATATCTAGTTGATAATTCTACAGCTGCTTTTATAGCATCATCAGTTATTTTAACTTTATGATGAGCTTCATATTTATCTCTTAACCCTTCTAATATTTTTATTGAGTCTTCTTTAGTTGGTTCATCCACCATAACCGGTTGGAATCTTCTTTCTAGAGCAGAATCTTTTTCAACATGCTTTCTATATTCATCAATTGTGGTTGCACCTATAACTTGTATCTCGCCTCTTGCTAAGGCTGGTTTTAATATATTTGATGCATCTATAGAACCTTCTCCTGTAGACCCAGCTCCTATTATTGTATGCATCTCATCTATAAATAAAATTATGTTTCCGTTTTTAACAACTTCATCTACAACTTCTTTAATTCTTTCTTCAAATTCGCCTCTATACTTAGCCCCAGCTAACAATGAACCCATCTCTAAAGAGTATAAAGTTTTATTTTTTAATGTTTCTGGAACGTTTCCCAAAGCTATATTTGTTGCCAGCCCTTCAGCTATGGCTGTTTTACCTACTCCTGGGTCTCCTATCAACACTGGATTGTTTTTAGTTCTTCTACTTAATATTTGTATTACTCTTTGTATTTCTTTTTCTCTACCTATTACAGGGTCTATTTTATTCTGTTTTGCATATAGTGTAAGATTTCTTCCATACTTATCAAGCACTTTAGATTCTGCTTGATTCTGGTTGCCCGTGTAACTATTTTCTGCTTTATATTGATTTTTATCACTAATACCCATCATATCAATTGTTAATTGGGCTAGAGTCCTATCATTTACTCCAGCATAATTTAAAATCTTATTAGCTATTCCTTCTCCTTCTTGAATTATTGCTAATAATATATGCTCAGTCCCAATATAATTTGTTTTTAATTTATTTGCAAACATACCTGATAGCTCAAGTATTTGTTTGCTTCTTGGGCTTAATACTATGTCTTCTGGGATTTCTTCTTCTTTACCTTCCATATCAATTATTTTGCCTTCTAAATACGCCTCTGTAAATCCAACTTTACTTAGAACTTTAGCAGCTATACCCTCTTCTTCTCTTAAAAGACCTAAAAGTATATGTTCACTTCCAACAATATTGTGCCCTAGGCTTTTAGCTGATTCAAACGCTAAATCAATTGCCTTCTTAGCTCTTTGTGTAAATCTATTGAAGTTCACAATTCATCCCTCCTCTTAATTTCTCCAAAGTTTCTCTAATATATGTTGCTCTATTTATATCTCTACTTTCAACATCATCACTCTTATACATTATTGACTGATGTGCTGGTTGTATACCTGTCATAAGTTGTTCTATAGCCTTTAAATCTAGTTTATCTATATAGTTCATTTCTATTCCCATTTTTATATTTGATAGATGACTCATTGCCTCTGCACTACTTATTACTCTTGAATTTTCAAGTGTTCCTACTGATCTAAATATTTTATCTTCTAATTTCATACCTAATTTTTTTTTCAATATTTCTCTAGCTTTTATTTCTTTTGAGATTGCATCTTTTGTAAGACCGCTTACATTTTCTATAATATTAGACTCCGTTCTTCCAAGTGTAAGTTGATTAGATATTTGATATATATTTCCTAACGCTTCTGTTCGTTCTCCATATATTCCTCTTATTGCTATACCTATCTGTGATGAAATTTTATAAAGTTCATCCATATAACCTAATTGACTTAATGCTGGTAAATGCATCATCACAGAAGCTCTCATTCCTGTCCCTGTATTAGTTGGACAAGATGTTAAGTAACCTAACTTTGTGCTAAATGCATATTCTAAACTCGATTCTAGCAAATCATCTATTTCATTTGCTATACTATATGCACATTCTAAATTTAAATCATCACATATAGTTTGTATTCTTATATGGTCTTCTTCATTTATCATTATACTTACAGTTTTATCTTTTTTCACTATAACTGCACTTTTATCATTTTCCGCTAAATCTGGACTTATTATATGTTCTTCAACCATAAGCATTTTTTTAGATTGATCTAAATCTTCAATTTTATAGAAATCAAACTCTTCTTTTTGTTCTAAGCTAGAATTCATAAATGCATTTTTTACTTTTTCTATTATTTCCATAGCACATTCTTTATCTAATCTATTTGGAAAAGGATAATTATTTAAGTTTCTAGCTAACCTAACTCTTGATTTCATGACTATATTCTCTTTCATAATATCACTCCAATCTTAGTCAATAGAACCTTTTAAATATTTAATTTTATCTCTAAATTGAGCAGCCAACTCATACTCTTCATTTTTTATAGCTCTATCTAAATCTTCTTTTAACTCTTTAATCTCATTTTCTACACTTATCTTATAAAAAGATTTTTTAGGTGCCTTTCCTGTATGTTCTATATGACCATGTATATTTTGAAGCATTGGATTTACTTGACTACTAAATGCATTGTAACATTCACTACATCCAAATCTTCCATTATTCTTAAATTCACTATATGTCATATTACATTTTGGGCAAACTAGCTTTTCTTCAAGTTCTTTTTTAGGCTGGAAGCCCAAATTGGAAAATATGTCCATCATTGAAAAAGGCATATCTAAATTAAAATTCATTTCTGTATTCTCTTTTGCACATTCACTACATAGATACATCTCTGTCTTTTCTCCATTGACTATCTTATTATAATATACAGATGCTTTATTCTTATTGCATTTTTGACATAGCATAAATTATCACTCCTCTATACTAAATAACCCTATTATTATATTCTTTAAAATATTAGACCTTACCTTCTCCTTTAATTCATAGATTGGCATACATAACGATTTATCATCTATTGCATATAATATTAATTTCAATTCTCTTTCACTAATTAAATCTGACTCTCTTAAACCTTCTAATAACTCTCTTGCTTTCTTATAAGATATTTGACTTCCTATTTTTTCATTTAATAGCTCTCTAATATGCCCATCTTTACTTTTTCGTATTTTTTCTATTTGAACATATCCTCCGCCTCCTTTTTTACTTTCAATATAATATCCCTTATCTATTGTAAATCTTGTTGTTAAGACATAATTTATTTGTGATGGTGCACAACTAAACAAGTTTGCTAGTTCATTTCTTTGAATTTGTATGCTATTGTCTTCTTCCATCAAATCTTTAATAAATTTTTCAATTATATCTGTCATAGTTGCCATTAATATCACCACACACCTTTTTATTTTTGACTTTCTTTGACTACTATTTTACACCTATTATTTAAATTTTTAAAGCCCTAAATTTTATAAATTTATATTTTTTATAACAATTTATATATGAATTTATGTTTTCATTAATTATAAGTTTTTATTTATTATGTTTCTTATAACTAAACATAATACTTTTTGCTTCATAATTAAATTTCAATATTTTAAATACTTTATTTTTTAAATATACCTGCATATC
>NZ_OEZH01000168.1:12061-19190 GCF_900243075.1 Clostridioides difficile
TAAACATTTGTAAAAAATAATAATAAAAAATACTTTCTTTTTATTAAAATGTTTAAGAAAGTATTTTTTATTTTTTTATCCATTAATAATATAAAAACTAGGTATATGTTTATGTCAAACAAACTTATACCTAGTTCAAATCCTAAAAATATTTTTAATAGTATCTATTAATTATTTATTATTCTATTTTATTTATTTTTGTTCATTACTTTGCAGTAGCTAATCCAATTATTTTTTCTGCAAATTGTGATGGAACTTCTCCATATCTCTCTATTTCCATTTCAAAGTATCCTCTACCTTGTGTCATTGCTCTTAAATCTATTGCATATTTAAACGTCTCTGCCTGTGGAGCTTCTGCAAATATTATTTGTTTACCTTTGTTATCTGGCTCCATTCCAAATATTTTTCCTCTTCTCTTATTTATATCACCCATAACATCTCCCATATATTCTTCTGGAACAGTTATCTTAAGCTTCATTATAGGTTCTAGTAGTATTGGATGTGCTTCTTCCATACCTTTTTTAAAGGCGGCACTTGCTGCCATCTTAAAAGCCATTTCAGAAGAGTCTACGTCATGGTATGAACCATCATAAAGTGTAGCTTTTATATTTGTAACAGGATAACCTGCTAATATACCTTTTTGCATAGAATCCTTTAGACCTTTTTCAACTGCTGGTATATATTGTTTTGGTACAGACCCACCAAATATTTCTTCTGTAAATTCAAAATCAGACTCACATCTTTCAAATCTTATTTTTACATCTCCATATTGACCATGACCACCTGATTGTTTTTTATGTTTTCCTTGCACATCAGCAGTTCCTTTTATAGTTTCTCTATAAGGAACTTTAAGGTCATTTAATTCAACATCAACACCAAATTTATCTTTCATTTTATTTTTAATTGTTTTTATATGAAGTTCTCCTTGACCTCCTAAAAGGGCTTGTTTTGTCTCTGTATTTCTATACCAATGTAAAGTAGGGTCTTCTTCTATTAGTTTATTTAATACAGATGCTACTTTTTCTTCATCACCTTTATTCTTAGGAGTTACTGCATAATAGATTTGTGGTTTAGGGAAATCTATATTTTCCAAAGCTTCTGCATCTTTATCTGTAGATATAGTATCTCCTGTTTTTAGAGAATTAACTTTAGTTACAACTACTATATCACCAGCTTTAGCCTTTTCTACTTCTACTAGTTCACTATTTCTCAATGTATATATATTAGCTATTTTTTCTTTTACATTTTTATTTATATTAAAGATCTCTTTATCTTTAGAAAGTACACCTTCAGTAATTTTTATATATGACATCTTGCCAACAAATGGGTCAACCATAGTCTTAAAGACTAATCCTCTAAATGGTTTGCTTTCTTCTATAAAAATAGGTTCTAGATAATTTGATATAGTATCTAATATCTCTTTTGTTCCGATATTATTTATAGTTGAACCACAAATTACAGGTATAATGTCACCTCTTTGTATACCTATGACAATACCTTTTTGTATCTCTTCTGTAGTTAATTCTTCACCATTAAAATATTTATCTAGTATCTGGTCATCTGTTTCTGCTATAAGCTCCATTAATGCTTCTTTAACACTCATAGCTTGTTCCTTGAATTCACCTTCTAAATCATCTATGTTTTCAAATACATTATGTAACTTTACAAAGTTTTTATCTTTGTATATAGGGCTTATCATAGGAACTATCTTATTATTGTATTTTTCTCTTAACATTGCTATTGCATCTTTATATCTTGCTTTTTCGTTATCTATTTTATTTATAAACATTATCTTAGGAATACTCTCAGTTAGCTCTAATGATTTCTCTGTACCAACTTGAATAGGTGCTGTTGCATCTATTACTATTATTGCTGCATCACTTGCTCTAAGAGATGATACAACGTCTCCGCTAAAGTCAAAATATCCTGGGGTATCCAATAAGTTAAACTTATAATCATTGTACTCTATAGGTATTAATCCCATGCTATAAGTCATATTTACCTTGTCTGTTAATTTAGGTATCTTATTAGTGTTTGCTGTGTAAGCTATAGTTTCGATTAGATTTGTTTTTCCACATCCGCTATGTCCTAATACCGCTACATTTCTCAACATTTTACTATCATAAACCTTCATATAAGCACCCACCTTTTAAATTTATGTATTTTCTCTTAGCTGTTATTTCCTAAGAAATATTATGGAAAATATTTACTATTTTTAGAATTTTTAGATAACATTTTCCTTACTAGCTTTATTTCTACATATGGATGTAATTTTCCTCTTTTTTTTAATAAATATTTAATTTAAATAAATAAAAACACTCTGAAACATTTTTTATTAAACATTTCAGAGTGTTTTTTTAATTATCTTAATTCAATTATTTCATTATCATTAATAATTGTTTATCTTCAACCATATCATCTTCTTTTACTTTGATTGACTTAATTACTCCATCAGTCTTAGCAACTATTATAGTTTCCATCTTCATAGCTTCTATAACTATTAATGGTTGATTTGCTTTTACTTCATCTTCTTCTTTAACCATTATTTTTATAACTTTACCTGGTATACTTGCTCCAATTTGAAGAGGATCATTCATATCAGCTTTTTCAACATTATTAATTTTTCCAGAGAAATTCTTATCTTTTATTTCTACTTCTCTAACCATTCCATTTAGCTCAAATCCTATAGTTCTAAATCCATTTTCCTTAACTTCACCGATTTCAACTAATCTTATTGTTAATACCTTACCTTCTTCTATTTCTACTTCACATTCTTCATTTTTATTCAATCCATAGAAGAATACATCACTTTCAAGTTTAGATATATCATTATAGTGTTGTAAATGTTTGATATAATCTTCATATACTTTTGGATATAAAGCGTAACTTATAACATTTCTTATATTAGCATTTATATCATATTTTTCATTTAAATATTTAGCTATTTCATCAAAATCTTCTGCTGGTAATAATGAACCTGGTCTTACTGTAATAGCTTCTTCACCTTTTAAAACTACCTCTTGTAAATCTTTTGGTATTCCACCTTCTGGTTGCCCAATCATACCTTTACAGTAGTCAACAACAGAATCTGGGAATGATAAGTTTTTACCTTCTTCGATTATATTGTCTTTATCTAATTTATTTTTAGTCATAAAGATAGCTAAATCTCCTACTACCTTTGAAGATGGAGTTACTTTTATTATGTCTCCTACTACTTCATTAGCTTCTTTATATTTTTCTTTAACTTCATCAAATCTATTAACTAATCCTAAACTATCAGCTTGAGGTTTTAAGTTTGTATATTGACCTCCTGGTATTTCAAAATTGTATATTTCTGCACAAGAGTTAGTTAAATCACTTTCAAATTTATTATAAACTTTTCTTAAATCCTTATAATATTTTCCTAACTCATCATATCCAAATAAATCTATACCTGTATCTCTTTCTGTATTTTTAAGAGCCTCTACAATAGCATTAAGTGATGGTTGACTTGTAAGTCCTGCCATAGATTCTAATGCAGCATCAATTATGTCTACACCAGCTTCTGATGCCATTAAACAAGTTGCTACACCATTTCCACTAGTATCATGAGTGTGTAAATGTATTGGTGCTTTTACATTTTTCTTTAACTCTTTAACTAATGTATAAGCTGAGTATGGCTTAAGAAGACCTGACATATCTTTTATTGCTATTATATCTGCTCCTAAGCTTTCTAGTTCTTGTGCCATCTTAATATAATATTCTAGATTATATTTAGTTTTAGTCTTATCTAGTATATCACCTGTATAACACATAGTTGCTTCAACAATTTTTCCAGTTTCTAAAGCTGTATTGATAGATGGTTTCATATTTTCAACCCAGTTTAATGAGTCAAATATTCTAAATACATCTATACCTTGTCTAGCAGATTCTTTTGTAAATTCTTCTATTACATTATCTGGATAGTTTTTATATCCAACTCCATTTGATGCTCTAAGCAACATTTGGAACATTATACTTGGTATTTCTTCTCTTAGCTTTTGTAATCTACGCCAAGGTGATTCTTTTAAAAATCTATACGCAACATCATAAGTAGCTCCACCCCACATTTCAAGTGAGAATAAATCCTTTTGATATTTTTCTGTTGGTTTAGCAGCTTTTAATAAGTCATATGTTCTTATTCTTGTTGCTAATAACGATTGATGTGCATCTCTCATTGTTGTATCTGTTAATAATAATTTTTTATCATTTTTTATCTTTTCTATATATGCAGATTTACCTAATTTATCAAAAAGTACCTTACTTCCTTCAGACTTTGAACCTTCTTTATCCATTCTTGGGTCATGTAATGCATCAAATAACGGTTTCTCTTTGCAAGCATTATCATTTACAATTACATCACCTATGAATTGAAGTAATTTTGTTCCTCTATCTTTACTTTCTGTTATTTCAAATAAATCTGGATTTTCATCTATAAATTTAGTACTACATTTACCATTTGAGAATATAGGATTATTTAAAACATTAACTAAGAATCCTACATTAGTTTTAACACCTCTAACTCTAAGTTCTTTTATAGATCTTATAGTTTTATTTATTGCTCCTTGGAATGTTCTATCCCAAGATATTGTCTTAACTAATAAGCTATCATAGTGAGGACTTATGTTTGCTCCTGTAAATCCATTTCCTCCATCTAGTCTTATACCAAATCCTGAACCAGTTCTATAAACTTGAATTTTACCTGTATCAGGCATGAATTTATTCTTAGGATCTTCTGTAGTTATTCTACATTGGATAGAATATCCTCTTATTTCTACATCATCTTGTGATTTTATATTAATTTCTTCACTATCTAAGCTGTACCCTTGGGCTATTAGTATCTGGCTTTGAACTATATCTATACCTGTAACCATCTCTGTTACAGTATGTTCAACCTGTACTCTTGTGTTCATCTCTATAAAATAATGTCCACCATTTGCATCTACTAAGAATTCTAATGTTCCTGCATTAGAATAACCCACATGCTTTGATAACTTAACTGCGTCTTCACATATTTCTTTTCTTACTTTATCATCTAGTGAAAAAGCTGGTGCATATTCTATTATTTTTTGATGTCTTCTTTGAACAGAGCAGTCTCTTTCATATAAGTGAACTATATTTCCATAGTTATCTCCTAATATTTGAACTTCTATATGTTTTGGATCAGCTATATATTTTTCTATAAATATAATATCTTCTCCAAAAGCTTTTCTTGATTCACTACAAGCAGTTTCATATTCAAGCTCTAAGTCTTCTTCGCGGTGTACAATTCTCATCCCTCTACCGCCACCACCATTAGATGCTTTTATCATAACAGGATAGCCTATTTTGTTTGCAACTTCTTTTGCTTCCTCAGTACTTCTTATTGCTTTTTCTACTCCTGGTATAGTTTGAACATTAACTTCTTTTGCGATTTTTTTAGAGTTTATCTTATCTCCCATCATATTCATTACTTTAGATGATGGTCCGATAAAGGTAATTCCATTCTCCTCACATTTACGAGCAAATTCTGCATTTTCTGCTAGAAAACCATATCCTGGATGTATAGCATCTACTTTTTTTCTCTTTGCTAGGTCTATTATTCCATCCATGTCTAGATATGCATCTATTGGACCTTTGCCTTCTCCTATTAAATATGATTCATCTGCTTTTGTTCTGAATAATCCATATTTATCTTCTTTACTATATATACCGACACTTTTTATTCCCAATTCTGAACAGGCTCTAAATATTCTTATAGCTATTTCGCCTCTATTAGCTACTAGTATTTTATTAAACTTTTTAAGCATACTCTATTCTTCTCCTTTATTGTTAGTGTAATATTAAAGATTATAGACTAAAATACTTTATTTTTGAAGATGTTTAAGCAAGTTCCTTAATTAATAAGATAAATTTATAAATATAAGTAATTTTTAGACTGTGTAAACTCAATTTACCTCACTAAAATTAAGGCATTTTTTATGGAATTTCAGAAGAATTTATGTGAAAATTTTTACAATTGACTTGATTTTATACTATTTTTTCCTATGTTTACATAATTATTTTCATCTTCCCGTAAGATTTTATATGTTTTTTTAATATCGTTCATACTTGTTTATACTTAATCTATTTGTCTAGATAGTCTCTTTACTACATCAGAAAGTTTTAAATGACCTAAATCTGCATATGCTACAGCTAGTATTATTTTTATAACTCCATCTACCTCATCTAATTTATATGCTCTAGCATTTATTATTGTGTATTTTGGCATAAGTTCTTCTAAACCTAATGCAAGCTCATCAGATAAAGTCATATATTCATCAAATTTCTCTTCATCAGATAAACTTACAGAATCATATTGCTCACTTATAAGAGCATCTAAGTAATTTAAATCTATACTCAATTGATATGCTATTACATCTTCTCTTTTTGTACTTTTACTTAAGTCCTTTTCAACTTTAAATTTACTATTTTTATCTATAGTTGTTTTAAGTTCTTCACTATCAACTATTTCATTTCCTATTATTATATACAAGTTTCTTACCTCCTAAATATAAAAACTTTTTCAATCAAAAATAAAACCTCTAGTAAAATTACTAGAGGTTTGCACTGGTGGGATTAACAGGGCTCGAACCTGTGACCCCCTGCTTGTAAGGCAGGTGCTCTCCCAGCTGAGCTATAATCCCTCGATATTTATATGGTGCGCCCAAAGGGACTCGAACCCCTAACCTTCTGATTCGTAGTCAGACACTCTATCCAGTTGAGCTATGAGCGCATTTTATTGGAGGCGACACCCAGATTCGAACTGGGGATCAAGGAGTTGCAGTCCACTGCCTTACCACTTGGCTATGTCGCCGCCTTTTTGGTGATCTATCCGCGACTCGAACGCGGGACACCCTGATTAAAAGTCAGGTGCTCTACCGACTGAGCTAATAGACCATATAAGTTGGGGTGGATAATGAGAGTCGAACTCACGACCTCCAGAGCCACAATCTGGCGCTCTAACCAACTGAGCTATACCCACCATATATTAAAATTTAATGTGGTGGGCCATCAGGGACTCGAACCCCAGACCTACCGGTTATGAGCCGGGCGCTCTAACCAACTGAGCTAATGGCCCACATTAAATTTT
>NZ_OEZH01000168.1:19200-19734 GCF_900243075.1 Clostridioides difficile
GAGTTGGGGTGGATAATGAGAGTCGAACTCACGACCTCCAGAGCCACAATCTGGCGCTCTAACCAACTGAGCTATACCCACCTTATATTGGTCGAGGTGAAGGGACTCGAACCCCCGGCCCCATGGTCCCAAACCATGTGCGCTACCAAACTGCGCTACACCTCGAATTTATATTAATTAATTTAATGTGGTGGGCCATCAGGGACTCGAACCCCAGACCTACCGGTTATGAGCCGGGCGCTCTAACCAACTGAGCTAATGGCCCACATTAAATTTTAGTAGCGGTAATAGGAGTCGAACCTATGACCTTTCGGGTATGAACCGAACGCTCTAGCCAACTAAGCTATACCGCCATATTCTGGTGCCCAGAGGCGGAATCGAACCACCGACACGGGGATTTTCAGTCCCCTGCTCTACCGACTGAGCTATCTGGGCATTTGGCGGAGAGGGTGGGATTCGAACCCACGGCCCCTTTCGAAGTCACTGGTTTTCAAGACCAGCTCCTTAAACCACTCGGACACCTCTCCATTGGTG
>NZ_OEZH01000160.1 GCF_900243075.1 Clostridioides difficile
AAAAAGTATTCTAAAATTATTATTTACAATCAAATATTATCTGAAAAAATGGTATTTTCATACCTTTATTTGTCATGCATAATTTTACTTACAACATAGACTTTATATAAAACAATTAAAAATATCTCCATTAAGATAAGTAAAAAAAAGCTGTCACAGAACAAATTTAATTTGCTAATGCGACAGCCCCTCCTTTTTTTATTCATTTTCAGTTTTTTCAATAATTATTTTTCCATCCTCAAAAGTAACAAGAACATCCCTTTCATCAGGAGAAATATTCATCTCTTTAATCCATGACATTGGAAGTATCAATCTAGGTGTAAAAGAACCTTTGCCACTTTTATTGAATGCAACCCTAAGTTTTCTTTGTTCCAATAATATCATTCCTTTCTACTATTAATAAATGCCAGCAATAATAAAGTAAATACCAAAGCAATAAGAGCTTTAAAAGTAAAACTTATTATTATATTAATAATATTTAAAACTATAGTGATACCAAGAATAATCATGCAAATTCTATAAAATTTATTATTCATATTAAATTAGAAAATGTGTTATAATATTAGAAAGAAGCTACCTAGAAGGAAGGTATTTTCCTCCTAGGATTGAAACTTATAATTCTTTAATCAATCTTAGTATTGCGAGTACTAGATTAATTAAAACTAATGTGAAAGAGAAAGCATTTTTAATTTTATTAAATTTGTTTTCTCTTTTATTTTTTCTTCTTTCTAATCTCCCCACTTTCTTTATCCTCCCTTCCCAGTTTTTTATTTTCTTACCTCCTTTCTATATTTATATTATATCACCACGTGACGTGAAAGTCAATAAATATTCCATATTTTTCAATAAACTTATATTGATAAACTATATTTTTTACAAATAAAAATAAATGGTGACAAAACCAAACTTGCCACCATTTTGCCACCGAAAATAAATAATAGAATAAATTTAAACTAAACATAATAAAACATAAACAACAAAACTGACATTAATAAAACATTGAAATACCAACACTTGTAAAAAATAACAACAATAAACAAATAAAATAGAATAATATTACAACTTAAGTAAATAATAATTTTGAATAATAATTTACGGAGGTATTCATATGTTTAAACACGATAAAGCATTATTAAAAGAAGTAAAAGTAGAAAGAACAAACCCTCAATATGCCGTTTTAATGCAAGAGCAGCTGGGTGGAGCAAATGGAGAATTAAAAGCAGCAATGCAATATTTATCTCAAAGTTTTAGAATAAAAGACCCTCAAATAAAAGATTTATTTCTTGATATAGCAGCAGAAGAGCTTAGTCATATGGAAATGGTAGCACAAACTATAAATTTATTAAATGGACATGATGTTGATTATAATGCAGTTGATACAGGTGAAATAGAAACACATGTATTAACTGGCTTGTCACCAGTATTAATAAACTCATCAGGGGCTCCATGGACTGCTAATTATGTTACAGTTACAGGAGATTTAGTAGCTGATTTACTTTCAAATATAGCTTCTGAACAAAGAGCAAAGGTAGTTTATGAGTATTTATATAGACAAATTGATGATAAATATGTAAAAGAAACAATAGATTTCTTACTTAACAGAGAAGAAGCACATAATGCTTTATTTAGAGATGCTTTAAATAAAGTTAAAGATACAGGTTCAAATAGAGATTTTGGAGTTACAGAAGATTCTAAGTTATATTTTGATTTATCAACTCCAGGGCCAAATCATGATACTAAGATAGATGTTAATCCTCCTTCTTTTGAAAAACCTTTAAAAAAATAATTTGATATTTTTTATGTTGTTTTGTTTTGGTAGATATTAAAAAAAGTATTTGCCTAGAAGAATTAATTAGATAAAAACTTAAATATATATAGTTAAAGATGGGTATACGCTTATTATAAGTGTATATCTATTTGTTTATTGCAAAACATATAATAAAATAACAAATGAGGTGGTATTGTGGAAAATAATAGAAAACCTAACAATCTAATAAATGAAAAATCTCCATATCTTTTACAGCATGCATATAATCCTATAAATTGGTATAGCTGGAATGAGGAAGCTTTTAAAAAAGCAAAAGAAGAAGATAAACCAATATTTTTAAGTGTAGGATACTCAACATGTCATTGGTGTCATGTTATGGAAAAAGAATCTTTTGAAGATGAAGAAGTTGCTGAAATAATGAACAAAAACTTTATAGCAATAAAAGTAGATAAAGAAGAAAGACCAGATATAGATAGTGTATATATGACGGTTTGTCAAGCTATGACAGGTAGTGGTGGATGGCCAATGACCATAATAATGACACCAGATAAAAAACCTTTTTTTGCAGGAACATATTTCCCAAAATATTCAAGATATAATAGACCTGGAGTTATAGATTTACTAGAGAATGTATCTGAAAAATGGAACACAAGCAGAGACATACTAATAAAATCTGGAGATGAAATAATAGAAGCTCTTAAAGATGATTTTGGAGTGAAAAATACAGATGGCAATTTATCAAAAGAAATGTTGAGTTCATCAATTAGGGTATTTAAGGCTATATATGATGAAAAGTATGGTGGTTTTGGCAATGCACCTAAATTTCCAAGTCCTCAAAATCTTATGTTTTTGATGAAATATTATAGTATAGAAAAAGATAAAGATGTATTAAAAATGGTAGAAAAAACTTTAGATGGAATGTATAGAGGTGGTTTGTTTGACCATATTGGATTTGGTTTTTCAAGATACTCTACTGATAAAAAATGGTTAGCTCCTCATTTTGAAAAAATGCTATATGACAATGCTATGCTTACAATAGCTTATTTAGATGCATATAAAATAACAAAAAAAGAGTTATATAAAGAAATTGCTATAAAAACCATAGATTATGTAATTAGAGAGATGAAGGATAAAGAAGGTGGATTTTATTCAGCACAAGATGCTGATAGTGAAGGTGAAGAAGGAAAATTTTATACATTTAATCCTCTTGAAATAATTGAAGTGTTGGGTGAAGAAGATGGAACTTTCTTTAACAATTATTTTGATATCACTAGTAGTGGAAACTTTGAAGGTAAAAGTATTCCTAATCTTATAAAAAATAAAGAATACGAGAGATATAATGAAAAAATAGCTGACCTTAGTAAAAAGGTGTTTGAATATAGAAAAGAAAGAACATCTTTGCATAAAGATGATAAGATACTTACATCATGGAATGCATTGATGACAGTTGCTTTGGCAAAGGCATATAGTACTCTAAAAAATGATATGTATTTAGAGTATTCAAATAAGTGTCTTGATTTTATAAATAATAATCTTGTAAATGAGTCAGGTAGATTGTTAGCTAGATATAGAGAAGGAAGTTCTGATTATTTAGCTTATCTAGATGATTATGCTTTTTTAATATGGGCGTATATAGAGCTTTATGAATCAACATTTAATATGAAATATTTAGAAAAGGCATTAAATTTGAATGAAAGCTGTATCGACCTTTTTTGGGATTATGAAAAAAATGGATTCTATATATATGGTAAAGATAGTGAGAATTTAATAGCGAGACCAAAAGATTTGTATGATGGAGCTATTCCATCAGGAAATTCTGTTCAATTATACAATCTTATAAGGCTTGCGAAAATTACTGGTGATAATAAACTTGAAGAAATATCATATAAACAATTAAAACTGTATGTAAGTAATGTAAAGAGTTCTCCAACAGGGTACAGTTTCTATATGCTTTCATTGATGCATGAACTTTATTCTACTAAGGAAATTATATGTATTTTTAAAGACGATTCTGATTTAGTTGGATTTAAAGAATTAATAAGTGAAAATTTTATACCAAATGCAACTTTTTTAGTAAAGAAATATAATGAAGAAAATACTAAGATAGATTTTTTAAATAACTATAAATTAAAGAATGATAAGACTAGTTATTATGTGTGTCAAAATAATAGTTGCAGTCAACCAATTAATGATTTAAAAAAATTAAGAGATATAATTTTGGGAGTAGAATAACCGGATAATTTTAGGAGTAGAATAACAAAAATAGTGAAAAAGGGGATGTTTCAAAATAAAAGTTTGAATCATCTCCTTTTTGTACAAAAAACAGAAAAAGAGTTTCTAAGAATACCTAGTTTATGTGATAATTGTTCTGTGAAAAAACAAAAATCACATTATAATTATATAACAAATATAGATGCTATAAACAAGTTGTATCATCATTATAGATATTATAATATTAATCGTTTTTGTTTACCCTATTTCTTCTTCTTGTAAATTCTTCAAGTGCTTCAGATTTAATTTTATCTATTTCTTCATATTCCATAAAATTAGCATCTTCTTCAAAGCCATCTTGCTCTTCACCATTGAAACGATACATTTTTTTTAGTAAATGCCATAAAGTTTCCAATTCATCTTTAGTAAATTCATGAAATACATCAGCCATAAAATTTATTCCAATTTTACTACATGTTATCATAATTTCTTTTCCTGAGTCTGTAACTTTAACATTAATTGCTCTCTTATCATGAGGACTGGGAACTACCTCAACATAGCCATTTTTTTCAAGATTAGCAACTAGTCTATTTATGTTTTGTTTACTTGTGCCCATTTTTCTTGCAATATTATTTAATGTTGTTTCTTCCTCTGGTAAATGAAGAATAGATAAAATGGTCATATACTGTCTTGAAGTAAGTATACCGAAATATTTATCTCCTTCTATTTGTATTTTGTTTGTAAGAGTAAAAAGAGTCGCATATGTTTGATTCATTAAAAAGAGTTCTTTTAATTCATTTGAGTAATCCATTAAATATCTCCTTTATCTTTAGATACTATTTTGACGAAAACAGAATATCATGAATTGATTATAATGTCAATATGGTGTCAAAGTATCTCCAAGCATTATTTTTTGATATCAGTACTAGGTCATTGAATTATTATATAATTTTGTTTAGCAACTTTTATAAACAATTAATAAACCCTAAGTTTCTATAGAAAGATTTTAACTTGAAAATACTTGTAATATAATATATATATTAATATACTGAATAAAATTGACCTGGAGGAATAATTATGAAGTGTACAAACTTTACTTTTAAAGGAGAGGAAGGTTTAGATATATATACATATAAATGGGAAGATGAAAATATAAAAAGTCCAAAGGCAGTTGTCCAAATTGCACATGGAATGGCTGAAACTGCACAAAGGTATGAGACTTTTGCTAAGGAGCTTACTAAAAATGGTTATATAGTATATATCAACGACCATAGAGGTCATGGAAAGACTGCAAAGACAATAGAAAATGTTGGGTATTTAGCTGAAAAAGGAAGGATTTAGGTGTCTTGTAGAAGATATGTATACTTTGACAAATATTATAAAAAAGGAAAATGATAAGTTACCAATTTATCTATTTGGGCATAGCATGGGTTCATTTGCAAGTCAAAGATATATAATGGATTATAGTGATAATTTATCTGGTCTTATACTATGCGGTTCAAATGGAAAACAAGGTATTATTTTAAATTTTGCTCAAATGATAATTAATCGTGAGATTAAAAAACATGGAAGAAGTTCTAGAAGTAATAAAATAAATGATTTAATATTTGGTGGGCAAATCATAAAAAGAAATAAAAATACTAAATTTGATTGGCTAAGTAGAGATAGAGAACAAGTTGAAAAATATATAAATGACCCATTTTGTGGAGTGGTGTGTAGTTGTGGTTTTTTTTATGATTTAGTTCAGGGCTTAAAAGAAATTGAGGATAAACAAAACCTAAAAAAAATACCTCTTGATATTCCTATTTACATAATATCTGGTGATAAAGACCCTATAGGAAAAAATGGAAAGGGTGTATTAAGATTAAGAGATAGATATATGAAGTTAGGAGTAAAAGATGTGTCGTGCAAACTTTACAAAGACGGAAGACATGAATTATTAAATGAGATAAATAAGGAAGAAGTCTTTGAGGATATAATTTGTTGGCTAAACAATAAAATAGAAATATTATAATAAAGAAAGTAAACAAATTAGGTTTTTATGAAATACTTAATATATAAATAAATTAATGTTTAGAGAAAATATTATAATAGGCATCTTTGCCCTAATAATAGGTATCATATTTGGAGTATTTATTTCGAAAGGACTCAGTACAGTTTCTTTAAAGATGTTGGGAATATAATCATCAGGATTCTCTTTCTCAGATGTATATACTATAAAAATTTAAATCCATTTATAATAAGTCACATAAGTAGTCAAATTAAAACCATAAGTATGTCTATCACTATGATTTATATGCTATTGTTTTCTATTTTAAGTTAATGAAAGACGATTTTAGGTTAAAATATAACCAATGGTTAAATTATGAGCATTTTGTTAACTTTGCCTCGATTTACTAGTAAATACTTTTTTTATATACTTAAATTACAACAGATGTACTAGGGAGGTATATATGCAAATTAAAATAGGTAGAGTCATACAAACTCTTAGAAAAGAAAGAAATCTAACTCAAGAACAATTGGCAAAGTTTATAGGTGTATCAACACCAGCAGTATCAAAATGGGAGAGTGGGAATTCTTATCCAGATATAGAAATATTGCCATTATTAGCAGATTTTTTTAATGTATCTATAGATAAGCTTTTAAACTACAGGATTGATTTAAGTGAAGAAGAAGTAATGAAAATATATAAAGAATTAGAAGCAATTTTTGCTGGAATTGAAGTTGATTTATCAACAGAAGAACCAAAAGAAGAATGTAGGCAAGACTTGGAATCTGTGAAAAAACTTTCTAATATGTATATAGAAAAGTATCCTAAAAGCTATTTATTAAAGTTAAAAATATGTTCGTTGTATCAGATGTATTCATATAAATTTGGTAAGAATGAGTTTAATGACAAAGTAAAAGAAACAACAAATATTCTTGAAGATATAGTAAGAAATACAGAGGACATTCAAATAAAAGAAACAGCACTCATTATTTTATCAAATGCATATTGTATGTTGGAGGATTATGAAAAGGCAGAGCTGTACTTAAATATGATACATAAACCAATAGGAGATACAAGTGTCAATTTAGCTATGATATATTTAAATCAAAATAAGCTAGAAGAAGCAGAAATATTGCTTCAAAATAAACTGTTTAGTAATGTATTCAATTTAAGTTTGGATTGTAAAGGAATAATCAATGTACATAAATATCAATATAAGGAATTAAAGAAAAAGTTGGAGGATGGAGATTCTAATAAAAAAGCAACAGAGAAAGAAATGGAATATATAAAAAATAAGTTGCTAGGGTATGCAAACTTCTCTTTAGAAATAAAAAAAATGCTTAGTGAAGATAAAGGTGCATTTTTTGGTATATATATGGATTATATGGAATTATCTTTAACTTTTTTATTTTTCAATATGAAAGAAGAAGCCAAAAAAGCTTTATATAGTCTAAAAGAAATATTAGAAAAATATCCTATACATGAAAGTTTGGATGTGAGTCAGATGAGATTTTTTGACAAAGTAAAATCTAAAAATTCATATACTTTCAATATGTATACGAATTTGTTAATAATGTTTAGTGATGATAACTATAATGAACTTAGAGAAGAACCAATTTTCGAGTCTATAATTGAAAAGATTTTGGAGTTGGAAAAATTATTAAAAGATAAATAATAAATAAAAATTTAATATAAGACTTAAAGATTAATTAAATTAAAAGGAGATGTCTCAAAACAAAAATTTGAATAATCTCTTTTGTTACATAAAAAATAGAAAAGGGCTTGCTAAGGACTCTTCTAAAACAATTAAATCAAATGATTAAATCAAAAGAATAGAAATATATTAAGAATAAACAAATGAAAATTAAGAAGCTGATATATTTAAGGCAAATACAGGTCTACTTAGAAGGTACAAAAATAGAAATATAAATTTATGAAAATAAAATAATATTTGTTATTTAAATTATAATTTCATCCCTAGAATCTCACATCTTTTCTTAAATTTAAGTATAAAAAAGGGGGGTGTCTCAAAAAGAACTTTTTAGTTCATGATACACTTTTTTGTATGAAATCAGATATATTTTCATCATTTCAAAAATGAAAAAGAGACTTATCTCTATTTTGGATATGTCCCTGTCAAGTAGACAGACTTAAAAAAGGCTATCTTTACGCGGAATGAGTTCGATATTCAATCGGACTCATTCCGTTT
>NZ_OEZH01000159.1 GCF_900243075.1 Clostridioides difficile
GTTTATCAGGCTCAGATACTATTGTTATCAAAATATCTGGCTTTATGGTTTGTTTCTTGTTTATAAATTAACCTACTGTTTAATTTTCAAAGTTCTTTTGTCTTATTTTAGTGCTCCTTTTGGGCACTCATATATAATATCATCTATATTATTCGAAGTCAACATTTTTTTAACTTTTATTTTAAATATTTTTTTGTCAAAACAAAAATAGCCTATATTAATGCATTTTAATTGCTTTAATACAAGCTATTTACATATTCAGACCTATTTTTATAGTTATTTCAGCTCAAATATTTTTGTATTCCTATGTATATTGCCCATGCTATTTTTTCTTGATATGTTTCATCAGTTAAAAGCTTACACTCTTTATCATTTGATAAAAAGCCACACTCTATTAATACTGACGGAATATCATTTTCTTTCAAAAGATATATATCATCTCTTGGTTTGACTTCTCTGTTGTTTGTCTTATCTACCACTCTTTTAAGTTCTTCTTGAATACATTTTGATAATTCTTTACTATCTTGCTTATCTTTAGGATAAAAAGTTTGAGCCCCATAGTATTTTGATTGTTCAAATGCATTGAGATGTATAGAGACAAACATATTGGCATTAGAATTAGATATTATTTCTTTTCTATTTTTCAAATTTTCATTATATTTTTGCCTTGTAGTTTTATTACCCTCTTCTTTATAAAGACTACTGTCATCCTCTCGAGTTAATATTACAAGACCCCCACTTGACTCTATAAGCTCTCTAAGCTTAAGTGTTATTGCTAGGTTAATATCTTTTTCAGATGTGCTCTTATCCTTGTTTAATGCACCTGGATCAATTCCTCCATGACCAGCATCGAGAATTATCGTTTTGTTTGTTACTGGCATGTACTTGATAACATCTTCAGAAATATTTTTAACTTCAAATATGGATACTACTACTAGACATACCATAACAAAACTAAAAATTATATGTTTTATGTACTTTCTCACAACATCACCCTGTATATGTATACTTATAAAAACACTATAATATTCCAGATATTAGTACAAACATATAAATTTTATTCTAATATTTATATACCTTTATTTATTAGTATTAATATATATTATTGTGTAATGGTGCTATATTCGTATCCCTTTTTAATTCGCTATATTTATCTAACATTAAATACTACATAATAGATTATATCTGATTTATATTATAGACTATAATATGTATATTTAGAATTTTTATTGTTACATAATACTTTCAGCTATACCTTATATAAATTTTCAAACCATCTTCTTTTATTAATATACAGTTTGAACGTTATTGGCATATATCTTTTATTAAATAGTTAAAATAAAAAAGGATGCTCTTCTTACTGAAAAGCATCCTAATAAGATATCTTATTATTTTATTGTATATCAATCATTAACTTAACCCAACATTTTTAACATACCAATACTTTCTGAATGACAGTAAATAAAGGATTTTGTTTTTCCCCAAAAATAAGTAATTATCTTTTTGAGAACTGTGGAGCTCTTCTTGCTGCTTTTAATCCGTATTTCTTTCTTTCCTTCATTCTTGCATCTCTAGTTAAGAAACCTTCTTTCTTTAAAGCAGGTCTTAAATCTAAATCAGCTTTTAATAAAGCTCTAGATATACCATGTCTTATAGCTCCAGCTTGTCCAGTGAATCCTCCACCTTCAACTTTTACTATAACATCATATTTATTTTCATTACCAGTTAAAACTAATGGTTGTTTAACATCTCTTATTAATGTCTCATAGTTAAAATAATTTTCTAATGCTCTTCCATTTACTAATATATTTCCTTCACCTGCAACTAGTCTTACTCTAGCAACAGAACTTTTTCTTCTTCCAGTTCCATAATATTGAACGTTAGCCATTATAAACTCCTCCTTTCACCTATTAATCTTACTTAAAGTTTAAAACTTCTGGATTTTGAGCTGCATGAGTGTGTTCAGCACCTGCAAATACTCTTAATCTAGTCATCATTCTGCTTCTTAATTTGTTTTTAGGTAACATACCACTTACAGCATGTGATATAACTTCTTCTGGTTTTTTATCCATCATATCTCTGTAAGATATTTCTTTTAATCCACCTACATAACCAGTATGGTATCTGTAGTATTTTTGATCTAATTTCTTACCACTTAAAACTATTTTTTCTGCATTTACTACAACAACAAAATCTCCACCATCAACGTGAGGAGTAAATGTTGGTTTATGTTTACCTCTCAATACTGTCGCAATTTCTGTTGCTAAACGACCTAATGTTTTTCCTTCAGCATCAACTAAGTACCATTTTCTTTGTACATCAGCTGGCTTAGCTATATAACTTTTCATAACTGTCCCTCCTTAACTACTTTTCATAAAATTTTTTTACCGTTTATGTCAAGTCCGGGGCAAGTGGACTTATTAACACATTCTCATATATTTTAATACATGTGGCCTGGTGTGTCAAGTTAATAATGAACTTTTTTAAGAAATAATCCTTGTGCTGGAGCTGTATGTCCACATTTTGACCTAGTTTTTGATTGTATTATATCCAAAAATGGCTCATTGATTTTACCACGACCTATATCAACAAGTGTTCCAACAATAATTCTCACCATGTTATACAAAAAACCATTACCACTAATCTCCAACGTAATCAAATCATCTTTTTTATTTATATCAATATCATATATCGTTCTAACTGTATCTTTTACAGATGAACCAGAACTCATAAATCCTTTAAAGTCATGTGTGCCTAACAAACTTCTTGATTCCAAACACATTTTATCAAAATCAAGTTTATATTTTACTTGATATGATATATCACTAAGTATTGGATTTCTAAACTTGCTATTATATATTAAATATTTATATGTTTTACCCTTTGCACTATATCTTGAATGAAAATCATCATTTACTTCACAGGCTTTTATAACTGATATGTCTTTTGGTAGTTTAGAGTTTAATGCCATTGGTATACTTTCTACACTTATGCCTGAACTAAGTTTAAAATTTGCAGTTTGCCCAAGAGCATGAACTCCTGAATCAGTTCTACCTGACCCTACAAGTTTAACTTCTTCTTTTGTTATATCATATATAGCTTTTTCAATTGTACCCTGTATTCCTAAAGAATCAGGTTGCTTTTGCCATCCACAATAATTTCTACCATTATATTGGATTGTAATTTTTATATTTCTCATATTTTACCTCATTTATATCTATAACATCTTAATTAGATTGCTATAAATCTAGTAGCTATAATTGCTCCTAGATAGATAACCTGAAATACACATGCCATATAATCTCCTCTTGCTATAACAGACTCTCTCATTTTAGTTCTATTATGTCCACCTCTATAGCATCTGGCTTCCATAGCCATAGCCAATTCATCAGCCCTTCTAAATGCACTCACAAATAAAGGCACCAAAAGTGGTACTAGATTCTTTGCTCTATTTATAAGATTCTTACTTTCAAAGTCTGCACCTCTAGACATCTGAGCCTTCATTATTTTATCTGTCTCATCTAACAATGTAGGAATAAAACGTAAAGCAATCGTCATCATCATTGCAAGTTCATGAACTGGCAAACCAATTTTTTTAAATGGATTCAGTAATCTCTCTATTCCATCAGTTAATTCTATTGGTGAAGTTGTTAAAGTAAGTAATGATGTACCAATTACTAAAAATATTAATCTTATTGCCATAAAAATTGCTTGTCTTAAACCCTGTCTTGTAATAGCTAAAAATCCAAATGACCATATCTCATCACCTGGTAAGAAAAAAATATTTATAAGAAATGTAAACAAAATAATCCACTTAAGAGGTTTCACACCTTTAACAATATATTTAACTGGTATATTAGCTAATTTTATCATACATAATAAACATAATAAAACCACTATATAAGGCCAAAATTTATTTACTACAAATATAGATACCATAAATACAATTGTTCCTACAAGTTTTATCCTTGGATCTAATTTATGAATAGCAGAACTCGTTGGGTAGTATTGCCCTATAGTTATATCTTTTAACATAATCCTCGTCCTCTCACAACTTTTAATATTTCCTGTTTTGCTTCCTCTAAAGTCAATATGTCTTCTCTAATGTCAAAACCTTTTTCTCTCAATTTCAATGCAAGCTCTAAGACTTGCGGGATATCTAATCCTATTTCCTTCAATTTATTAGCATTTGATTTAAATACTTCTCTAGGAGTTCCCATAAATTCTACTTTACCATGATTCATAACAATTAAAGTTTTTGCTAACTTTGCCATATCATCCATACTATGTGATGATAGTATTATAGTCATATTATTTTTTTCATGTAAGCTTTTTATTAAGTTAAAGATTTCATCTCTTCCTCCAGGGTCAAGACCAGCAGTTGGTTCATCCAATATAAGAACTTCTGGGTTCATAGCTATAACTCCAGCAATCGCTACTCTACGTTTTTGACCTCCAGATAATTCAAAAGGAGATTTATCTTTAAATTCCTCATAATCAAGCCCTACAGCTTCCATTGATGCTTTTACCCTGTTATGTATTTCAGACTCCTCTAAGCCCAAATTAGCGGGTCCAAAGGCTATATCTTTATCAATCGTTTCTTCAAACAACTGGTATTCTGGATATTGAAATACGACACCCACTCTTTTTCTAATATCAGTTAGGTTCAAATTTTTATCTGTTATATTAAAATCATTTATAAATATTTCTCCTGAGGAAGGTTTTAATAATCCATTTAAATGTTGTATTAATGTAGATTTTCCTGACCCTGTATGACCTATAAGACCAACAAAATCTCTATCTTTAATCTCAAAAGAAATATCATCAAGTGCCTTACTTGCAAAAGGCATTCCTTCATTATATATATGTGTTAAGTTCTTTACTATAATTGACATAATTCCATCACCATCTCATCCACAGTTAATATATCACTACCAATATTTATACCTTCTTCTATCAATAAACTAGATAATTCTGTCATGCAAGGTACATCTAAACCGATTTCCTTTAACATCTTTATTTTACTGAATACTTTTCTAGGAGTTCCCTCTAAGATTTTCTTCCCTTTTTCCATAACGACAACTCTATCAGCCTCTACTGCTTCCTCCATAAAGTGTGTTATATGTATAACAGTTATATTTTCTTCCTTATTAAGTCTTTTTATTGTTTTCATAACTTCTTTTCTTCCAGATGGGTCTAACATTGCTGTTGCTTCATCGAATATTATACATTTAGGCCTCATAGCAATAATCCCTGCTATTGCAACTCTTTGCTTTTGACCACCTGATAACAAGTGAGGTTGTCTATCTCTTAAATCATACATACCTACACTCTTTAAAGACTCCTCTACAATACGTCTTATTTCTTTTGGCTCTATACCTAAGTTCTCAGGTCCAAATGCAACATCTTCTTCTACTATTGTAGCAACTATTTGATTGTCTGGATTTTGAAATACCATCCCTGCAGTTTGTCTTATATCCCATAATCTTTCTTCTTCTTTAGTATCCATACCATCAATAAGAATATTTCCTTCAGTAGGCATAAGAATAGCATTTAAATTTTTAGATAAAGTAGACTTACCAGAACCATTATGTCCTATTATCGCAACAAATTCTCCTTTTTTAACATCTAGGCTTAAATTATCTATTGCTTTAAGTTTTGCTTCATCTGTAATATACTCAAACGAAATATTATTTACCTTTACTATATTATCCATTAATTCATACTCCTTTTAGTAAGCAATAACTTATAAAAATCATTTTACACATTATTATATCATACCTTGGTCAAAAAAATAAAAAAAAGATTAAGCCATCAAGCCTAATCCTTTCCTTACTATACTAATTCTATAAAAGCCATTTCAGCAGCATCGCCTTTTCTTGGCCCTATTTTTATTATTCTAGTGTATCCACCATTTCTCTCAGCATATTTTGGAGCTAAATCTGTGAATAAGTTATTAACTACTGTTTCATCCATAACATAAGCTAAAACTTGTCTTCTAGCATGAAGATCTCCTCTTTTAGCAAGAGTTATCATCTTTTCAGCCATTCTACGAGTTTCTTTCGCTCTAGTTACTGTAGTTTCTATTCTTCCACTTCTTAGTAAGCAAGTTACTAAGTTTCTTAACATAAGGTTTCTGTGAGCTGTTTCACGTCCTAATTTACGGTACTTAGCCATTCTTATCCCTCCTTTGCTCGCTATTCTTCACTTGGTTTTAATCCTAATCCAAGTTCTTCTAGTTTTTGTATTACCTCTTCTAATGACTTCTTACCTAGGTTTCTAACCTTCATCATATCATCTTCAGATTTATTAGCTAATTCTTCAACTGTGTTAATTCCCGCTCTCTTTAAACAGTTATATGATCTAACTGATAAATCTAATTCTTCTATAGTCATTTCAAGAACTTTTTCTTTTTGATCTTCTTCTTTTTCTACCATGATTTCAACACTACTTACATGTTCAGTTAAGTCTATAAATAAGTTTAAATGCTCAACTAATACCTTTGCAGCTAATGATATACCCTCTTGAGGATTTATACTACCATTAGTCCAAACTTCTAGTACTAATTTGTCATAATCTGTTTTTTGACCAACTCTTGTGTTTTCTACATGATAACTAACTTTCTCAACAGGAGTATATATTGAATCCACAGGTAAAACACCTATTGGAACATTCTCTGTTTTATTTTCTTCAGCAGAAACATAACCTCTACCTTTATCTACAAATATCTCCATATTAAGTTTAGCATTATCATCTAATGTAGCTATTGCTAAATCTTTACTTAATATTTCAACATCTGGAGGACAGATTATATCTGAACCTGTGATAGAGCATGGTCCTTGAGCTTCTATTTTAAGTGTTCTACTTCCTTCACCATCTATAGTTGCTGAAAGCTCTTTTAAAGTTAATATTATCTCAGTAACATCTTCCTTAACACCAGGTATTGTAGAGAATTCATGAAGAACTCCATCTATTTTTATAGCATTTACTGCTACACCTGGTAGTGATGATAATAATATTCTTCTTAGTGCGTTACCTATAGTTATTCCATATCCTCTTTCTAGAGGCTCTATAACAAACTTACCATATCTATAGTCTTCGCTAAGCTCAACTATATCTACTTTTGGCTTTTCTATTTCTATCATGGACAAAACCCTCCTTAAAATTCAGTAATCCACTGAGGGTAAACAAAATTTTAAAATAATTTTTAAAAGTGTGCTTATTATTTAGAGTAAAGTTCTATGATTAAGTGCTCTGCTATCTCAAGATCTATATCTTCTCTTGTTGGAACACCAACTACTTTTGCTGTCATTCCTTCTACATTAGCTTCTAACCATTTAGGAGCTATTCTTGAGTTAACTTCTACTAAATTTTTGAATTTTGCAGAAGATCTTGATTTCTCTTTAACTTCTATAACATCTCCTACCTTAACTATTAATGAAGGTATGTCTACTTTATTTCCATTTAAAGTGAAATGACCATGAGTCACTAATTGTCTAGCTTCTTTTCTAGAAGATGCTAGTCCCATTCTGTAAACTACATTATCTAATCTTCTCTCTAATAAACTTAATAAGTTCTCACCTGCTTTACCAGGCATGTTTTCAGCACGTTCATATAAATTTCTAAATTGAGTCTCTAAAACTCCATATATTCTCTTAACTTTTTGTTTTTCTCTTAATTGTAATCCATAGTTAGAAACTTTCTTTCTTCCTTGGCCATGTTGACCTGGAGCATAGTTTCTTTTTACTATAGCACATTTATCTGTATAACATCTATCACCTTTAAGGAATAATTTCATTCCCTCTCTACGGCATTGTCTACATGATGCACCTGTATATCTTGCCATTTATCTACACCTCCTATTTGTACTCTTATTAATTACACTCTTCTTCTCTTTGGTGGTCTGCATCCGTTATGTGGGATTGGAGTAACGTCTTTTATCATAGTTACTTCTAGTCCAGTTGCTTGTAAAGCTCTTATTGCAGCTTCTCTTCCTGAACCTGGACCCTTTACGAATACCTCAACACTTTTTAGTCCGTGTTCCATCGCAGCTTTTGCAGCTGTTTCAGCAGCCATTTGAGATGCAAATGGAGTTGATTTTCTTGATCCTTTGAATCCTAATTGTCCAGAACTTGCCCAAGATATAGCATTTCCGTGAACGTCAGTTAAAGTTATTATTGTATTATTGAAAGTTGATTGTATATGAGCATGACCACGTTCTATATTTTTACGTTCTCTTCTTCTAATACGTGTAACTTTCTTTTTTGGTTTAGCCATTTTCCTTTTCCCTCCTTCATCTAGTTATTATTTATTTATTTTTTCTTTTTACGAGATACTGTTTTTCTAGGACCTTTTCTAGTTCTAGCATTAGTCTTAGTTCTTTGTCCTCTTAATGGAAGACCTTTAGCATGTCTTATTCCTCTATAACATTTTATATCTCTTAATCTCTTTATGTTTAAAGCAATTTCTCTTCTTAAGTCACCTTCAACTAAGAAATCGTCATCTATAACTTTTCTTAACTCATTAACTTGATCTTCTGATAAATCTTTTATTCTAGTATCTGGATTTATCTCAGCCTTAGCTAATATTTCGTTAGCAGTCGCTTTACCTATACCATATATATAAGTTAAGCCTATCTCCGCTCTTTTTTCTCTAGGTAAATCTACCCCAGCTATTCTTGCCATGATCGCACCTCCTACACATAGTTTTTAGTGTTTAAAACTTCACATCATATGCCAATCCTACGCCAGATTGTTCAACGATTTTAACGTTCTTTTGTTAACATCACAATATAGTATTATACTATAAAATTTAACAAAATGCTAGTAATAATTTCTTATCCTTGCTTTTGCTTATGCTTTGGATTTTCACAGATAACCATTACTTTTCCTTTTCTTTTTATTACTTTACATTTTTCACATATTGGTTTTACTGATGGTCTAACCTTCATTATTAATCCCTCCTTAGACTAAATATTAATATAGTCTACTTCTTACGCCAAGTAATTCTTCCTCTTGTAAGGTCATATGGAGAAAGTTCAACATTCACCTTATCACCTTCAAGAATTCTTATGAAGTTCATTCTTAGCTTTCCAGAAATGTGGCATAATATCTCATGTCCATTTTCTAATTTAACTTTAAACATAGCATTAGGTAAAGCTTCTGAAACTGTACCTTCTAATTCTATAACATCTTTTTTGGCCATTAACTAACCAGCCCTCCATTTCAATAAGTTAAATTATCTAATTTAACTTAGTAAGTTCAGCTCTTAAAAAAGAATCTGTAATCTCTTGTCCAGATACTACCCTTTTTCTAACTTCATCATTAATAAAATTATATTTTTTTAAGTGCTTCACTTTCTTTAACTTAGGTTTGTCAAGTTTTCTTTTCTTTCCATCAGCTATTAATACATATTCATTATTAACTATTTTGACTACGAAAAATAAATTTCCTTTATCTCGTCCTAATGAAACTTTAACAACTTGACCTATACTTAAATTATCTGATAGCACTTTTTTCACCTACTTTTTAAATTACAACTTTGTCAATATCAAAGGTTCATGTTCAGTAATTGCTATCGTATGCTCATAATGAGCTGATTTTTTTCCATCTATTGTAACAGTCGTCCACCCATCTGATAGAGTCTTTACATGATAACGACCTGCATTAACCATCGGCTCTATAGCAATAACCATTCCTTCTCTAAGTCTTGGTCCTTTTCCTGGGAGTCCATAATTAGGTACTTGCGGATCTTCATGAAGATTTGCTCCAACTCCATGCCCCACTAAATCCCTAACTACTGAGAAACCATGTTTCTCAACGTGTGTTTGTACTGCGTGTGAGATATCTGAAAGTCTATATCCTAATTTAGCAAATTTTATTCCTTCATAGAAGCTTTCTCTAGTTACTTCTATCAATTTCCTATCTTCTTCAGATATCATGCCTACTCCGTGAGTTTTCGCAGAATCACCATGATATCCTTTATAATAGGCTCCTATATCCAAACTTACAATGTCTCCTTCTTTTAATATGGTTTCTCCTGGAATCCCATGTACTACTTCTCTATTGATAGAAGCACATATACTTCCCGGAAAACCTCCATAGCCTTTAAAAGAAGGTTCTGCATTGTATTTTCTTATATTCTCTTCAGCTATTTTATCTAATTCTAAAGTAGATATTCCCGGAGAAATAGCTTTTCTTAAAACTTCATGAGTATCAGCAACTATTTTACCTGCTTCTCTTAAAAGTTCTATTTCTTTTTTTGATTTCAAGATAATCATTTATTTTCCACTTCCTAAAGCTGCAACAATATCTTCAAATACTTTATCTATTGCTTGGTCACCTTTTATATCTGCTATTATACCTTGTTTGCTATAATAATCTACTAAAGGTTTAGTTTCATCTAGATAAACTTGTATTCTCTTAGATACAGTTTCTTCATTATCATCAGCTCTTTGATATAATTCCCCTTGGCACACATCACATACGCCTTTTACTTTAGGAGGATTAAACTCAACATGGTAAGTAGCTCCACAAGACTTACATATTCTTCTACCAACTGCTCTAGATACTAGTATGCTCTTATCAACTTCAATATTAACAACTTTATCTAGTGATATGCCAGCATTTTTCAAGAATACATCTAAATGTTCTCCTTGTGCTACATTTCTTGGAAATCCATCTAACATAAATCCATTTTTACAGTCTTCTTGAGATATTCTATCAGTAACTAAACCTACAGTTAACTCATCTGGTACTAATAAACCTTGGTCCATGTATTCTTTTGCTTTTTTTCCAAGTTCTGTTCCCTCTTTTATATTCTTTCTGAATATATCTCCTGTTGATATATGAGGTATATTGTATTTTTCTACTATTCCTGCCGCCTGAGTACCTTTACCAGCACCTGGAGGTCCAAGTAATATTATTCTCATATTATCCATCTCCATTTTATTTTAAGAAACCTTGATAGCTTCTCATAACTAAGTTTGACTCTAACTGTCTCTTAAGCTCCAAAGCAACTCCAACAACGATTAGCAATGAAGTCCCAGCTAGACTCATATTTACTTTCATATAATGTGTTGTAAGAGCTGGCACCATAGCAATTATTGCTAAGAAAGTCGCTCCAGCTAAAGTTAATCTAGTTAAAATTCTATTTAAATAATCCATAGTAGGTTCACCTGGTCTTATACCTGGTATAAATCCACCATTATTTTTCATATTTTTAGATATGTCTTCTGTATTAAATGATACAGTTGTATAAAAATATGAGAAGAAAATTATAAGTAGAATCTCAATTGATCTGTATGTCCAAAATCCTTGTTCTGTTGCCATACTTAAGTATTTTTGAACAAAAGCTTGAGCATTTGGCCCCATAAACATAGCTATTGTTTGAGGAAAAGCTAAAAGTGAACTCGCAAAAATTATAGGCATAACTCCTGACTGGTTAACTTTCATTGGTATATGAGAACTTTGTCCTCCATACATTTTTCTTCCAACAACTCTTTTAGCATATTGTACAGGTATCTTTCTAGTTGCTTCTTGTATAAATGTAACTCCTGTTACTGTAAGTAATATAACTACAGCTAAAACTACTATAACCCAAGGTGCAACTTGACCAGATTTAACTTGTTGCGCGATTTTAATAACATCTGTAGGTATTCTTGATATTATACCTGCAAATATTATTACTGAACTACCATTACCGATTCCTTTTTCAGTAATTTTGTCCCCAATCCACATTACTAACATACTTGCTGAAACTAATGTTATTACAACAGTTGTGATAAAAAACACACTATTTGATATTAAAGCACTTCTTACAATTCCTAATGTAATTCCCAAAGCTTGTACAACTGCTAGAGCTAGTGCTGTATATTTAGTGTACTTATTGATTTTTTTCTTTCCTTCTTCACCAGATTTTTGAAGTTCTGCTAAACTTTCAAAACCTACTGTTAGAAGTTGTATTATGATTGATGCAGTGATATATGGACTTATACCTAAAGCAAATAATGAAAAGTTACTAAATGCTCCACCAGTAAACATATTATACAGAGAAAGTAGACTATTGCCGCCTACCATCTTTTGTATAATACTAGTGTCTATGCCTGGAACTGGTATAGTAGTACCTATTCTGAATATCACGATCATCATAAGTGTATACATTACTTTTTTTCTTACTGCTTTAATCTTCCAAGCTTGTTTTAATTTTGACAGCACGCTAATTCACCCCGCCTGTACTGGCTAGGAGATTAGCAGGTTATTATACTAACTCTGCTTTTCCACCAGCTTTTTCTATTTTTTCTTGAGCTGAAGCTGTAAATTTAGCAGCTTTAACAGTTAAAGCTTTCTCTAAATTACCTTCACCTAAGATTTTAATTCCGTCTTTACCTATTTTGCTTATAGTTTTAGTAGATTTTAATAATTCTGCAGTTATTTCTGTTCCATTTTCAAATCTATTTAAAACTTCAACATTAACTTCTGTGTAAACTTTCTTAAATATGTTATTGAAACCTCTCTTAGGAAGTCTTCTAGCTAGTGGCATTTGTCCACCTTCAAATCCTACTCTTACTCCACCACCAGAACGAGACCATTGACCTTTTTGTCCACGTCCTGCAGTTTTACCTTGTCCAGTCGCAGTACCTCTACCTAATCTTCTCTTAGCTCTTACTGCACCTTCAGCAGGTTTTAACTCATGTAACTTCATGGATTGCACCTCCTTGCACTACTTTATAAAAATTATTCAGCTATTTCAGTTACTTCTAATAAGTGACTTACTTTACTTATCATACCTCTTGTTTGAGCATTGTCTTCTTTTATAACAACTTGTTCTCTTTTTCTTAATCCTAACGCTTCAACATTCTTTTTTTGGTTAGGAGTAGTTCCTATAACACTTCTAACTAACTTTATTTGTAATTTAGCCATTTTACACTACCTCCTTACCCTAGAAGTTCTTCAACTTTTTTACCTCTAAGTTTAGCTATATCTTCAACTGTTTTTAGAGAATTAAGTCCTTCTATTGTAGCATTTACCATATTTCTTGGATTGTTAGACCCTAAAGATTTAGCTCTAACGTCTTTTAGTCCAGCTAGCTCAAGTACGGCTCTAGCAGGTCCCCCAGCTATTACTCCTGTACCTTCTACAGCAGGCATTATTAATATATTTCCAGCACCAAAGTGTCCGCGTACTTCGTGAGGAATTGTAGTCCCAACTATTGGCACTACTATTAGATTTTTCTTAGCATCTTCAACTGCTTTTTTTATAGCATCTGGTACTTCCATTGCTTTCCCAGCACCTATACCAACGTGTCCGTTTTCATCTCCAACAACTACTAATGCTGCAAATCTGAAGTTTCTACCACCTTTTACAACCTTAGTAACACGTCTTACTTCAACAACCTTTTCTTGTAAGTCAAGTTGTCCTGCATCTATCGGCTTACGACGTAGCATGTATTTTTCCCTCCTTCGTATTAGAACTTAAGACCAGCTTCTCTAGCACCTTCAGCTAATTCTTGAATTCTTCCATGATATAAGTATCCACCTCTGTCAAATACAACTTCAGTGATTCCTTTTTCAACAGCTTTTTTAGCAACTAATTCTCCAACTTTCTTAGCTGCTTCCTTGTTTCCTGTATGATTGACAGCACTCTTAACTTCTGCTTCTAAAGAAGATGCAGCAACTAGAGTTACTCTTTTTGTGTCATCTATTATTTGAGCATATATATTGTTAGCACTTCTAAATACACATAATCTTGGTCTTTGAGAAGTACCGCTTATTTTTCTACGAACTCTCTTATGTCTTTGAAGTCTATTAGCATTTTTATCAGCCTTTTTTAACACCTAGCTCACTCCTTTCTAGCGTTTAAGTTTTGGTATTATTTTTTACCAGTTTTTCCTTCTTTACGTCTGATTACTTCATCAACGTATTTTATACCTTTACCTTTGTATGGCTCTGGTTTTCTCCAAGCTCTTATCTTAGCAGCATAGTTCCCTACTAATTGCTTGTCTATACCTTTTACTATTAACTCTGTTTGGTTTGGAGCTTCAACAGTTATTCCTTCTGGATCTTCCATCTCAACTGGATGAGAGAAACCTAAGTTCATAACTAATTTCTTTCCTTGTTTTTGAGCTCTATATCCAACACCTTTTAATTCTAATTTCTTTTCGAAACCAGTATTTACACCTACAACCATATTATCTAATAAAGTTCTAGTTAGTCCGTGTAAAGATCTATGTTTTTTATTATTAGTTGGTCTTTCAACCATTATTGTATTTTCTTCTTTTTTTATGTTTAACTCAGCACTTAATTGTTTAGTTAAAGTTCCTTTTGGACCTTTTACTGTAACTAAATTTCCTTCAGCTATAGTAACTTCAACACCTGCTGGTATTATTATTGGCTTAACACCTATTCTTGACATGGTCGCACCTCCTTACATTGTTCAAATTGATTACCAAACGTAGCAGATTACTTCTCCACCAACATTTGCTTTTCTAGCTTGCTTGTCAGTTAATATTCCTTTTGAAGTAGATATTACTGATATTCCTAATCCGTTTAATACTTTTGGTATCTCATGGTTAGCAGCGTAAACTCTCATACCAGGCTTAGATATTTTCTTAAGACCTGTTATAACTCTTTCGCCTTCTTGTCCGTACTTTAATTGTATTCTTATGATACCTTGTTTTCCATCTTCTATAACATCATAACCTCTTATGAAACCTTCTTCTAATAAGATTCTAGCTAACTCTTTCTTCATATTAGAAGCTGGAACATCTACAGTTTCATGCTTAACAACATTAGCATTTCTTATACGAGTAAGCATATCTGCAATTGGATCTGTCATTGTCATTTTGTTGCCCTCCTTCCATTCTAATCAAGCTTCTACCAGCTTGCTTTTCTAACACCAGGTATTTGACCTTTATAAGCTAATTCTCTAAAGCATATACGGCATATACCAAATTTTTTCAAAACTGAATGCGGTCTTCCGCATATAGTACATCTAGTGTATTCTCTAGTTGCGTACTTTTGCTTTCTTTGTTGTTTAACAACCATCGCTTTTCTAGCCACGGGAATCCCTCCTTTGCTTACTTAGAAAATGGCATTCCTAATAATTTTAATAATTCACGAGCTTCTTCGTCAGTTTTTGCTGTAGTAACAAATATTATATCCATTCCTCTTACTTTATCTATTTTATCATATTCTATTTCAGGGAATATTAATTGTTCTTTAACTCCTAAAGCATAGTTTCCTCTACCATCAAAAGCATTAGGGTTAACTCCTCTAAAGTCTCTAACTCTTGGTAAAGAAACTGAAACTAATTTGTCCATAAAGTAGAACATTTTGTCAGCTCTTAATGTAACTTTTGTTCCTATTGGCATTCCTTCTCTTAATTTGAAGTTAGCAACAGATTTTCTAGCTTTAGTTATAACAGGCTTTTGTCCTGATATTATTTCTAATTCTTCAACGCCTTTTTCTAATCCTTTTGGATTTTCTCTAGCGTCACCTATACCCATGTTAATAACTATTTTATTTAACTTAGGTATCTCCATTACGTTTTTATATCCAAATTTCTCCATTAAAGCAGGAGCAACTTCTTTCATGTATTTTTCTTGTAATCTAGAAGCCATTTAAGGTCCCTCCTTTCAAGCAATATTTATTATAATTCTTTTCCGCTCTTTGCTGATACTCTTACTTTGTTCCCATCTTTTACTTCATATCTTACTCTAACGCCTTTTCCTGTTTCAGGATCAAATGGCATTACATTAGATATGTGTATTGGGGCTTCTTTATTTATTATTCCACCTTGTTGGTTCATAGCACTTGGTTTTTGATGTTTAGTTATTACATTTACACCTTCAACTAACACTTTGCTAGTTTTAGGATATACCTTTAAAACTGAACCTTTTTTACCTTTATCTTTACCTGCTATAACTACAACAGTGTCACCTTTTTTAACACGCATCATGTCCTATTGCACCTCCTTAATTATAGTACTTCTGGAGCAAGAGAAACTATTTTCATGAATTCATTGTCTCTTAACTCTCTAGCAACAGGCCCGAATATACGAGTTCCTACTGGAGTTTTATCGTCCTTTATTATAACAGCAGCATTTTCATCAAAAGATATATAGCTTCCGTCATTACGTCTTACGCCTTGTTTGCTTCTTACTATAACAGCTTTAACAACCTTACCTTTTTTTACAACTCCACCAGGTGTTGCACTTTTAACAGTAGCAACTATAACGTCGCCTATGTTACCATATCTTCTTTTACTTCCGCCTAGAACACGTATACATAAAAGTTCTTTAGCTCCTGAGTTATCAGCAACTCTTAGACGTGATTCTTGTTGTATCATATCGTAATCCCTCCTTCTTCAAAAACTACTTAACTTTCTCAACAACTTCAACTAGTCTGAATCTCTTATCTTTAGATAATGGTCTAGTTTCCATTATTTTAACTCTATCTCCGATGTTACATATATTCTTTTCATCATGAGCCTTGAATTTCTTAGTTCTCTTAACACGTTTATTATATAGTGGATGACGTACGAATTCTTCAACAGCTACTACTATTGTTTTATCCATCTTATCACTAACAACACGGCCTATTCTAACTTTTCTTCTTCCTCTTTCCATGTTTAAAAAGCCTCCTTTCCAAATTAAGCTCTAGTTTCGTATAACTTTCTTTCAGCAAGAACAGTTTTAACTTTTGCTATATCCTTCTTAACAAACTTTATTCTAGCTGTATTTTCTAATTGACCAGTAGCTAATTGGAATCTTAAGCTAAATAATTCACTTTTGAAGTCGTTTAATTTGTTCATTAGCTCTTCGCTTGTTAAATCTCTTAATTCTTTAGCTTTCATCCTATTCACCACCCTTTACTTCTAAATCTTCTTTTTTAACAAATTTACATTTAATTGGTAATTTATGTGCAGCAAGTCTCATAGCTTCTCTTGCTTTATCTTCAGAAACACCTGCTAATTCAAACATAACTCTTCCTGGCTTAACTACAGCTACCCAATATTCTGGAGAACCTTTCCCTGCACCCATACGAGTCTCTGCTGGTTTTCTTGTTACTGGTTTATGAGGGAATATTTTTATCCAAACCTTTCCCCCTCTTTTTATATATCTAGTCATCGCGATTCTGGCAGCTTCTATTTGATTAGAAGTTATCCAAGAAGCTTCTAATGCTACTAATCCAAACTCACCATAAGTAACTTTATTACCCTTATGAGCTTGCCCAGCCATGCTTCCTCTATGAACTCTACGACGCTTTACTCTTTTTGGCATTAACATGAGTATTTTTCCTCCTTCCTTGAACCTAACTATTATTAATTTCCTTTGTTTTCAGTTCTTTGAGGTCTTGATCCACCTTGAGGTCTTTGTCCTCTGTAGTTTCCTCTGTTATCATTTCCTCTTCTGTCATTTCCTCTTCTATCGTTTCTTCTATTATCTCTCTTGTTGTCTCTTCTATCGTTTTTTCTGCTTTCTTCTCTTGGATTTACACCGTCTCTAGTTGGTAAAACTTCACCATTACATACCCAAACTTTTATACCGATTTTTCCATAAGTTGTATCAGCTTCAGCGAAACCATAATCTATATCTGCTCTTAAAGTTTGTAGTGGTACATTTCCTTCACTATAACCTTCAGTTCTAGCCATCTCAGCTCCACCTAATCTTCCTGAAGCAGAAACTTTTATCCCTTTAGCACCAGATTTCATTGCTCTTTGTATAGCTTGTTTCATTGCTCTTCTGAAAGCAACCCTTCTCTCTATAGCTAAAGCTATATTTTCAGCTACTAATTGAGCGTTTTTATCTGTACTTCTTACTTCTACTATATTAACTATTATAGTTTTCTTTGTCATTTTTTCTAATTCAACTTTTAATGCTTCGATTCCTGCACCAGCTCTTCCTATAACTACACCCGGCTTAGCAACGTGTAAGTCCATTTTTATTTTGTTAGCTGATCTTTCTATTTCTATCTTAGCAACTCCAGCTGAGTATAATCTTTTCTTTAAGAATTTACGTATATTATGGTCTTCTAATAATAAGTTTCCGAACTCTTTTTTATCAGTAGCGAACCATCTTGAGTCCCAATCTTTTATAACACCGACCCTTAAGCCGTGTGGATTAACCTTTTGACCCATTACTTTCCCTCCTATCTATTAATTATTTCTTCTCTTTAACAACAACCTCTATGTGAGAAGTTCTTTTTCTTATTGTAGTTGCACGACCCATAGCTCTAGGCATAAATCTCTTCATTGTTGGCCCTTGATTAGCAACTATTGATGCTATATATAATTTTTCAGTATCCATTTCGTGATTGTTTTCTGCGTTAGCTTTAGCTGATTTTACAACTTTAGCTATTATTGAAGCTGCTCCTCTTGGAGTAAACTTTAATATTGCTAATGCTTCATCAACATTCTTTCCTCTAACAAGGTCACATATTTGGCCTGCTTTTCTTGGTGATACACGTACGTATTTAGCAGTAGCTTTTGCTTCCATTGTTATTCCTCCTTTCTTAGTCATAATTTAATTATTTTCTCTTATTAGATTTTTCGTCATCCTTATGTCCTTTGAAAGTTCTAGTAGGAACGAACTCACCTAATTTATGTCCAACCATATCTTCTGTTATATATACTGGAACATGTTTTCTTCCATCATGAACAGCTATAGTATTTTCTACCATTTGTGGAAACACAGTTGAAGATCTTGACCAAGTTTTTATAACTTCTTTATTTCCACTAGCATTCATAGCTTCTATCTTCTTTAAAAGTCTTGCATGGACAAAAGGCCCTTTTTTAGTTGATCTTGACATTTATATTCCTCCTTTCCGAGCAAAAATAAATTTACTACTTAGTTCTTCTTGATACTATTAGTTTATTTGAAGCTTTATTTTTCTTTCTAGTTTTGTATCCAAGAGCCGGTTTACCCCATGGAGTAACAGGAGATGGTCTACCTATTGGAGATCTACCTTCCCCTCCACCGTGTGGATGGTCATTAGGGTTCATTACAGAACCTCTTACAGTAGGTCTTATTCCCATATGTCTTTTTCTACCTGCTTTACCAATAACTACGTTACCATGCTCTATATTTCCAACTTGTCCTATAGTAGCTTTACAGTTTATACTTACTAATCTCATCTCACCTGATGGTAATCTTAATAAAGCATTTTTTCCTTCTTTAGCCATTAATTGTGCAGAAACTCCAGCAGATCTAACTAATTGAGCTCCTTTTCCTGGCTTTAATTCTATATTATGAATGATAGTACCAACTGGCATATCTTTTAATGCTAAACAGTTTCCTGGTTTTATATCAGCACCTAATCCTGATAATATAGTATCTCCAACCTTAATTCCAACTGGAGCTAATATATATCTTTTTTCTCCATCAGCATAGTTCAATAATGCGATATTTGCAGTTCTGTTTGGATCATATTCTATAGTAGCAACCTTAGCAGGTATACCATCTTTATCTCTTTTAAAATCTATTATTCTATATTTTCTTTTTTGTCCTCCACCTCTATGACGAACAGTTATTCTACCATGTACATTTCTACCAGCATTTTTCTTTAAATTAACTAAAAGAGATTTTTCTGGTTGATTACATGTTATTTCATCAGAAACTAAAACTGTCATTTGTCTTAAGGCAGGAGAAGTTGGTCTAAACTTTTTTATAGCCATCTGTTTTCCCTCCTTCGTTTGTTATAATACTACATTCCTTGGAAGAATTCTATTTCTTTACTATCAGCAGTTAATTTAACTACTGCTTTCTTAAAGCTTGCTGTTCTTCCTTGAGTTCTACCCATTCTTTTAACTTTTCCATCGTAATTTAAAGTATTTACTTTGTCAACACTAACTCCGAATACTTTTTCTACTGCTTTTTTTATTTCAGTTTTGTTCGCATCTTTAGCCACAACAAAAGTGTATTTTTTTTCACCCATTTCAGCCATACTGTGCTCAGTTACGACTGGTCTTATTATTATATCATGTGGATTAGTCATTATGCGTACACCTCCTCCACTTTTTTAACAGCATCTGTAGTTATTATAAATGAATCATATTTTAATATATCATATACATTCATAGTATTAACTAATGCAGTTTGAACACCTTCTATATTTCTAGCTGATTTTATTACGTTATCATTCTTATCAGCTATAACTACTAAAGCTTTTTTAGCAGCATTTATATTATTTAATATTTGAGCAAATTCTTTAGTTTTAGGAGCATCCATGTTTAATGCATCTAATACTATAACTTCACTATTTTGAACTTTTGAAGATAAAGCACTCTTCATAGCTAATCTTCTTACCTTCTTAGGTAATGTATATTTGTAGCTTCTTGGTTTAGGTGCAAAAGCAACTCCTCCACCTACCCATTGTACAGATCTTGTAGAACCTTGTCTTGCTCTACCTGTTCCTTTTTGTTTCCAAGGTTTTCTTCCGCCACCTCTAACTTCTGCTCTAGTTTTAGCAGATTGAGTTCCTTGTCTCTTATTTGCTAATTGATTTTTTACAACTTCATATAAAACATGTCCATTAACTTCTACGCCAAATATAGAATCTGATAATTCTATTTCTCCAACGTTTTGTCCACTAACATTTAGTACATTTAATTTTGGCATTGTTATTCCTCCTTTCTTTAGGTTAGTCATTATTTAGAAACCTTTATAGCTTCTTTTATAGTTACTACTGAACCTTTAGCTCCTGGTATAGCTCCTTTAACTAATATAAGGTTCTTATCAGCATCTACTTTAACAACCTCTAAGTTTTGAACTGTTACCTTTACGCTTCCCATGTGTCCAGCTAATTTTTTGTTTTTAAATACTCTACCTGGGTAAGAACAAGCTCCCATTGAACCTGGTCTTCTGTGGTATCTAGAACCGTGAGATTCAGGACCTCTACTTTGTCCATGTCTTTTTATTGGACCTTGGAATCCCTTACCTTTACTTATTCCAGTAACATCTATTTTTGTACCTGCTTCAAATACATCAGCTTTTATTTCTTGTCCTACTGTGTATCCTTCTACAGAATCTACTTTGAATTCTTTTAAATGCTTCTTTAAAACATTAGCAGCAGCTAAATGTCCTTTTTTAGGTTTGTTTAAAGCTTTTTCTTTAGCGTCTTCAAAACCTATTTGTATAGCATTGTATCCATCTTTATCAACTGTTTTTATTTGAGTAACGACCATAGGTCCTGCTTCAACAGCTGTTACAGGTATAACTACACCTTTATCAGTGAATATTTGAGTCATACCAACTTTTTTGCCTAATATTCCTTTCATATTAGCACCTCCTATAATTCTTACAGCGGATTACATCTTTTAGAGTAATCATTCTAAGATAATCATCTATAGGATAATATCTTAGGGGTTCTTATAATTTTATTTCTATATCTACACCTGCTGGTAAGTCTAATCTCATTAATGAGTCAACTGTCTTAGGTGTTGGATTAGCTATGTCGATTAGTCTTTTATGAGTTCTTATTTCAAATTGTTCTCTAGAGTCTTTGTACTTATGTACAGCTCTTAATATAGTTACAACTTGTTTTTCTGTTGGTAGAGGCACAGGTCCTGAAACTTGTGATCCAGCCTTTTTAGCAGTTTCAACTATTTTCCCTGCTGAAAAATCTAATAATTTGTGATCATATGATTTTAATCTTATTCTTATTTTTTCATTCTTAGCCATTTTGTTTTCCCTCCTTTATCACGTGTTTAATTTTCAAGTTGCGTACAACCAATACCGATACACTGCTCCGGGTGTGTTGTAACTTTTAAATCGATACTAGTTCGTATTTCACTAGGACTTAACTTTCATTTTCTTAATCTCTCAAGCACACTATTATATTTTATATCATCTGTTACTTTTTTTCAAGTTTTTTTTATGTTTTTTTCAATTTTATTTTCTCTTATAACATCATAACCTTAAGCCTGATTGTTAATCTACCTCAAGGCACTAGTTTAGTATATATGCTTTAGCGCTACTTGTCAACAAAAAACAAAAAAGAGAGGTGTTACCCCCTCTTTTTTTATATTAAATCCATTAGTTTAGTAAAAGATTACTCTATTATTGTAGCAACAACTCCTGAAGCTACTGTTCTTCCACCTTCTCTTATTGAGAATCTTAATCCCTCTTCTACAACTATTGAGTTTATT
>NZ_OEZH01000158.1 GCF_900243075.1 Clostridioides difficile
AAGATGGTGAATTTGTAAGTATCATAGGTAGTAATGGAACTGGTAAATCTACTTTATTAAATATAATATCTGGGCTTATAAAAGAATCTTCTGGTCAAATTACATTAGACAACACTACTATAACAAATTTGGCTGAATACAAAAGAACCCAAATAGTAAGTAGAGTTTTTCAAGACCCTAGCCTAGGAACTTGCCCTTCTATGACGGTTAGAGAAAATCTATCTTTAGCACTTAATAAAGGGAAATTATTAAACTTAAAGAAATGTCTTCGTCATAAAACGAATGACTTAGAACACTTACTTGAAGGAATTTCTTTAGATTTAAAAAAATACTTAGATATTAAAGTACAATATCTCTCAGGAGGTCAAAGACAATCACTTTCACTAATTATGTCTAGTTTAGCAAGTCCTAAGGTCTTATTGCTAGATGAACATACAGCAGCACTTGACCCAAAAACATCAAATGAAGTAATTGAGTTAACAGATAAAATCGTAAGGGAAAAAAATATAACTACACTTATGGTGACTCACAACTTAAAACATGCCCTTCAATATGGTGATAGGTTGATAATGCTTCATAAGGGTGAAGTTGTCTTAGATGTAAAAAATAGAGAAAAAGAACAATTAACAGTTGAAGAAATCTTAGAAAAATTTGAATATGCAGTTTAAGAAATAAAAATTCATTTTTAATCAAGCATATTTACAATTTATTACATGAATATATGAACAAATATAATTATTAAATTTTGAGGGAGGAAAATAAAATGATAAAAAGAAAAAAAATATTAAGTTTAATTATAGCAGGAGTAGTTGGTGTATCGCTGCTTACTGGATGTTCTCAAAATGATGGCTCTAATGCCTCAAATGAAAACGGAAAAACAGATAGCAAGAAACAAAAAAATATAGGTATCACTCAATTGGTAGAACATCCATCTTTAGATAAAGCAAAGAAAGGATTCATAAAAGCACTCGAAGATAAAGGTTATAAAGATGGAGATAATATAAAAATAGATTTCCAAAATGCACAAAACGATATGCCTACTACACAAAGTATTGCAAGTAAGTTCGTATCTGACAAAAAAGATTTAATATATGCTATATCTACTCCATCTGCACAAGCAGCTTATAATGCTACTAAAGATATACCTATAATCATGACTGCTGTTACAGACCCTGTAGAAGCTGGACTTGTTAAATCTCTTGAAAAACCAGGTGGAAATGTTTCTGGTACATCTGACTATCTTTCAATTGATAAAACATTAGAATTAGTTAAAACATTGACTCCAAAGGCAAAAAAAATAGGGGTTATATACAATACTAGTGAAGTTAATTCAAAAATCCAAGTTGATTCTCTACATGATTATGCTAAGAAAAATAATTATGAAGTGGTTGAAAAAGGAATCAGTTCCTCAAGTGAAGTCAATCAAGCTATTTCTAGCTTAGTTGGCAAGATAGATGTTTTATATGTTCCTACTGACAATTTAATAGTTTCTTCTATGCCAATAGTTTCTAAAGTTGCTAATGAAAACAAGATTCCTATAATAGCTTCTGAAGAAGGTTCTGTATCTTCTGGTGCTTTAGCTTGTTGTGGAATAGACTATGAAAAACTAGGTTACAAAGCTGGAGAACTTGCTATTGAAGTATTAGAAGGAAAAGCTGTTGGAGATATACCAGTTACTACGTTAGATGAAACTGAAATAATAATTAACGAAGATACACTAAAAGCTCTTGACATGCAAAAGTTATCAGCAGATAATATAAAGTATATAAAGTCAGATGAAAATACAAAATCTGCAAAATAAAACTTATTAATTTTAAAAAGTAGGTAATATGAAAACTTTATATAATAAGTACTCTTATCCACCCTAACCCTTTGAAAATTGTGCTTATTGTAGCAATTTGAATATTGCATATAAAGTTATTCATTTTCCATAAAAGTCGTCTGTATTGACGACTGATTATGAAAGTTATATAACTTTCTAATCACTACTTGAGCTGTCCAAAAGAATTTCAATATTCTTTAGACAGCTTTTTTTTATAAAATTTAATGGGATACATATGTGTATATATTTCATATTCAGTATATATCTTGATAAAATTTCCACATTTCTCTATAACTTAGGATAACGTTTTTTTCAAATAATACATTAATTTAAAAGTATTCTAAGTATACATTATTTAGTATTTTAATTAAATTTAGCAGTTGACTTTTATTAGTGTATAATTTATAATTTATAACAAGTCGAGAATACATATAATTTTCTGACTAATTAAAATATTAAAAGGGAGAGATAATTATGAATACTTTATTAAACAATAAAAAATATTATTATTACTATAGCCACTATTTTTAGGGTTTGTACCTACGTTTTAACATAGATACAGGCCCCTTAAGACTACTAAAATTTTGGGATTGTATCTATGTTGGCTATATTGTTTATAGAGTTTTCATTTAACTATATAAGAGCCACATAGATTAAACTATGTGGCTTATTCGTGTTTTTACCACATAGTTTTGTATACTATGTGGTTTTTTTATACACAAAATTAGCAAATAATTAGAATTATAAAAATATTTTCAAAGGAGTGTTTTATTTATGTCAGGTATTATATCTGTAATGACGCAAAGTTTAATTTTATCAATTATGGCACTGGGGGTTTATATAACTTACAAAATCTTAGATTTTCCAGATATGTCTGCTGATGGTAGTTACACAATGGGTGCTTCTATCGTAGCATTTTCTCTTACTAATGGTATTTCTCCTATAGTAGCAACTTTAATGGCTATCTTATGTGGTTGCACTGCTGGTCTTGTTACTGGAATTCTTCACATTAAGTTTAAGATATCAAACTTACTTTCTGGTATTTTAGTTATGGGAATGTTGTACTCTATCAACTTAAGAATAATGGGAAAATCAAATATTCCTCTATTTAGCTTTAAGCATTTATTCAATGGAGAAATATCTCCTATAGTTTTAGCCTTGGCTTTTGTATTTATCTGTAAAGTCCTTTTAGACTTATTTCTAAAAACAGGTCTTGGGTACACTTTAAAAGGTGTTGGTGATAACTCTCAAATGATTAAATCTTTGGGTATAAATATTGGTTCTATAAAAATACTAGGACTTATGATTTCAAATGGACTTATTGCTTTATCTGGTAGTCTTATGGCTCAGTTCTTAGGATTCTCAGATGTAAATATGGGTATAGGAACTTTGGTTCTTGGAATTGCTTCTATCATAATTGGTATTACACTATTTAAGAAATTTACTTTTATCAAAGATACTACTGCAATAATTGTTGGTTCTTTTATATACCAATTCACTATCTACTTTGCAATGAGTTTAGGAATGTTATCGACTGACTTAAAATTAATAACTGCTATAGTTATAATAGCTTTCTTAGCTACTGGTAACTTAAACATTTCACTAAAAAAAAACAAATGCAAAGCTAGTACCAAAAATAAATCTGAAAAAAGAGGTGTTATAGATGCTACAAATTAAAAATCTTTCAAAGAGTTTCCCTAATCCATATGGTGAACCTAATACTATATTTGAAAATTTATCAATCGACATAGAAGATGGTGAATTTGTAAGTATCATAGGTAGTAATGGAACTGGTAAATCTACTTTATTAAATATAATATCTGGGCTTATAAAAGAATCTTCTGGTCAA
>NZ_OEZH01000154.1 GCF_900243075.1 Clostridioides difficile
CAAGTAGTATTGGATAGGTTCTATCCTATCTCTACATATAGGTTTCCCTATATGCTGACTATTTTAGCTACTAACTCATGACTAAAGTCACGAGTGTGTGTAGCTATTTTTTAATCAAATAGTTTAAAATTAACATCTAAATTATCAATAGGTTCAACTACTTCATGTGAAAAATTATTTCTGTCCATAATAACCTCCTTCCTATAATTTTAAATTATAACTAGTCAATTTATAATATTCAATAATAAAAAGATAATATCGACTAATAAATTAGACAATAAACATACTTAAGAAAACAAATAAAATCAAATATAATAACTGTATATTAAAATAACTTAAAAAAATTATTTTAGTATAAGTGCAAAATATACCTATTTAAATAAGATAAGATGGGAGGATTTTATGTGTATATAAAAGGTGTAAACTTAGGAAGTTGGTTAGTTCTAGAAAAATGGATGACCCCAAGTTTATTTGAAGGTACAGAAGCTGAAGATGAATACTATTTACCAAGACAACTTTCAAGGGAGGCATATGAATCTAGAATTAAGATTCATCGTAGTGAGTACATCACAGAGAGAGATTTTGCAACGATTAAATCTATGGGATTTAATTCAGTTCGTATACCAGTACCATATTTTATTTTTGGTGATTGTGAACCATTTATAGGATGTGTTAAAGAACTTGATAAAGCATTTGCTTGGGCAGATAAGTATGGACTTAGTATATTGATAGATTTACATACAGTTCCAGGAAGCCAAAATGGATTTGATAATGGAGGAATATCAGGAGTATGTAACTGGTCACAAAATCCAGAATATGTAGAGTTTACTTTAAATGTATTAGAAAGGCTTGCAAAACGTTATGGAATGAGAAATGAATTGTATGGAATTCAAATTTTAAATGAACCAATAACAGAAAGAATGTGGAACATAATGAATGTTCCAAACCGATTTAAGGCTGTAGATAAAGAGATGGCAAGAAGAAGTAAACCTAATTCATTAGAATTTTTACGTGATTTTTATATAAAAGCATATAAAGTAATGCGTCCTTATATGAGCGAGGAAAACGTTATAGTATTTCATGATGCATTTGAATTAAAAGCATGGAAAGACTTTATGAGAGAGGAAGAGTTTAAAAATGTTGTTCTAGATACACACCAATATCTAATGTTAGCTGAAGCAGATGGATGTGAGCAAAATATTGATAGCTATGTTAAATATATTAAAGAAAATTATGCTAAGGATATTTTACAAATGCAAAAATATTTTCCTATTATATGTGGAGAGTGGAGCTTATTTAATTCATATGCTTGTGGTACAGATACAGCTGGAGGTCAATCGCCTTTAAATGGGGTTGAATCAAATATGGATAAATTATCAAAAGACGAAAGAAGAGAATTATATAGGAAGATAGCAAAAGCACAGCTTGATGCGTGGAGAAATGGAAGTGGTCACTACTATTGGAACTATAAGTTATTACTAGATACAGTTAACGAAGAAGGCTGGACAGGCTGGGATAGTTGGGACCTAGGCAAATGTGTAGCTCAAGGATGGTATCCTATAGAATATTAAACTAAAATTGGAGGAAAAGATATGATTAAAAACCCTATACTTCCAGGTTTTAATCCAGACCCTTGTATTTGTAGGAAGGGAGATGACTATTATCTTGTGGTTTCATCTTTTGAATGGTTTCCAGGTATACCTGTTTATCACTCTAAAGATTTAAAAAATTGGGAGCTATATACTCATATTTTAACAGATGAAACAAAAATAGATTTAAAGAAGCTTCCTTCATCTAAGGGAATTTGGGCACCCTGTTTGACTTATTGTGAAGAAGAAGATTTATTTTACATAGTTTATGGAATTATGAATTCTATGAATGCAAGATATTTTGATGTTGATAATTATTTAATTACATCAAAAGATATAAAGGGAGAGTGGAGTGAACCAGTATACCTACACTCATCAGGATTTGATGCATCTATTTTTCATGATGATGATGGTAAAAAATGGATTTCATCATTAGACTGGGAAACTAGAGAAGGATATGAAAAACCTGGTGTTATATGTTTAGTAGAATACTGTACAGAAAAAAAAGAAATAGTAGGATATCCAAAGAGAATATGGTCAGGAGGAACTGATAGAGGTTGTATTGAGGCACCACATATAACTAAGCGTGGAGATTATTATTATATAATGTGTGCAGAAGGTGGAACTGGATATGGTCATGGTGTAACCATGGGAAGAGCTAAAAACATATGGGGGCCTTATGAAAAAGATTCAATGAATCCAATTGTAACCTCAATGCCAGGAGATTTTTATGAGAGGTATGACCCTGCTCATCTAAAGCCTAAATACTACAATCCAGAATCAAAACTTCAAAAATCTGGTCATGGAAGCTATATAGAAACACCATCAGGTGAAGTATATTTAGTTCATCTTACATCTAGACCATTTGTACCAGAGTTAAGGTGTACTTTAGGTAGAGAAACAGCTATTCAAAAAATGAAATGGACAGATGATAACTGGCTTCGAATGGAAGATGATAGTAATTTGGCAAAAGAATATGTATCAGAAAGTAAACTAGAAGAACATTTAGTTTCATCTATACCAAGTTTTGATGACTTTGATTCAAATGAATTAGGTTTACAATACTATGCCCCTAGGATTTCACCATTATCATTTGCAGATGTTACGTCTAGGCCAGGATATGTAAGGATTAGAGGACAAGAATCAAGAACATCATTAAATAGAGTGAGCATATTGGCAAGGAAGTTAACCTCAGTATATGCAAGAATAACTACTAAGATGGAGTTTTACCCAGAAGTACATCAGCATAGCGCAGGCTTGATAATGTATTACGATAATATGAATTATATCAATCTAAGAAAGTACTATAGTGAAACATTGGGTCAAAGTGCACTATCAATAATACATCTTGAAAATGGGGAGAAAACAGAGTTTTTAAATACTAGGATACCAATAAAAGATATACCAATATATCTTCGTTTGCATATACAAGGTCGTAAGTCATATTTCGAATGGAGCTATGATGAAAAAAACTACCAAAGAATAGGGAAGATATTTGATACAACTAAGTTTTCAGATGAGTACTGTAAATATGGAGAATTTACAGGTACATTTATAGGGTTAACTTGTGCAGACCGTGTAAAGCATAAGCACTATGCTGATTTTGATTTCTTTGAATATATAGCAGATGAATCAAAAGATGTAGATTAATAAAATCATTACTAAAATTTTCAGAGCAAAGGTAAGACTTATGCTCTGAAATAAGAAACATTAGAAGGTAAATCTTACAAGAAGGAGTATGGGATTATGAATACTGAAGTTAATGTTAAAGCAACTACTATTAAATATGAAAAGACTTCATTTTTTGAAAGAGTCTCTTATGGATGTGGGGATTTAGGGTGCAATATCATATACTCAGCGATGTCAGCATTTTTATTGTTTTATTATACTAATTATGCAGATGTTAGTGCAGCTGCTGTAGGTAGTATTATGCTTATATCTAGAATATTGGATGGTTTTAGTGACTTAACAATGGGAATTATAGTAGATAGGACTAAATCTAAACATGGTAAGGCTAGGCCTTGGATTTTAAGAATGGCGATTCCTTTTGCCATAGCAGCAGTATTATTATTTTCTGTTCCATCAAGTCTTGGAGCCACTTCTAAATTAATTTATATTTTTATTACATATAACTTAGTTTCTACTGTTATTTATACAGCAATCAATGTACCTTATGCAACACTAAATTCACTTATAACTCAAGACCAGTATGAAAGAGGAGTATTAAGTATATTTAGAATGATATTAGCAACTTGTGGTACTTTAATAATAAATGGACTTACATTACCTCTAGTTGAATATTTTGGAAATAATTTATCAGCATGGACTAAAACATTTTTTGTATTTGGAATAGCATCTATAATGGTATTTTTTATAACATTTACTGGAACCAAGGAAAGAGTAAAAGCAGTTAAGCAAGATAAGAATGAAGTAATACCATTTAAAATAGGTATTAAATCTTTATTTAGAAATAAGTACTGGATACAAATAACATTATGCTTAGTTTGCATATTTATTGTGTTTGCGATAAATGGTGGTTCATCTGTATATTATGCAAAGTTTATTTTAGGAGATGAAAAATTATTTGGTCCCATAAATATGGTTTCCAATATATCTCAAATTATAGCTATGTTTATGGTTGCTCCTTTTATAAAAAAATTTGGAAAAAGAAATGTATTAATAGTCGGTTCAATAATATTAATATCGTCAAATGTTATGTTTATAATATCTGGGCAAAACTATATTGGAATAATATCTGCAAGTGTTATAAAGGGAATAGGGAGTGCTGGAATAGCAGCAACAATGTTTGCTATTGTTTCAGATACTATTGAATATGGAGAATGGAAGACTGGATATAGAACTGAGGGGCTTATAAATAGTGCATCTAGCTTTGGGTTTAAAGTAGGAAATGGGTTAGGTTCAGCAATATTAGGTGCAGTATTATCAATTGGTGGTTATGTAGGAACATCAGATACTCAAAGTGATTTAGCTATAGTATCAATAAAAGTATGTTTTATATACTTACCTATACTTATAACAATATTACAAATTATAATAATGTCTTTTTATAAGCTTGACCAAGAATATGATACTATACTTAATGAATTAAATGCTAAATAATGAAAAATTTTTTTATAGAGTCTTAAGTTTAATTAAGGACTATTGTAAATTATTATTTATAAAAAACTATTATATATTCATGATATATTGAAGAGTTTTTAGAAAAACAAAATAAGAAAAATATAAGAAAACCTCAAATGATGAAACTGTTGGTTTTTAGAGATGATTTAATAAGTTATCATTATTTGAAGAATTATAAGTGGACAATTGATTTCGATTTTATGAAGATGACATTTAGCAATTAGAAATAATACATAATACGAATTAAGTGGTAATGTTTCAATTGTTTAATGACACGGTGGTACAAGAAAAGTATCACCGTTTTTTTGTTATGCAAAAAAAACAGTTGACTTTTTATATGAACCCCTTCTATAATGTTACTGAAATTAAGTAAATTGATTGAACAAATGTAAAGATAATTGAAAAAACTTGATTTTGGAGGAAAGCAAATGAAAAAAATTGGAGACTTAAGATTAATGATGAAGTGTTGTTCACTTTATTATGAAGATAATTTGAATCAACAGGAAATAGCAAATCAATTGGGAATATCAAGACCAACAATATCAAGAATATTAAAAGAAGCTTTTGAGCAAGGAATAGTAAAAATACAGATAGTTGATGTTTTGAAAAATGACTATCAAAAAATAGAGAGAAATCTAGAAAGAAAATATAAATTAAAAGAAGTAATAGTAGTAGATGATAAACAGGATTCACTAACACAAAAACAAGAACTAGCAAGAGCTGTATCTGAATATTTAACTAGAGTAGTAAAGGAAAATGATATAATAGGCGTTTCAATAGGAACAACACTAAAAGAAATACCTAGATATGTAGAAAAAAATAACTGTAAAAATGTTACATTCATACCTCTATTAGGTGGGATTGGAGACAATGAAATAGATATTCATGCAAATCAAATAGCAGTAAGTTTAGCAAGGGCTTTTGGAGGTGATTTTAAATTATTACATGCTCCAGCTGTTATGTCTGACTTGTCTACAAAAGAAAAACTTTGCAAAGATGAAAAAATTAAAGAAGTACTAGATTTAATAGATAAAACAACCATAGCAATCGTAGGTATAGGAAATCCTATGAGTTTAAACTCAACAATAATGGCTTCTGGATATATGCATGAAGCAGATATAGAGGATTTAAAAAAATACAACTCAATAGGTGCAATTTGTTTGCAAGCTTTTGATAAAGAAGGGAAAACTTCTATACTTGAATTTAATCAAAGAGTATTAGGCGTAAAGCTAGAAGATTTAAAAAAGATAAAAAGAACAATCGGTGTAGCTTCAGGAGATGAAAAAATAGAGGCAATAAAGGCATCATTAAAAGCGAAATTTATAAATAGTTTAGCAATTAATCACAGTTTAGCAATTAAATTATTAGAAGATTGTGACTAATAAAAAGATAGATAAAAGTTAATAGGAGGGAATGTATATGTCAATATCAAAAGAAACATTGCTTGAAATGTATAAGAGAATGAATCAGGCTAGAAAATTTGAAGAGAAAGTTAGTTGGTTTTTTGCAAGAGGTATGGTACATGGAACAACTCACTTATCTGTAGGTCAAGAAGCATCAAGTGTGGCAGCTGTAATGGCTTTAGAAAAAGGAGATTTAGTATCACTAACTCATAGAGGGCATAGTCAATTTATAGGTATGGGAATAGACCTAAATAAAATGATGGCTGAACTTATGGGTAAAGAAACTGGTTTTTGTAAGGGAAAAGGAGGCTCAATGCATATAGCAGATATTGAGTCAGGTAACTTAGGAGCAAATGGCGTTGTAGGTGGAGGTCTTACAATAGCTCCAGGAGCTGCACTTACACAACAATATAAAAAAACAGGAAAAATAGTTTTATGTAGTTTTGGTGATGGAGCATCAAATGAAGGTACTTTTCATGAAGGAATAAATTTATCATCAATATGGAAATTGCCAATAATATTTTACTGTGAGAATAATTTATATGGTATGTCAACAAGTATAAAACGTCATATGAATATAGAAAGCATTGCTACTAGAGCAGCTTCTTATGGTATAGAAGGTATATCAATAGATGGATATAATCCAATAGAAGTATATGAAACAGTACAAAAAGCGGCTGAGAAATGTAGAAGAGGAGAAGGACCTGTATTGATTGAAAGTAGAACTTATAGATGGTTAGGTCACTCAAAGTCAGATGCAAATGTATATAGAACAAAAGAAGAAATAGAATCATGGAAAGCAAAAGACCCTATTGAATTCTTAAGAAATTATCTTATAGAAAATAATATATCTAATGAAAATGAATTAGATAAAATTCAAGAGTTTGCAAAGCAATCAATAGAAGATGCAGTAGAGTTTGCTCAAAATAGTCCAAATCCAAAAATAGAGTCTTTATTAGAGGATGTATATGCAGACTAAGAATGGTAAAGGAGGAAAATAAAAATGAGTACAAGAGAATTAACATATGCACAAGCGATAAAAGAAGCAATGTCAGAAGAAATGAGAAGAGATGAAAATGTAATATTTATGGGAGAAGATATAGGAATATATGGAGGAGCATTTGGCGTATCAGTAGGTATGATAGATGAATTCGGACCAGAAAGAGTAAGAGATACTCCTATATCAGAAGCAGCTATAGCAGGAGCAGCAGCAGGAGCAGCAGCAACTGGTTTAAGACCTATTATGGAAGTAATGTTTATGGACTTTGTAACAATTTCTATGGACGCAATTGTAAATCAAGCGGCGAAAATGAGATATATGTTTGGAGGAAAAGCACAGGTTCCAATGGTTGTTAGATGCCCAGGTGGTTCTGGAACTGGTTCAGCAGAACAACATTCACAAAGTTTAGAAGCTTGGTTCTGTCATGTTCCAGGAGTAAAAGTAGTTGCACCCTCTACACCAGCAGATGCTAAAGGGTTATTAAAAGCAGCTATAAGAGACAATAATCCAGTCATATTTGTTGAGAATAAATTGTTATATAGAAAAAAAGGGGTTGTGCCAGAAGATGATTATGTAATTGAGATTGGTAAGGCAGATATTAAAAGAGAAGGTACAGATGTTACAGTAATTACTTATGGAAGAATGTTACAAAGTGTTGAGGAAGCAGCAGAGAAACTATCAAAAGAAAATATAAATGTAGAAATTATAGACTTAAGAACTTTATATCCATTGGATAAAGAAACTATAGTGAAAAGTGTATGCAAAACTGGAAGAGTTCTAATTTGTCATGAAGCAGCTAAGACTGGTGGACTAGGTGGAGAAATATCAGCCTTAATAACAGAAAGTGAATCATTTGATTATTTAGATGCACCTGTAAAAAGAATCTGTGGAAAAGATGTGCCAATACCATATAATCCAGAGTTAGAAAAAGCAGTTGTCCCAAGAGTTGATGAAATAGAAGAAGCAATAAAATCTTTAATTGTTAGATAAGGAGGGATAGATATGGTGGCAAATAAAGTAAAAGCCACACCAGCAGCTAGAAATCAAGCAAGAAAAGACAATATAAAATTAGATAAGCTGATTGGAAGTGGAGAAAATGGAAGAATTCATTTAGTTGATGTATTAAATTATTTAAAAGACAATAAAGCAAATACTACTCCTTTAGCTAAAAGAATAGCAGAAGATTTAAACATAGATTTAGAAACTATTGTAGGTACTGGATATAACGGAAAAATAAAAAAATGCGATGTAGAAAAATTAACTGCAAAAGAAACTATTGTATCAACTAATACATCTAAAGCTAGTGAGCAAAAAGAGACAAAGACTAAAAATGAAAATTCAAGTGTGTTTAATACAGTAGAAGGAACGTTTGAAAAACCAAATCCAATGAGAGCTACTGTAGCAAAACGAATGTCAGAAAGCTATTTCAGTGCTCCTGTATTTACATTCAATATAGAGGTAGATGCCACTGAATTGAAGTCACTTAGAGCAAAGTTAATAGACACAGTAAAAGAATCAACTGGAGTGAAATTAACTATGACAGATTTAATAGTAATGGCAGTATCTAGAATACTTCCAAATCATCAAGCTTTAAATTCAGCATGGACAGATGATGGGATATTTAGATATAAAGATATAAATATAGCTATTGCAGTTGGTCTAGATGAAGGTTTATATGTCCCAGTAGTAAAAAAGGTAGATAAAAAATCTTTAAAAGAAATAGCTAAAGAGAGTAAAGAACTTGCCGAAAAAGTAAAGACAGGAAAACTTATGCCAGCAGACCAAGAAGGTAATACATTTACGATAAGTAACGTCGGAATGTATGGTATAACTACATTTACACCTATAATAAATATGCCTTCAAGTGCGATACTAGGAGTAGGCGCAACACAAGATAAGTTTGTTCCAGTAAATGGAGAGGCTAAAATAAAACCTATAATGAACTTATCATTGACATCAGACCATAGAGTAATAGATGGGACAGTAGCTGCAAAATTCTTAAAAGACTTAAAAGAATTATTAGAAAATCCTTTATCAATGCTTGTATAGTTTTTGATATTTCGTTACTGATACAATAGTTTAAACAGATTACATAGTTATAATTATTTAAGTAAATTTAAAGATTTTATATATTAAGGATTACTTTTAAATGTAACTATATGTGAATGTAATTTGTTTAATTAAAATATATGAAAAATAAATAGGAGGAGAGCCTATGTCAGTAGAAGTCATAATGCCAAAAGCAGGAGTAGCCATGGAAGAAGGTACTATAGTATCTTGGCTAAAGCAAGAAGGCGAAGAAGTAAAGATTGGAGAACCTATATTAGAAATAACGACAGATAAAGTTAACATGGAGATAGAATCAGAAGGAGAAGGTACACTTGCTGTAATTATACATAAAGAAGAAGGTGAAGTATTACCAGTATTTACAGTAATAGGTGTAATAGCAGAAAAAGGGGAAAATCAAGAAGAAATAAAAGCTAAATATTTATCTGGAAATGTGTTAAAAGAAGATATAGTTGAAGAGAGTCAAAACATAGAAGCTAAAGAAGAAAAAATAAACAAAAAAGAGTGTAATCATGATTATGATGTAGTGGTAATAGGTGGAGGACCTGGAGGCTATTTGTCAGCGTTAAAAGCAGCTCTGTTAGGTGGAAAAGTTGCATTGGTTGAAGAAAATGTATTAGGAGGAACTTGCTTAAATAGAGGTTGTATCCCTACAAAAACTTATATAAAAACAGCAGAAATATTAGAAGAAATTGACCAGTTATCAAAGAGGGGTGTAAAAGTAACTGTAGATAAAGAACAGGACATCAAGAAGGATATAAAGTATAAAAATAGAGTAGTTAAAAAGCTTACAGCTGGTGTTGGTGGTCTATTAAAAAGTAGAGATGTAGAGGTATTTAATCTTAAAGCCAGTGTTAAAGAAGAGCATAAAGTAATCTTATCTGATGGAAAAGTTTTAGATACAGAAAATATAATAATTGCCACAGGTTCTAAGGTAAGGGTATTACCTATAAAAGGAATAGAATCAAATTTAATAATAACTAGTACAGAAGCTTTAGACTTAGAAGCAGTACCAGAAGAATTAGTAATAATTGGTGGTGGAGTAATTGGTTGTGAATTTGCAGAGATATTCAATTCAAGAGGGTCTAAAGTGACTATAATAGAAATGGAAGATAGAATAATCCCAAGAATGGACAAAGAATTAAGTGAATCTTTAAAATATTCTCTTAGCAAAAAAGGTATAAATGTACTAACTAAAAAGAAAGTTTCTGAATTTAAAGAAGAAGGAAATAAAATATTAGTGTGTATTGAAGATGAAGATTCAATAAAAGCAGATTTATGTCTATATGCTATAGGAAGAGAAGCTAATCTTTCTGGTATAGAGGACTTAGATATTAAAGTAGATAAAGGTTCAATAGTTGTGAACAGCAAAATGGAAACAAGTATACCAAGTATATATGCAGTAGGTGATGTTACTGGAGGTGTAATGTTAGCTCACGCAGCTTTTAAAATGGGAGAGGTAGCAGCTTCAAATGCTCTAGGTATGAATGAAGAAGTTGATTTAAGTGCATTGCCTAGTTGTGTTTATACAATTCCAGAAGTAGCATCAGTTGGGCTTACAGAAGAGGATGCTAGAAAAAAATGTAATGTAAAAGTTGGTAAGTTTAACTTTGCTGGAAATGGAAGAGCTTTAGCTTCTGGTCAAGAGCAAGGATATGTGAAAGTAGTAGCAGATGCTAAATATGGAGAAATTTTAGGTATACATATGTTTGGATGTGGTGTAGCAGAGCTTATAAATCATGCAGCATCATTTAAAGCTTTAGAGATACCAGCTGACGAAGCTAGTGAGTTGATATTTGGTCATCCATGTACTTCAGAAGCTTTGATGGAAGCTTTAGCAGATGTAAACAACAAGTGTTTACATTTACCTAAAAAATAAATTATTAATGTAAGTTTATTATTAATATAAATTTACACCATAAAATTTAAAACAATTACTTAGCCATACCCATTGTTGTATAAATAATATATTTGTACAACAATGGGTATTTCTTATGGGAAAATATAGATATAGAGTGTTTGTAGTTTTTGTTGTACAAAAAAGATAGTAATATAAAATAATAGCATCAATTTAGAGTGATTTTAATTGTAATTAGAAAAAAAGATTTTTTTGTTTTTAAAAAAGTATTATTTGTAAAATATTAAAAAAAATTTTCTTAATATTTCAATAAAAGAATAGCTTGATTTAAATGTTATGACTTTATGCAATAATAATAAGCACAAAAAAAACAATATATGGCATATAAGTTGCTATATAAAGAGTAAGGAGGGAACAATTATAAATGAGGCAAAGAATAAAAAATTTAATCGAAAATGAAGATAAGAAAAATCCTTTAACAGATGAAGCGATTTCAAGTATGTTAAATATTCGAAGAGAAGATGTTACCTTTTTGAGAAATGAGTTAAAAATAGAAGATTCAAGGCAAAGAAGAAAAGTTGTTTTAATTAAAGCTATAAAAGATATTTTAAAAGAAGAAAAAACTATAAATAAAAATGATATAACAAGAAGATTAAACAGCATTGGGTTTACAGTATCAAGATTTACAGTCATACAGTATATAAAAGAGATTCAAGATTCTGAGGATTTGAAACATGATAAAGAAAGTAGTGATAAAAAAGAAAAATTAAACAATACTGGAGAAAATACAGATATAGCATTTGATAAATTAATAGGCAGTAATGGTAGCTTAAGTACAATTATAAAACTAGCTAAAGCAGCCATACTCTATCCACCTCATGGTCTTCATACTATCATTATGGGACCAACTGGTGTTGGAAAGAGTGAGTTAGCAGAGTGTATGTATAAATTTGCAATAGAATCATCTAGATTTCCTAAGAATGCACCATTTATAGTTTTTAATGCAGCAGACTATTCAGAAAATCCACAGCTTTTGTTATCACAATTATTTGGGCATGTTAAGGGTGCTTTTACAGGCGCTGATGAGACCAAAGAAGGATTAGTATCAAAAGCAGATGGAGGAATATTGTTTATAGATGAAATACATAGATTACCTCATGAAGGTCAAGAAATACTATTTCAATTGATTGATAAAGGGATGGTCAGAAAGTTAGGCGAAACAAAGCTAACAAATAAAATAGATGTAATGATTATTTCAGCGACTTCTGAGCCAATAGATTCTCATTTACTTAACACATTTAAAAGACGTATACCTGTAACAATTGAAATACCAGAATTAGTTGCAAGACCATTAAATGAAAGGTTTGACATTATAAACAACTTCTTCTTAATAGAAGCTCAAAGAATGGGAGCAAACATACATATAAAATCAGATGTACTAAAAGCCCTTATGCTTTACGATTGTATAGGTAATGTTGGTCAACTTAGAAGTGATATTCAAGTAGCTTGTGCTAGGGGATTATTAAACCAACTTACAAACAAACAGAAAGAAGTAAATATAAGCATATCAGATGTGCCTGGATATGTTAAGCAAGGTCTTATAAAAATCAGAAACTGTAGGGGTAAAATAGAAAATTATGTAGATGGGGATTTACTTATAGACTCAAATCTTCAGGGTGAAATAGAAAAGAAAAATGAAGACATATATACTTTTCCAGATGAAATATACAAACTTACTGAAAGAAGACATATTGATTTGTTAGAGCAAGGTTTAGATTTTGATGTTATAAATAGAATCGTTGGAGGAGAATTAGAAAGTTGTATTCAAAAATATATAAAACAAGTTAAAAAAGTTTCAATTAGTAATAATCTTCCAGATATAAGTCCAATTGTTGGAAAATATATCGTAGAGCTGACTTATGAAGTAATCAAAATAGCATCACAATACCTTGATTCATTAGAGGCAAATCTACATTTATGTTTAGCAGTTCACTTAAAAGCAGCTTTTGAGAGATTAAAAGAAGGTAAAGTAATATCAAATGCCCATTTGAAAGAAATAATAGGAAATTATCCATTAGAGTATTCTGTAGCAGAAAAGGTAGCACAACACCTAAGAGAAAGATATAACATAAATTTACCAAAAGAAGAAATAGGTATAATAGCAATATATTTTAAAATGAGTAGCAGAAGAGATATATCAGAACAAAAAAAGATAGGTGTACTTCTTATGGCTCACGGAAGAGTAGCATCATCTGTATGTGAGGTTACAAATAAACTATTAGGAATTAATCATGCAAGGTATTTAGATATGCCATTTGAGAAGAAACCAGAAGAAATGATTGAAGAAGCTACTACAGTAATAAAAAATATTGATGAAGGCAGAGGTGTAATTATACTAGTCGATATGGGTTCACTTTCATATTTTGGAGATATTATCTCTGGAAAAACTGGAATTAATATAAGGACAATATCTAGATTTGACACATTGCTTTCTATAGAAGTTATACGAAGAGCAGTTCTGCCAGATTTAACAATAGACGAAATAGTTGATGAAGTTAAAAGTATAGAACCACAAGTAAAAGAAAAAGTCAGTAAATATAATAATACAAAAGTGGATTCTAGAAGACCTATAATTTTAACATTATGTATTACTGGATTAGGGGGAGCTTGTAAAATAAAAAAAATATTAGAGGAAAATATTAAAGGTATAAATGAAAAGGTTGATATAGAACCTATAGGTATGATTGAATATCCAAGTATTGATTTAGAGATAAAACAAATAAGTAATGATAAAAATGTAATTGCTATAGTTGGAACAATTGACCCTCAGATAGCAAATATTCCTTTTTTTAGTCTAGTAGACATAGATGATAAAGCAAAATTAAATCAGATAAACAACTTAATTGATACAAACAAAACTGTTGAAACAAATAAAAAGTATGAATTATCGGATTTAATACATAAAGAAGATATATTTGTAGATTTACAAGCTAAATCAAAAGAAGAAGTTCTAAAGTATATGAGCAAAAAACTTAGAGAGAAAGGTTATGTGACAAAAAACTTCTATAAAAAAGTAGTGGAAAGAGATAACCTATTTCCGACTGAATTATCAGATGGAATAGCAATACCTCATACAGACGGAATTGATGTGATTAGACCAGCTATAAGTATAGCTATTTTGAAAAATCCTATTATATGGAGTAAAAATAAAGTGAAAATAATACTTTTATTAGCTGTGGACCAAAAGTGTTTTAATCCATTAAGCACTCTACTCTCATTTATAGAAACAGATGAATTTAAGCAGATAAAAAACATTAAAGATAGAGATTTTATTAGGGAGATGATATTAGATGGAGTCAATGCAAATAATTAGTAGTAATTTAATTTTTAAAGATATTGAAGTATCTAACAATGAAGATGCATTAAAGTTTTTGGGACAACGTTTGTTTGATAAACAGTATGTAAAAGAAAGCTACATACAAGCTGTTGTAGCAAGAGAAAAAAAGTATGCTACAGGGTTACCAACAGAAATATATGGAGTGGCAATACCCCATACAGATATAGTACATGTAAATGAGCCAGGGATAGCAATTGGGATACTGAATAAACCTGTAAAATTTATAATGATGGGTACAGAAGATACTGAAATTGATGTAAAAGTTATATTTATGTTAGCAGTAAAAGAGCCACAAGAACAATTGCAATTATTAGAAAAACTTATGACTATATTTCAGGATGAGGGTATTCTAAATAATATTGTTGACTTAAGTGAAGAAAGTGTGAGTGACTTATTAAATTCTAAACTTAAAAATTAAACATGTAAAGTATATTAAAAAATATAAAAAGGTCATTGAAGATTTCTAACTATAGGTATCTTTAAAATAAAATAATTTTAATGGAGGTGAATAATGTGACTAAAAAGATATTAGTTGCATGTGGAACAGGAGTATGTACTTCAACAATTGCTATAAACAAATTAAAGAAAGCACTTCAAGACATTGGTAAATTGGATATGGTTAATATTACACAATGTAAAGTAGTAGAAGTTGCATCAAAAGCACCTGACTATGATTTAATAATTTGTACTACACAAGTGTCTAGCAGTATAAAAACACCTGTGATAAATGGATTACCTTTTTTAACTGGTATTGGAATGGATAAATTAATCAGAGATGTATTGGAAAAATTAGAATTATAATTTGAACTTTTAAGGAACATGGTCTCTAAAATTTTCAGTTTTAGAGACTGAAAATCAAATAGTGGAGGGAATTTATATGGAGATATTAAATTTCATTGTTGGTCTAGGCGCACAAGTAATGATGCCAATAATAATATGTATTTTTGGTTTGATATTAGGTACGAAACTTGGAAAATCTTTAAGAGCTGGTTTAACTGTGGGAGTTGGGTTTATAGGTCTTAATACTATTATAGCTTTGTTGACAGATAACTTAGGTCCAGCTACACAACAAATGGTAAAGAATTTAGGGTTAAGTTTATCAATAATAGATGTAGGTTGGCCAGCAGCATCGGCTATAGCATTTGCATCAACAGTAGGAGCCTTAATTATTCCAATAGGTCTTGTGGTAAATATAGTTATGCTAATTACTAATACTACTCAAACTGTTGATGTAGATATATGGGACTATTGGCATTTTGCTTTTACAGGAGCTTTAGTAGCAGGTGCTACTCAAAGTATAGCATGGGGAGTATTTGCAGCAGTAGCAAATATGGTAATTGTATTGGTAATGGCAGACTTAACTGCTCCAGGTATAGAGGAATATTTGGGGATGCCCGGTATATCTCTTCCTCATGGATTTACACAGGCATTTGTTCCAATTGCTATAGTAGTAAATAAATTATTGGACTTAATACCAGGTATAAATAAGATTGAGATAAATGCTGATACATTACAGAAAAAGTTTGGATTATTTGGAGAACCTCTAATAATGGGGTCTGTAATAGGTGTAATAATTGGTATTGCTGCGAAATATGATGTAAAAGGCATATTACAATTGGGTGTAACTATGGGAGCTGTATTAATATTAATTCCAAAGATGGCGGCATTATTAATGGAAGGATTATTACCAGTATCAGAAGCTGCACAGGAATTTATTGAGAAGAGATTTAAAAATAGAGGTAAGATTTATATAGGTTTAGATTCAGCAGTAGGAATAGGTCATCCTGTTACATTGTCAGTTGCATTAGTGTTGGTTCCTTTGACTATACTTATAGCAGCTATATTGCCAGGGAATAAAGTTTTGCCATTTGCAGATTTAGCAGTAATTCCATTTGCACTTGTATTAATTGTTCCAATTACAAAAGGAAATGTATTTAGAACATTAATAATAGGAATAATTATAATTACTTCTGGGTTATTAATCGCGACTAATTTAGCTCCATTATTTACCCAAATGGCTCTAAATGCTAGCTTTAAAATGCCTGAAGGAGCAACTATGATTTCAAGTATTTGTGATGGTGCGAATCCATTGAGCTGGATATTCGTAAAAATTATGAATTATAAAGTTATTGGAGGAGTAGTTTTTGGAGTTATAGCTTTAGGAATGGCTATTTATAATAGAAATAGAATAATAAATGAAAATAAAAAATTATCTTTAGAAGAAGAAGTCTAAAAACAACTTCATTAAGGAGTGTATGAATTATGGAAAAGTATAAATATGATTCTAAAAGGTACTTACTTAGTGTTACAATACCAGGATTTTTTATGATTTTAATATTGATTTATGCACTGTTTAATAATTATATAAATTTCAGTGTGAATATATATAGTTTGTTAATAATTGTTTGTACTTATAGTATATTCAATACTTTTATATCATCAAGTACTCCTAAAGAAATTATTATTGATAGCAAATGTATACATTTTATCTCATTTATGACTACACATAAGTATGAAATTAAAGATATAGAAAAGATAAGAATAAGAGAATTTTATAATAAAAAAATTTATCTAAAAATTAATGATGGAAGCCTTTTTAAAGGTAGATATTGGATAAGAACAAATATGTTTAATAATAGTATAGAATTATATGATTATTTTGTTGAGTTAGAAGAGTACTTATATCCAGAATCATTAAAGTTTAGAAATAAAGCACTCAAGAATAAGAGGGTATAAAAAATTAAAAATGAAAATAGACGTAATCTCTATTAATAAGGAGTAAATTTAAGTTTTATATTAAATTTTTGGAATTTTCAATTAAAATTGAAACAAAATATCTAAGTGATTAAAACACAATTAGGATGTATAAGGCTATATCTATAATGAATGGGAGGATTTAACTAATGTTATTAGAAAAATTGAGAAAAGAAGTATTACAGGCATCTTTAGACCTTTTAAATTATAATTTAGTGACATTAACAGGAGGAAATGTAAGCGGAAGAGATGAAGAAACTGGATATATAGCAATTACCCCAAGTGGAATGGATTATAGAAATCTTATACCAAGTGATATTGTTATAGTGGATGCAGATGGAAATACTATAGATGGGAAATGGAAAGCATCAGTAGATTTACCAGACCACTTGTATATATATAAGCATAGAAAAGACATAAATAGTATAATTCATACACATTCTACATACTCAAGTTGTTTTGCTATTTTAAATGAACCTATAGCATGTGCAAGTACAACTCTTGCAAATGAAGTAGGAGGTTCAGTACCAGTTGCAAAATTTTCACCACCAACATCCAACAAGATGGGAAAATGTGTTATTGAAGCAATTGGTGACAAAAGAGCATGTCTTTTAGCAAATCATGGCGTAATTGCAGTTGGTCCATCTGTAGGTCATGCTCTTACATCAGCTGTAATGTTAGAAGATTCAGCTAAAGTATATTACTTAGCAAAATCAATTGGTACACCAGTGTTATTACCAGATGAAGAAATTCAAAGAGCTAGAGATGTATTTTTTAATGTATATGGTCAGGATAAATAAACTAGATAAAATTTTAAAAGTAATGTGAAAATATAGATATTCAGTGATATTAAGAGAGTTTATAATGATATAATAAGTTTAATAGCTAAGAAATAAAATATGAAATCTAATAGTATATAAATTTATTTGAGTCTAAAATAAGCAATAAGATAAAATAAAAAAGGAGTCTATATTTCTATGTATTACTTATTAAACAAAAGCACAAATCCTTACTTTAATTTAGCCTTAGAAGAATATCTATTTTTGAATGATAAATATAATGATGATATTATAATTATATGGAGAAATGAGGAATCTATTTTTATGGGTAAGAATCAAAATCCATATCAAGAAGTATATCATGATATTATTGAAAAGGGAGAAATTCCTATTTTAAGAAGAATATCTGGAGGAGGCACTGTTTATCATGATTTAGGTAATATTAATATGTCATTCATACAAAAAGATAGACAGCTTCATGAGATAGATTTTCTGGAGCATACTAAGTTTATGCAAAATATGCTCTTAACCTTAGGGCTAGATGTGTCTATAACTGAAAGAAAAGATTTATTTTTAAATGGGAAAAAAATTTCAGGCTCTGCACAGTCTATAAAAAGAAAAAATTCTCTTTATCATGGAACTCTTCTTTACGATTCAGACTTAAATAAGCTGACTAAATATCTAAATTCAAATAAATCAACTGAATCGAATGCAACTAAATCTGTTTCAAGTAAAGTGACAAATATTAATTTTTTGCTTGAAAAAGATATAAATTACTTTTTAGATTATTGTGTTGAATATTTAAAATCCAATATAAAAAATATAAAAGAACTTGAATTAGATGAAGAAGATGTTAAAAGCGTATACAATCTAGAAGAAGACAAATATAAAAAGATAGAGTGGACATATGGTAAAACACCTAAATTTCAAGTAGTGCTACCATTTCATGATGAGAGTAAAATCAATATACATGTTAACAAATGGAAGATATCAAAATTTTTTATTTCTTATGAGGATAACGTAATTAATATGGATAAGTTGTTAGAAGTGAATTTCTCTAAAGAAGAAATAAAAAATAGTATTTTAAAAAATTATCCACATTACATAGATTTAATTAATTTAATATTTTAATATAAAACCTCTAATTTGATAAAATTATCTTATATCAAACTGGAGGTTTTTAATATTTTTGCATATTAATAAACCATTACAAAGTTGTAAAATTAAAAACAAGACTATTGAAAAATCAATATATATTGTAATAAATATACAAGTTTTTCATTAGCAAATAGACATTAACTATTTATACAACTGAAAATTTAATATATAATTAATCAGATGGTTAAAATAAAAAATATTAAAAGTTTTAATAAATGATGGTTAAAAATAAAATACGAGGTGATACCATGTATAGTGTTATAATTGTTGCGGCAGGAAGCGGAAGGAGAATGAACTTAGATATAAACAAACAGTTCATAAAATTAAGAGAAAAAGAAATTATTGCTCATACAATTCAAGTTTTTTATGAAAATATAAATATAGATGAAATAGTGGTATGTATAAAAAAAGAAGAAGAAGATTTTTTTAAAGAAAATATAATAAATAAGTATAACTTTAAGAATATAAAAATCGCATATGGAGGAAAAGAAAGACAAGATTCTATATATAATGGCTTAAAAAAATTAGATAAAAATTGTGATATAGTACTTATTCATGATGGAGCAAGACCATTTGTAGACCATAGAATAATTAACGAATCTATAAAGGTGGCTAAAGAAAAAAAGGCTGTAGTTGTAGGTGTTCCAGTAAGTGATACTATAAAAATAGTGTCAGATGGTACAGTACAAGAAACTCCAGAAAGAAGTTTGTTGTGGGCAGCGCAAACCCCTCAAACTTTTGAATATAATCTCATAATAGATGCTTATGAACAAGCATATAAGAACAATTATTATGGTACTGATGACTCAATGTTGGTGGAAAATATAGGTCAAAATGTTACTATGATAATGGGCTCTTATGAAAACATAAAAATAACTAGTCCAGAAGATTTAAATATAGCAGAACAAATATTAAATATGGAAAAAAGAGATGAAGTTAACAGTAGAAGGAGAATTATATGAGAATAGGATTAGGATATGATGTACACAAATTAACAGAGGATAGAAAACTTATAATAGGTGGAGTAGATATACCATATGATAAAGGTTTATTAGGCCACTCTGATGCTGATGTATTGATACATGCAATAATGGATTCTATTTTAGGAGCTTTAGCTTTAGGAGATATAGGGAAGCATTTCCCAGATACAGATGAAAAATATAAGGGAGCAGATAGTATGAAATTATTAGAACATGTATATAATCTAATAACAAGCAAAGGATATAAAATTGGGAATATAGATAGTACTATAATTGCTCAAAGTCCTAAGATGGCTCCGTATATTGAGATTATGAGAAATAATATATCAAAAGTTTTAAATACAGATATTGAAAATATAAACATAAAGGCAACTACAGAAGAAGGTCTTGGTTTTACAGGAGCAAAACAGGGTATAGCTTCACAAAGTATTTGTTTATTATTGTTGACAAGTCAGAATAATTAATATATTATTAGTAATAAGTTTAATGGATATTGAGTAATAGGCCTATATAGAATATCTATAATGTGTGAATTTAAATGAAATTAATATAAATATAAGACTAGCTATGATAAAGAAATAGTAAAATGATGAAATCTTCACAGAGAGAAAACGGTGGTGAGAGTTTTCAAGAGGAAGTCTTTGAACCTGTCTTTTAGCTTAAAGGTATAAAAATCTTTACGGTAGGAACCGTTATATTCCCAAAAGAGAGCTATTTATATAGCTAACTAGAGTGGTACCGCGGAAATCAAACCTTTCGTCTCTATACTTGTATAGAGATGAGAGGTTTTTTATATTTTCAGGAAGTTAATGTTCAGGAGGAATCTATTAATGAAAATGTCAAAAATGTTTATGCCGACATTAAAAGAAATCCCAGCAGATGCTGAGATTACAAGCCATCAATTAATGGTTAGGTCAGGAATGATTAAAAAAATGACTTCAGGGGTTTATAACCAATTACCAATGGGGCTAAGAGTGTTCAAAAAAATTGAACAAATAATTAGAGAAGAATTAAATAAAAAAGATTGTCAAGAAATACTTTGTGCAGCTTTACTTCCTTCTGAATTATGGAAAGAGTCTGGAAGGTGGACTGCTATGGGTGAAGAAATGTTTAGACTAAAAGATAGAACAGAAAGAGAGTACTGTCTTGGACCAACACATGAAGAAGCCTTCACTGATATAATAAGACAAGAAATTACTTCATATAAACAATTGCCATTGAATTTGTATCAAATACAAGTAAAATATAGGGATGAAAGAAGACCAAGATTTGGTGTTATGAGAACTAAGACTTTTACAATGAAGGATGCCTACAGTTTTGATGTAGATGATAAAGGTCTAGATAAATCATATCAAGATATGTTTGATGCATACGTAAGCATATTTGATAGATGTGGATTAGAGAATAGCCCTGTACAGGCAGATTCAGGAGCTATAGGAGGCTCTACTTCAGCTGAATTTATGGTTAAGTCAGAAGTTGGTGAAGATGAAGTTGTATTTTGCAGTGGATGTGATTATGCAGCCAATGTAGAGAGAGCAGAATCTTGTAATGTAGTATCAGAAAAAGAAGATATGAAGGAATTGGAAGAAGCTCATACACCAGGAGCATGCACAATAAAAGAGTTAGTAGAGTTTTTAAAGACTTCTCCAGATAAGTTTGCTAAGACTTTAGTATATGAGGCAGATGGAAAAACAGTTGTAGTTGTTGTAAGAGGAGATAGAGAAGTTAATGAAGTTAAAGTATCTAATGCTATAGGTTCTGTTGTAGAATTTGCTCTTGCTACAGATGATGTAGTGAGAAAAGTAACTAATGCAGAAGTAGGATTTGCAGGCCCAATAGGTATAAATGCTGATTATGTATTTATAGATAAAGAAATTGTTGAACAAAGAAATATTGTTGTTGGGGCTAATAAAACTGAGTATCATATAAAGAATGCCAACTATGGAAGAGATTTTGAAGGAATAGTTGGAGATTTTAGAAATGTTCAAGAAGGTGACAAGTGCATAGTATGTGGGAATCCTCTTGAAATAGCTAGAGGTGTTGAAGTAGGACATATATTTAAACTAGGAACTAAGTACTCAGAATCTATGAATGCAAACTTCATAGATAAAGATGGAAAATCAAAACCTATAGTAATGGGATGTTATGGAATAGGTGTTGAAAGAACAGCAGCAGCTATAATTGAACAACATAATGATGAGAAAGGTATAATATGGCCTTTGTCAGTAGCTCCATACCATGTTGTGATAGTTCCAGCAAATATGAAAAATGAGGAACAAATATCAATAGCTGAAAAGATATATAATGATTTACAAGCTATGGGTGTAGAAGTTTTATTAGATGACAGAGATGAAAGAATAGGTGTTAAATTCAATGATTCAGAATTAATAGGAATACCTATGAGAATTACAGTAGGTAAAAATATTAATGAAGGTAAAGTAGAATTTAAATTTAGACATAAAGAAGATAAAGAAATAATTGACATAGAAGAAATAAATGAAAAAGTAAAGGCAGAGTTTATCAGAAATAATGTTAGATTAGAATAGTAACTTAAAGAAGGCTATTATATAGATAATCAGAGTTGTACTTTATAAACACCATTTTATCTATATAAAAAGATAAAATGGTGTTTTTTTATAAAATATAATAAATGAGGAGGTAATTGAAATGGCAAAAAATGAAAAACAATTTGTTGAAGAAATAACAAAAATGGAAGATGATTTCCCACAATGGTATACAGATGTAATAACTAAGACTGACTTAGTTGATTATGCACCAGTAAAAGGATTTATGGTTGTAAAGCCATATGGATATGCTTTATGGGAAAAAATGCAAGACTTTATGGATAAAAAATTTAAAGAAACTGGACATAAAAACTGTTATTTCCCACTATTAATACCAGAAAGTTTATTAAACAAAGAAGCAGAGCACGTTGAAGGTTTTGCTCCAGAAGTTGCATGGGTAACACATGGAGGAAATAAAAAATTAGAAGAAAGATTGTGTGTAAGACCTACTTCAGAGACTATAATATGTACAATGTATGCGAAATGGTTAAAATCATATAGAGAATTACCATATCTTTATAATCAATGGTGCTCAGTTGTTAGATGGGAAAAATCAACTAGACCTTTCTTAAGAACATCAGAGTTTTTATGGCAAGAAGGTCATACATTACATGAAACAGCAGAAGAAGCACAAGAAGAAACAATACAACAATTAGAAGTATATAAAGCATTATGTGAAGAATTACTTGCAATGCCAGTTGTAGCTGGTCAAAAAAGTGAAAGTGAGAAGTTTGCAGGTGGTGAAAGAACATATACTATAGAAGCTATGATGCATGATGGTAAAGCATTACAATCAGGTACAAGTCACTTCTTAGGTCAACACTTTACAAAAGCTTTTGATATTACTTTTGCTGATAGAGAAGGAAATTTAGCTAATCCATATCATACATCTTGGGGTGCATCTACAAGACTTATAGGTGGACTTATAATGACTCATAGTGATAACAGAGGTCTAGTATTACCACCAAGAGTAGCTCCAATTCAAGTTGTTATAGTTCCTATAGCTGCTAAAAAAGGAAATGTAATGGAGACTGTTGATAAGATATATGCTGATTTAAAAGCTAAGGGAGTAGCTGTAGAAGTTGATGATAGAGATAATTATACAACTGGATGGAAATTTAATGAGTGGGAGATGAAAGGTGTTCCAGTAAGAATTGAAATTGGACCAAAAGATATAGAAAACAATCAAGCTATGATATTCAGAAGAGATACTTTAGAAAAGACTTCTATGCCTTTAGAAGGATTAGCTGATGCTGTATGTGATTTATTTGATGTTATACACAATGATATGTTTGAAAAAGCAAGAAAACATAGAGAAGACAATACATCTGTAGTTGAAAATATGGATGAGTTTAGAAAAGCTTTAGAAGAAAAACCAGGATTCATCAAGACTATGTGGTGTGGAGATGCAGAATGTGAAGCTAAGATTAAGGAAGAAACAGGAGCAACTATAAGATGCTTACCTTTTGAACAAGAAAACTTAGGTCATAAGTGTGTGTACTGTGGAAAAGAAGCAGATAGTATGGTTGTAATGGCAAAAGCTTACTAAAATAAGACATTTAAATAAAAACTGGGATAGAAAGTATTTAACACTTTATCCCAGTTTTTATTTTTATGAGCAAAAAAATCGTATTTGCAGATGTCTTATAAAATAACTTATAGATGCTTATATAAAAAGAATATAGTAGAGAACTATTTTTAATAATTATATATAATGAAAGAAAAATATATTTGTTATATAGATATACAATAAAGTAAATAATAAATATAAATGAATAGTAATAAAGAGTACTTTTAATTTTTAGAAAATAAATGGATTAAAAGAAAGATTTATGAAATTAAAACTAGGATTTTCTGATATAATAAACATGTGTATTTTTAAATAAAAAGGATATTATTATTAGATTTGATTAAAAATAAACTTGCAAAACAATGTACTAGTTTAATATTATAGTTATATTGAATAAAATATCAGGAGGAAGTAAAAATGAATGTAAGAGTAAGGTTTGCACCAAGTCCAACGGGATTTGTACATATAGGTAGTTTAAGAACTGCTTTATACAACTATTTATTTGCAAAAAAAATGGGCGGAGAATATATATTAAGAGTAGAAGATACAGACCAAAGTAGATTAGTAGAAGGTGCTATAGAGAATATGCTTAATGCTATGAAATGGGCTGGTGTCAATCATGATGAAGGTGTTATGTTAGATGATAGTGGAAAAGTAGTGCAAAAAGGAGAATATGGTCCATATATTCAATCACAGAGATTAGATATATACCAAGAATATATAAAGCAACTTTTAGACAGTGGAAAGGCTTATTACTGTTTCTGTACAAAAGAAAGACTAGACGAAGTAAGAGATGCTCAAAGAACAGCAGGAGAAACAGCTAAATATGATGGTCATTGTAAGAATCTTTCTAAAGAAGAAGTAGAAGCAAATATAAAAGCAGGAATACCATATGTTATAAGATTAAGGTTGCCAGAGAATCATACAATTAAGTTTACAGATTTAGTTAGAGGAGATATGGAATTCAATACTAATGACTTAGATGACCAAGTATTAATGAAAACAGATGGATTTCCAACTTATCATTTTGCAGTAGTTGTTGATGACTATTTAATGAAAATCACACATGTGATAAGAGGAGAAGAGTGGGTATCATCTACTCCAAAACATGTTTACTTATATGAAGCTTTTGGATGGGAAGCACCTGTCTTTGTGCATTTACCAAATATACTTAATAAAGAAAAGAAAAAATTAAGTAAAAGACAAGGTGATGTAGCAGTTGAAGACTTCAAGAAAAAAGGATATTTACCAGAAGGTTTGGTAAACTATGTAGCATTAGTTGGTTGGTCTCCAGAAGATAATCAAGAGTTGTTTACAATGGAAGAATTAGAAAAAGCCTTCTCTGTAGAAAGAGTATCTAAAAGTGGTGGAGTATTCGATACTGAAAAGTTAAACTGGGTTAATCAGCACTATATAAAAGATGGTGATGATGCTTATCTAACAGATTTAGCAATACCATTTTTAATAGAAGATGGATTTATAACAGAAGAAGAAGTTACTAGTAAGTATGATTTTTTAAAGAGTATGATATCAGTGCTTAAAGAGAAATTACAATATGTAAAAGAAGTTACTGAACATGCAGGTATATTTTTTGGAGATAAAATAGATGTAGAAACTGAAGAAGGAAGTGAGTTCTTAAAATTAGAACATATACCTACTTTAATAGATGCTTTGCAAGAAAAAATAGAAAAAGCAGATGTATTAGATGCTGAGTTTGTTCAAGCTATGCTTAAAGAAATACAAAAAGAGTACAAAATAAAAGGAAAAAATTTATTTATGGGTTCAAGAATAATTTTGACAGGGCAAATGCATGGCCCAGATTTACCAAAAGTAATGGAGGTTTTGGGAAAAGAAACTTGCTTAAATAGAATAGCTTATGTAAAAAATAATATATTATAGTCATAAAAGTCCGCTAATTTAGAAGCGGACTTTTTTTGTGTTAGTATTTGATGAAAATATCTGCTTAAGAAAATGAAGGTATTTAAGGTAATAAATTTAATATATAAAAAGCAAAGCAAAAATATAAATAAAATATGAATAATAAACTAATAAAATATTAAGCATAGAAAAAGGGAATCTATTATTTTAGTTTGATTTAATTATTAAGGGGGTAATTACTATGTATAGTAATATGGATGATGTTAAAAAGGAATTAAAGGAGCTATGCTTAGAATATGTTACAATTTTAGAAAAATTAAAAGATGAAAAAATGATTACAGAAGAAACTTTTGAAAAATGTTCTTCTCAAAAAAAGATATTTTTAGAAGAGCAATAGAGAATAGTATTATTATGTAGTTTGAAAGATAGTATGAAAAATGATAGTAATACTATTATTTATTGCAATTTTCAACTATAATATAATATATAATGTTAAGAAAATAATTTATAAAAATATAGTGAGGTGATGAGTGTGAAAGTTTATAATACATTGACTAGAACAAAAGAAGAATTTGTTCCATTAGAAGAAGGAAAGGTAAAAATGTATGTGTGTGGTCCAACAGTGTATAACTATATACATATAGGTAATGCAAGACCATTTATAATATTTGATACTCTAAGAAGGTATTTAGAGTATAGAGGATATGATGTAACCTATGTACAAAATTTTACAGATGTTGATGATAAGATTATAAATAGAAGCCACGAAGAAGGAATATCTCCAGAAGAAGTTGCTACTAAGTATATAAAAGAATATTTTGTAGATTGTGATGGATTAGGAATAAAAAGAGCTACTGTTCATCCTCAGGTTACAGATAACATACAACAGATTATAGATTTTATAAAAGAGTTAGAAGATAAGGGATATGCATATGCAGTAAATGGCGATGTATATTTTGATACAAATAAGTTTGAAGGGTATGGAAAGCTTTCAGGTCAAAAACAAGAAGATTTAGAAGCAGGAGCAAGAATTGAAGTTAATGACCAAAAAAGACATCCTATGGACTTTGTTCTTTGGAAAGCAAAAAAAGAAGGTGAGCCAGGATGGGATAGTCCTTGGGGAGAAGGAAGACCAGGATGGCATATAGAATGTTCTGTTATGTCTAAGAGATACTTAGGTGAAACAATTGACATACATGCAGGTGGTCAAGATTTAACATTCCCACACCATGAAAACGAAATAGCTCAAAGTGAAGCTAGAAGTGGAAAAACATTCTCAAAATATTGGATGCATAATGGATATATAAATATAAATGATGAAAAGATGAGTAAATCAAAAGGTAATTTCTTTACAGTAAGAGATATATCAAAACTATATGATTTAGAGATAGTAAGATTTTTCATGTTATCAGCACATTATAGAAATCCAGTAAACTTTAGTGATGAGATGTTAAATCAAGCTAAAGCTGGTCTTGAAAGGCTATATAATACTAAAGAAAAATTAGAATTTATACTAAGTAATTTAAAAGCCTCTTCTTTAACAGAAAAAGAAGTAGAACTTGTTAAAGAATTAGATAACTTTAGACAAAAGTTCATAGATGCTATGGATGATGATGTTAATACAGCAGATGCAGTAAGTGTAATATTTGAATTAGCTAAGTTAATAAATTCTAATGTAGATGAAAACTCTTCTTTAGAGTTTGCTAAAAAATGTTTAGACGAATTTAATGAACTTACAGGAGTATTAAATATTGTAAATAAGAAAAAAGATACTGTATTAGATAAGGACATTGAAGAATTGATACAAAAAAGAACTGATGCAAAGAAAAATAAAGAATTCCAATTAGCAGATGATATAAGACAACAATTATTAGATATGGGAATTGTATTAGAAGACACAAGACAAGGTGTTAAGTGGAAAAGGATATAAAAATGGAAAAAACTGAATTAGTTACTATGTCACCACTAGTTTTAGCATACTTAGGTGATACAGTGTATGAAACATATATAAGAGAACATTTGATTAGACAAAATACACAAAAAAAAGTTAATGATTTGCATAAACTAGCTATAAAGTATGTAAAAGCTAAAGCTCAAGCAACAATAATTCATGAAATTGAAATTGAATTAACTGAGGAAGAGAGTAAAATTTACAAAAGGGGAAGAAATCAAAAGTCAAATACTTCTCCTAAAAATGCAGATATTATAGACTACAAACATGCAACTGGGTTTGAGGCACTAGTTGGATATTTGTATTTAAATAATGAAATAGAGAGACTTCAATATATTATCAATAAAGGAATCAAAATTATTGAAAGAGATATGTAAATATTAAAGAGTGTTGTCTTAATAATAAGTAATAAGGCAACACTTTTTTTATAACTAATGTATAATAAATATATAGAAATTAGTAATGAGAAAGGATAAAAATTTATGAAAGTAAAATTAATATCACATACACCTGAACCAGAAAAAGTAATAGCTATGGCAGCTAAGCTATGTTATTCACCAGTTGGGACAGACGAAATAGAAAAGGACTTAACAGATGAAAGTATAGAGAAATTTTTAAATATGTTATTAAGTATAGGTCATGGGTCAATATTAGAACATGTTTCATTTACATTTTCAATAGAAGGTATTTCAAGAGCTTGTTCACATCAAATTGTTAGACATCGTATAGCTAGTTTTTCACAACAAAGTCAAAGATATGTTAAATTAGAACAATTTGAGTACATAATTCCTCCAGAAATAGAAAAAATAGAAAATGCAAAAGAGTTATTTATAAACTCAATGAAAAAAGACCAAGAGAATTATGATAAGTTAGTTGAGATATTGTTTGAAAATCATTATAATGACCTAATAAAAGATGGTAAAAATGAGAAAACAGCAAAAAGACAGGCTGAAAAGAAAGCAATAGAAGATGCTAGATATGTGTTTCCAAATGCATGTGAAACAAAGATGGTATTTACTATAAATGCTAGAAGTTTATTTAATTTCTTTGAACATAGATGCTGTGAAAGAGCACAGTGGGAAATAAGAAATTTAGCTGTAGAGATGTTAAGAGAGGTTAAAAAGGTTGCTCCTATATTATTCAAAAAAACTGGTCCAAGCTGTGTAAATGGTAGTTGTCCAGAAGGAACTATGACTTGTGGAGATATAGTTCAAGTTAGAGAAAAATTTAAGGCCTTGTAGGAGGTGAATAGTTTGGCAAGTATAGAAGGAAGAAATCCGGTAATAGAGGCAATAAAAAGTGATAGAGAAATAGACAAAATATTAATTGCAAATTCAGCTAAAGAAGGGTCAATTAAAAAAATAATCGGAATGGCTAAAGAGAAGAACATAATTATCCAGTACGTTGATAAACATAAGCTAGATGAAGTAAGTACAAGTCATTCACATCAAGGTGTAATAGCCTATGCAAGTGAATATAAGTATTACGAATTAGATGAGTTAATAGATTTAGCAAAGAATAAAGATGAAGACCCATTTTTCATTATACTAGATGAAATAACAGATCCACATAATCTAGGTTCAATAATAAGGACAGCGGATGCAGTAGGGGCACATGGAATTATTATTCCAAAAAGAAGGTCTGTACAAATAACCCCTGTAGTTGCTAAAGCATCTGCTGGAGCAGTGGAGTATATGCCAGTTTGCAAGGTAACCAATATAGTTAATACAATAAAAAGACTCAAGGATGAAGGGCTGTGGATTGCCGCTGCTGATATGGATGGAGAAACTTTTTATAAACAAAATCTTACTGGCCCTCTTGGTGTAGTAATTGGAAGTGAAGGTTTTGGAATATCTAGATTGGTTAAACAAAACTGTGACTTTATAGTAAAAATGCCAATGATAGGTAATGTTACATCTTTAAATGCATCTGTAGCAGGTGGCATACTTTTATATGAGATATTCAGACAAAGACTGGATAAAAGTAAATAACTATGAAAAAAAAAATAAATCATTACTTAATAATAGATGGCTACAATATTATAAATGCGTGGGATAATTTAAAAGAACTGGCTAAAGAGGACTTAGAAGATTCTCGAGAAAAGCTTATTGATGATATTATAGAATTTTCTGAGTTTATGGGTTATAAGACTATAATAGTTTTTGACGCTTATAATGTTAAGAATTCAAGAGAAAAAGTTGAGAAAAGAAAACATATAACAATAGTTTATACAAGAGAACATCAAACAGCGGATAGTTATATAGAAAAATTTATAACTTCTTTATCAAAATATGATGATGTAAAAGTAGCTACTAATGACTATGCAGAACAACAAATGATTTTAGGAAAAGGTGCTACTAGAATGTCTGCAAGAGAATTAAAGTTAGAGTTAGATCGTTCCAAGAATAAAATGAAGGAAAAAAATATCGGTTTGAGGAAAAAAATTCAGCGAAATTGGTTGGAGGAAAGGTTAGATAAAGAAACATTGTCGAAACTTGAGAACATTCGTAGAAAGCGTTGAAATTACTAGCTTCTTTAGACTATAATATACCTATAAATTTGTTTTATATATGGGGGAGATTTACATGTTGGTAGCAAAAGAAAAAAGTTATGAGTTAATAGACAATTGTCAGCAGGATGAGTATAACATTGTATTAAGAGCAAGTGAAGGGGATAAAATAGCACTAGAGTACATTATTACCAAATACAGAAATTTTGTAAAAGCAAAGGCAAAGTCATATTTTTTGATTGGAGCAGATAAAGAAGACATAATACAAGAAGGAATGATAGGCCTTTATAAGGCAGTTAGAGATTTTGATGGAAGCAAGACAAATTCATTTAAATGTTTTGCGGAGATATGTATAACAAGACAAATAATAACTGCTATAAAAACTGCAACAAGACAAAAACATATACCTTTAAATTCATATGTTTCTTTGAATAAACCAATATATGATGAAGAATCAGACAGAACACTTTTAGATATTATAGCTACAAGTATAGTAACAGATCCAGAAGAGCTTATAATTAGTAAAGAAGAGCTAAGGAATATAGAATCCAAGATGAACGAATTATTAAGTGACTTGGAATTAGAAGTGCTAGAATTATATTTAAATGGAAAGTCATACCAGTTTATAGCGGACAAGCTTAAAAGAGATGTAAAGTCAATAGATAACGCTTTACAAAGGGTTAAGAGAAAATTAGAAAAACATCTTGAAAACAGAAATGATTAATAGTAAAATACTTACCATAAGCTTATTGTGAGCAAAATTAATTTATATCGAAAGATAAGGGAGGAAATTCAAAATGGCTAAAGCTAAATACGAAAGAACAAAACCTCATGTTAATATAGGGACAATAGGACACGTTGACCACGGTAAAACTACA
>NZ_OEZH01000161.1 GCF_900243075.1 Clostridioides difficile
GAGAACTGCATAGGTAGTAGCGAACTTATGTGAACGACAACCTCAAAAATGATAAAAGTTAAGACTTACGGTTCTTAAATATGTTATTTAAAAATAAAATAAAAAACCTTCAAAATACTTGTTTTAAGTAATTGCATATTTTAATATTATAATAGGTGATGAAAAATGGAAGTTACTCATGGTAGAGGATATGCATATAGTATGGTATGTCAAATATAGACATCCAGTATTATGGGGAGACATCTTTGGAATCCTAGTTATTTCGTTACTACTGTATCAGAAAATACAGA
>NZ_OEZH01000150.1 GCF_900243075.1 Clostridioides difficile
TGCTCTGATGATATTTTAGTTTTAGACATAACAAAACCCTCCTAGTTTTAGACAGTTTTACATATTTTAACTGTCTCCTAAGAGGGGTATAGTTCAAACTAAGAGTGGCTGGGAACTTAATATAAAGTTCCAGAAAAGTAAATCTTCAAAATAATTTGTTGAAGGAAACATCACTCAAAGTTAAGTAAAATATGTTTCCTTGCTTTTATTATATCACAAATTAAAAATATTAACACAAAATTTTGTAAATACATACTTATTATTGTTCTAAAAAAATATGTAAATAATTGATTTGATTGCATGTAATTATTGTTGTAGTATTTAGTTAAATATATACAATCTCAATTAAAGAAGATAAGTACTATAAATTCATACCAAAAAAATACATAAACTTTTATGTTATAATTTCATAAAAAGTTGATTGTTCAAATGTTAATATCACTCTAAATGTATATTCTCATGTACTTAATGAAATGGATAGAGAAACTTCAAATAAAATTGTCATCTGATTTTATATATATAATGTTTTTTAAGTAGAATATTTGCAAATAGAATTATAAGAAAGATGGTGAATTATTATAATATTCACCATCTTTCAGGAAATATAGAGTCTGGAAATATCTAAAGTAGACTTTACACATTAATATCCTTTGATATTTTAAATCCAAGATTATAAGCTTTTTTTAATATTTTAGGGTTATTTTCAATTGAATTTTTTTCAAATGCTTTAGTAGCAATTATAGTTTTATAATGATTTAAACCCATTCCTTTGAGATGCTTACTTGTATATCTAAAATATCTTTTAAAGAATATTGGTAAAGGTGCTGCTTGAGTATAAACCATAATTATTTTTTTATCTCCAAATCTAGGTATATGTTTTCCTTTATCTATTGTTGTAAGTGGATAAAGTCTATCTAATAATAACTTGGTTTGAGCTGATACCTGACATATATAAACTGGTGAACCTATAATTATATACTCAGCTTTTTTTATATCTTCATATACTTGAATCATATCATCTTTAAGTGAACATGAATGATTTTTTCTACAATATAAACATCCCTGACAACCTTTTATGTTCATATCATTTAAGTAATACTTTTTTACATCAACCTTGTTTTTGTTTGCTCCTTTAATTATTTCATTAATTATTGTATCTACATTACCATTTTTTCTTGGACTTCCTACAAATGCTATTATTTTAGACATTTTTAACACTCCTATTTAATATATATTTTGAGATTAAGAAATATTTGCTATAAATATTTTTCAATTTTTCATATCTTCAATTTTAACATTACTATAAAATATTGTATCTATTTTATTTATTGCATTTTCAGTTTTTCACAGAACAATTATCATATAGATTAGAGATTTTAAGAATCACTTCTCTTTTTATCAAAAAAATAGTTGGAAAATCAAGAATATCTGCATAAACACTGTATTTATCAGTAAAATAGCCAAAAGAAAAGAGAAAAATTTACAACGAAATTACAACAAATGAAAGAGCCTTATGTAACGACTTATGCAAAGAAATACAAAGGTAAGCAAGAATGACGCTTGAAGCAGAGCGTCATTTTCTATTATTGCGAAACAACACAGTATGTCATTTCTGTTTGATTACTCTAAACTTATTAGACTTTGGTTTGTCAAGGGCTTGTTGTGTAAGCAATACTTTAGTACCCTTTACAAACTATAGGCTGATAAGTAACGTTTCAAAAGCAGCCTGCAAATAAAAGTCAATAGTAAATTGACGATTTCAGGTAAAACATTTTATGTAGGATTTTGAACACTGAAAATAGACCATCGATATTCGTTGGCATGAAAAAAGGTATGTATGAAATGGTTATTCTGTAAGTAAAGACAGATATTCGAGCAGATTCTTTTATCGAACAGCAGGTAAAGGAAACGGAAGCGGAGATTTCCAGCCTTATGGAAAAGCTGAATTCTCCCATTACTATCATTACCGGTGTCGGTAATGTTACCGGAGCTGCTATCATCAGCGAAATCGGTGATATTTCTAAATTCGACAGTCCCAGAAAGCGGAAGGAAAACATCACCCGATTTGTGTGGGTGCCGTTCCCAGAAAAATGTGCAACATTATTTATGCTGTTCTAAAAAACAATCAGACTCACGTTCCCAAGGCGTAATTCCTTGTTTTCTACTCCGGCTTGCCTGACAGCAAGCCTTATTGTTGTGCCCTTTTTATAGTTGGTCTTTCATATCCATGACAACAGGGTATTCCGGAAGTTTAGAATCAGCCTCATTCATCATGGCATTAAGCTGTTCCACCATCTGTGAAGCCGTATTTAATTGTTCTACCACCTGTTTGATGATTACCTTTGTTAGATCGTGTTTTGGAAGTACAGAAACAAGCTCCTTAGATGTTTCATAGATTTCCACAGCCTTTGAACGGCTAAAGTTGTACTTCCTGTGTTTACACCACTTTTGATAGTGTTCGATAAATGCGCCCTTAGACTGTTTGCGAACACTATCTACATGCCAGTAGGCGGCTATAAAATCAATCCATTTCTGGCTTTCGTCCTCCCGGACAGGGCTGTCAAGATAGGTATTAGCTCCCGGGTAAGTCTGGTCAAGGATGCTGAGCAAGTTATTCTTCATGGTGGTTTTGTGTTTTATGTAAAAATCAAACTGGCGGTTCATGGTTTTGAGTTGATTACGGATTTCATCCATGAGACTATACTGTTTCAATTCCGTCCAACTGTCAAGGGTATACTGTGCAATTTTTAAGGCATCTGCATTATCAGACTTCGCTTTGCGCAGGGAATTGTCGCCAAAGTATTTGATCAGTTTGGGATTTACAGCAGATACAAAAAGGCCGGCCTGTGAAAACTCACAGACAAGAGGTTCGTAATAACGGCCCATGTGTTCCATTACAATGCAGGATTCCCCATCAATGGACTGGATATGGTCAATGAGAGAGCGGATACCGCTAATAGTGTGTTTGACTTCAAATGGTTTTGAAATGATTTCACCATAAGGACGAAGAATAGCCACCATACTTTTACCTTTGGAAATGTCAATACCTATTGCGTTCATGTGCATAAATTTATCACTTCTTGAAATTCTTGCAATGGATAAATACCGGCTTTACTCATTGCCTATTCAATCTACTGTAGTGTGACACAAACATACCGAAGGCAGTTCAACCTGCATAAAACGAACACTGCGAATGAGAAGCTGGTTGTCAGTTTGCTTTACGGACGCAAAGTCCAAGAAAAGAAAATGACATAGCGATTGCTCCATCATTATACAGCTTAAGCAACAAGATGGATAATTCCTTACTGGCTGTAAGGGGTATTAACCATAAATATATTGTAGTAGAAAAGAAATGACAATACCTAAAGGGGCATGATATAATGTGCATAAAGACAAATTGGAATTTTGTAAATTAGAGTTACTTTTCATTATTGATTATTATTTATATAATGAAGTAAATTAGACTTTGTAAAGTTATCTAACATAATAATTGAAAAGGAGGGCGAACTATATTATATGTTAAATAGTAAAAAAGTAAAAGACATAATGTTTGCATTAGGTGCAGATTTATGCGGAATAGCAAGTATAGATAGATTTGATAATGCACCAGAAGGCTATCACCTCTTAGATGTTCTGCCGACATGTCAGTCGGTTATTTCTTTTGGTTGCAGATTCCCAATAGGGACGCTTATCTGCAAGTCTCATATTCCATATACAAAAGTGAGAAATTCTATCACACCCAAAATGGATACGATAGCTCTCGATTTTTGTATTGAAATGGAAAAGAATCAGATAGTATGCGTTCCTATTCCTACAAATGAAAGTCAATGGGATAAAAACACTGGCAGAAATCGTTCTATTGTTTCTCAAAAACATATAGCTGAAGCGGCTGGATTGGGAACAATAGGAAGGCACTCTTTGTTAATAACACCAGAATTTGGAAGTATGGTTTGGCTGGGAGCTGTGTTATGTGAACAGGATTTTGAGCCTGATGAAATGAAAAAACCTCTTTGTAATAATTGTAATTTATGTGTTGATATTTGTCCTGTAAATGCCTTAGAAAATCCTGAAATAAAACAACAAACTTGTTGGGATTTTGCGTTTGGAGATGATGAAGAAACAAAGGTTTGGAGAATAGCCTGTCATAAATGCAGAGATATTTGTCCGTATAACTTAGGAAGCCAAAATTCGTTTTTGGGGAAAATCTACTAAAGAAATCCCAGTTTGTAGTGTAAATGCTAAATGTAATTTTGTTGTTTGATTCAAAATGTTAAAATGTGTTGCTTGAAGCAACGGGCAGTTCCGCCTATAGTAGCAGTAACAACTGAAAGAAAGGGTGGTTAACCTAATGTTAAGCCAAAACATTAAAGCAATCAGGAAGTCAAAAGGACTTTCGCAACAAGAACTTGCTATTAAACTGAATGTTGTGCGACAAACAATATCTAAATGGGAGCAAGGATTATCGGTTCCCGATTCTGATATGTTAATTTCCATATCAGAGGTACTTGAAACACCTGTAAGCACTTTACTTGGAGAAACTATTGTTGAGTCGGAAGTTGATAACTTAAAAGTGATTTCTGAAAAATTAGAAGTTATCAACTTGCAACTTGCACAAAGAAAAAACATGAAAAGAAAAATGTTTCACTGACTATTTATTTTATTATGTGCAGTTATCGTAATAGTTTTTGTGGTCTTAGTGGAACTAAATAGTCATTATTTGGATTGGAATTATACCGACCCTGAAACCGCTGTTTTGGGAGTGGCTTTTCATGCGTTTGAATGGCTATTTGTCAGATTAGCACCGATTGTCCTTATAGGGGGAATTATTGGAGTTCTTTTGACACGTAAGAAAGTATGAAGCCACTCTTATTTTTATAAACCAGCCCAAAACTTCTCAAACCGACAGAGTGATCCAACCACGGTGGCGGTCGTAAGACAATACGCCACGCCAGCTTGCTGGCGAGGGGGCAGTTCACTTCGGCGGTTCGGCGAGCTTGCGAGCCGTTCAAAGCCCCCGTTATCTAACAAAGGGGGCACAAAAAACAAAAGACAATATTCAAAAACAAGCGGAAAACGCTGTATCTACAAGGCAAAATCGTATTTTTAAGGGTGTGAGATAAAACGTATCAATTTCACATGGAAAACAGAATATTTTAGATATAGGACAGTTGATTTTAGATTGACTCTCCTTTTTTCATGTAAAGAAACAGAAAGGACTGATTTTATGAACAATGAACTTTTTATACAGGAACTAAAAAATAAGCGTGAGGAATACGGCGTTTCATAGTCAAGGCTTGCCACCTCCTGCGGTATCAGCAGAGACATTATAACCGTATCAAAAATGGCAAAACACCGCTCACAGAAGAATTAAAGCAGGAAATCACAAAACAGTTAGAGCGTTTCAATCCACAAGAACCGCTGTTATGCTGATTGACTACTTCCGTGTCCGCTTCTCTACCACGGACGCACGAAGCGTCATAAAGGACATTCTGCATATCAATCTCAAATATATGCTCCATGAGGACTACGGGCAGTACGGCTATGAGGAATAATATATTACAGGAAATATCGTGATACTGGTATCTTCTAACCCTGTACGGGGTGTCTTGTTGGAATTAAAGGGCAAGGGCTGTCGGCAAATGGAAGCCTACCTATTGGCAGAGGAATGAAGCTGGTTTGATTTGATGATGGACTGTCTAAGTGTTGGCGGAGTGATGAAACGCTAGAAAATATACTTAAATAAAAAACACAAGAAGAAAGGTACATATTAGAATGTATAGATACTAATAATGTAAAAAAGTTAGATAATAAAAAAATAGTGTCTATATTGTATACTATTTTATGTTGCGAAGAAATAAATGAAACTATAATACTAACAGATAAAAATATACCTTCTTTAAATGAAGACACTATGATATCCAAACATCATAGATTTATAGATATACCTAAATATAAACATAACTTTATAGAGTTAATTTATGTTTATAGTGGTTCATATACTAATCAAACCTTCTTCTATAAAAAATTTAAAGAAACATATAATCTGACTCCAAAAAAATATCGTATAAAATCAAGGATTTTATTGAAGGAGGTGGCTCATGAGACAATATATTCATGATAAGTTGAGGGAAATAACAGAAGAAGAAAAAAATATACTAGAAGGAAATTATACAATAGATAAAAGTATTTATACTGATAATTCTCAATTTATAATAGATAGCAACAAATTATTGAATATAGATGAGTTGATACATATAAGAAAACATACAAGATTTACACAATTTCCAAAACATAAGCATAATTATATAGAATTTAATTATGTTTATAGAGGAAAGTTAGTACAAACTATAGATGAATGTAAAATTAATTTAAAACGAGGAGAATTAATATTTTTAAATCAGCATGTTATTCATGAAATAGAAGCTAGTGACGAAGAAGATATAATAATTAATTTTATAATAAAACCAGAGTTTTTTGATTATATTATATCTTTGTTGGAAAATGATAATACAATAATGAACTTTTTAATGACTACACTATATACTAATTATAATCTTGGAGAATATATGTATTTTAAAGTATCTGAGAAAGAAGAGATTCAAGATATAATAGAAAAAATTATAATAGAATTGTATGAACCAAGTGTGGTTAATAAGGTAAAGATTAAATTATTAGTGGGATTATTGTTAGTAGAATTAGTTAAAAATTCTGAAGATATAGAAAATCATGCAGTAGATAATTATGAAAAGATGATGATTATAGAAATACTAAAATATATTGATAAGGACTACAAGAAAGGTAGTTTATCTGAAATTGCAAGTAATTTGAATCAAGGTGATTATAAAATAAGTAAACTAGTAAAAAAACATCTTGGATATACTTTTAAAGATTTAGTGCAAGAAAAAAGGTTAAGTAAAGCATGTGAATTATTAGTATCTACTAATTTATCAATAGCTGAAATTATAGAAAATGTAGGTTATGAAAATTTAACTTATTTTTATAAAATATTTAAAAATAAGTATGGTATTACACCAAAAGAATACAAAAAAAATATAAAAAATAGTCAATAGTAAAATTAGAATCTATAAAATAGATTCTTTTTTATTATTAAATAAACCATTTTAATAGCTCTGAAGATATTATATTTTGAAAATTATTATTGAGAATAAAGTTATATTGCAAATTAGGTTAATAAATATGACAAATTTAGATATTAAATGAATATACTAACATCTTGTATAATTCAATTAATAAATAAATCTAAGGAGGAAAAGTCTTGAGATACTATTTAGCAATTGATATAGGGGCATCTAGTGGAAGACATATTATCTCTTATATAAATAATGGAAAATTGGAAATAGAAGAAGTATATAGATTTAAGAATAATTTGATTAAAAAAGATGGTCATTTTTGTTGGGATATATCAAAGCTATTTTCTGAAATAAAAAATGGGATAAAAAAATGTATAAAAATAAATAAAATTCCAGTAAGTGTGGCTATAGACACATGGGCTGTAGATTTTGTGTTACTTGATGAAAAAGACAATATATTAGGTAACTGTGTATCATACAGAGATAATAGAACTGATGGAATTATGGAAGAAGCCTTTAAAATAATTGATAAAAAGGAACTATATTTAAAAACGGGAATACAATTTCAAAAGTTTAATACTATATATCAATTATTAGCAATAAAAAATCAACAGCCAGATTTATTAGAAAAGGCAAAAAGCTTTCTAATGATTCCTGATTATTTTAACTTTTTATTAACTGGGAAAAAAGTTACAGAATATACAAATGCAACAACTACACAATTAGTAAATACAACAACAAATAATTGGGATGAAGAAATAATAAATAAACTTGGATTTGACAAGATGTTATTTGCTAAAATAAAAACTCCCAAAACAATACTAGGTAGTTTAAAGAAAGAATTAGTAGAAGAGTTAGGATGTGATTTAGAAGTCATTTTACCAGTTACTCATGATACAGGTTCAGCTTTCATGTCTACTCCTGTAAAAAATAGAAGCATTTTATTGAGTTCAGGAACATGGTCTTTATTAGGAGTAGAGTTAGAAAGACCAAAGTGCAAATTAGAGGCTTTAGATTATAATTTTACTAATGAAGGTGGATATGAATATAGATATAGATTTTTAAAAAATATAATGGGTTTATGGATGATACAAGAAGCTAGAAAGTGTTATGACAGTAAGCACTCTTTTACAGAACTAGTAGAGCATGCAAGACTATCAGAAGGATTTAAATCAATAGTAGATGTAAATGATGATAGATTTTTAAATCCTGAAAATATGGTACAAGAAATAATAAAATACTGTATAGAAACTAATCAAACAGAACCACAAACAGTTGGAGAAGTAGCATATTGTATTTTTAACAGTTTAGCAAAAAATTATAGTAAATCTATAAATGAAATAGAAGAAATCATAGGAGAAAAATTAGAAACTATAAGTGTATTTGGTGGAGGATGTCAAAATGAACTGTTAAATGAGCTTATAGCAAAAGAAAGTGGTAAAAAGGTATTAGCAGGACCTGTTGAAGCTACAGCACTAGGTAATATAGTATGTCAGTTAATTGCTAAGAATGAGCTAAATGATTTAGAACAGGCGAGAGATATAATAAGAAATTCATTTGATATAATTCAATATAATTAATCTGAAAAAGGAGATAAGTGATGGAATTAAAGCAAAGGTATGAAGTAGCTAAAAAAGAATATGAAAAATGGGGAATAAATGTAGAGGAAGTATTAAGAATTTTATCTAAAGTCAAAATATCTATTCATTGTTGGCAAGGTGATGATGTAACAGGGTTTGAAGGAAATCAACAAAGACTATCAGGAGGAATTGCATCTACAGGAAATTATCCTGGAAAGGCTAGAAATCCTCAGGAGTTAAGACGAGATTTGGATAAGGCTTTAAGTTTAATACCAGGGAAACATAAAGTTAACTTACATGCTATATATGCAGAAACTGGTGGAAGCTTTGTGGATAGAGATGAGCTAAAACCAGAGTATTTTGAAAATTGGGTAAAATGGGCTAAAGAAAGAAGATTGGGATTAGATTTTAACCCAACAATATTCTCTCATCCAAAATCAAGTGATGGGTTAACATTGTCACACCCAGATAAAAAAATACGTGATTTTTGGATAAAGCATTGCATAGCTTCTAGAAAAATAGGAGAATACTTTGGAAAGGAGCTTGGTCAGACTTGTTTAACAAACATATGGATACCAGATGGATACAAAGATATACCAAGTGATAGATTAGGTCCTAGAAGACGCTTAAAGGAATCACTAGAAGAAATATTAAAGGTAGAGATAAACAGAGAATATAATTTAGATTGTGTCGAATCAAAAGTTTTTGGATTAGGTGTAGAATCTTATACAGTTGGGTCAAATGAGTTTTACTTAAATTTTGCTAGTAAAAACAACATAATTTCATTATTAGATACAGGGCACTATCATCCTACAGAACTTGTTTCAGATAAATTATCATCAATGCTATTATTTTCAGATAAAGTTGCACTTCATGTAAGTCGTCCAGTGCGTTGGGATAGTGACCATGTAGTTATATTAGATGATGAACTAAAAGAAATAGCCAAGGAAATAGTAAGAAATGATGCTTTGGATAAAGTAATAATAGGACTAGACTTCTTTGATGCAAGTATAAATCGTATAGCAGCATGGGTAATTGGAACTAGAAATATGATAAAAGCATTGTTATCAGCTATGTTAATGCCTCATGAAGAATTAAGAAAATTACAAGACGAAGGCGATTTTACAAAAAGATTGGCTATAATGGAAGAGTTCAAAACATATCCAATGGGAGACATATGGAACTATTATTGTAAAATTAATAATGTTGCTGTTAAAGAAGATTGGATAGAAGTAGTAAAAGAGTACGAATTAACAGAATTATTAAATAGAAAGTAGGTAAGGGTATATGTCTATAATGGAAATGAACTTTATCAAAGATTTTATGAAAATAACTTATGATGCTTGGTTAAAGGGATGGCATGAGCGTAATGGGGGGAATATAACGTATAGATTAACACCTGAAGAAATATCTGGAATAAAAGAATTTATAACAGAAGAAATAGAATATATTCCAATTGGTGTAACAGTCGAAAATTTAGCTAATGAATATTTCTTAGTTACAGGAAGTGGCAAATTCATGAGAAATATTTCTATAAATACTGTTCAAAATGTAGGAATTGTTAAAATAGATGAAAAAGGTGAAAATTATGCAATAGTTTGGGGATTAGATAAGGCTAAACCAACAAGTGAATTTCCATCTCACTTAATGAGTCATTCTATAAAAAAAGACAAAACAAATGGATTACATAGAGTAATAATGCATTCACATACAACTAATCTCATAGCATTAACTTTTATACTGCCTCTTGAGGGTAAAGTATTTACAAGAGAATTATGGGAGATGGCTACAGAATGTCCAGTTGTATTTCCAGAAGGAATTGGAATCATACCTTGGATGGTGCCAGGTGGTATAGAGATAGCAAAAGCTACACAAAATCTAATGGAAAAACATAACATAGTAATCTGGGCTCATCATGGAACGTTCTGCTCAGGAGAAACTTTGGACTTAACATTTGGTCTTATGGATACAGTAGAAAAATCGGCTGAGATATTAGTAAAAGTAATATCTATGGGAGGGAAAAAACAAACAATAACAGGAGATAACTTTAGAGACTTATCAAAAAATTTTAAGGTTTTAATATCAGAGGATTATTTGTACTAGATAAGATAAAAGATAAACAAAGCTATGATAACTTATTATGTACAATTAATAAAACACTATGAGAGAGGAGGTGATTAAAAGATATAGAAAGTAAATTCACTTAAGAAAATAGTTTAAGAATAAACTGGAGTTTATAATAAAATGGGGCTGTCGCATTAGCAAATTAAATTTGTTCTGTGAGAGCTCTTTTTTACTTACCTTAATAGGTATATTTTTAATTATTTTATATAAAGTT
>NZ_OEZH01000165.1:0-27565 GCF_900243075.1 Clostridioides difficile
TAAATTGGCGTAGCCCTGTTAAATATAGATTTGAATATGAATCTAAAGTTACATAAAGCTAAAAAAACAGGAATGAAAATTTCATTCCTGTATAAAGTCCAACTTTTGGGTCTCAGTACAAAATGATGAAAATATATTTGATTTCATACAAAAAATAGTTCCTTATGAACTAAAAAGTTCATTTTGAGACACCCACACTTTTTATTCTTATTATTTATTTTTCTTCAGGTGTATCCAACTTAGATGTATCCAACATGATAGAAGAAAAATCTTTTTGTATTTGAAGTAAAAATTTTTCTGCTGCTTTTGAGAATATTTGATGTTTTTTCCATATAATATTTAACTTAGCTTCTAAAGAAGGAGATAGAGGTCTAAAACAAAGATTACTGTTTTCTGTAGTATTAACGAGTCTATCTAAACATAAAGCATAGCCCAGCCCCTCTTCCACCAAAAGAGAAGCATTATAAACTAAATTGTATGTTGCAACAATATTTAGCTTTTCAGTACTGTATTCAAGCCATTTAGAAATTGCCTTATCAACTAGTGTCTGCCTTGAAATAATAAGTGGTATATTACATAAATCTTTTGGATTTATCGTGTTTTGTGAGGTGAGGATACTATCTTTACGCATTAGTAAACCCCACACATCAGTAGCAGGAATTTGTGCATAATCATATTTCTGTATATTTGCAGGTTCAATTAAAATACCAAAATCAAGAAGCCCTTTGTCTAATTTTTCAGTTACATCATCAGCATTTCCACTAAAAAGATGGTATCTTACATTGGGGTATTTTTGATGAAAATGATGTGCAGTTCTAGCAATAAGTCGCATAGCTTCAGTTTCACCACCTCCTATATATATATCACCACTAACAATCTCATTTGGATTGTCGAATTCTAACTCTACTTTATCAACTAATGATATAATTTCCTCTGCTCTTTTATGTAAAAGTCTACCTTCATTTGTTAAAGTAATTTTTCTATTTCCTCGAACTAATAATTTGACTCCCAACTCTTCTTCAAGTTCTATAATCTGTCTAGAAAGCGTTGGTTGTGTTATATGCAAAAATGTCGCTGCACCAGATATACTTTCTTCTCTTGCAATTGCCAAAAAATATCTTAATACTCTTAGCTCCATAGTTAGCCCTCCTTTACTAGCCTATTTACTATATAATTATATCAATTTTTATGCTTTTTAAGTATATTTAAGTATTTAATATAGGTATTTGATATATATAGAGTAGTATATTACACTAAAAGAAGCAATGATATTGCCTATGAAATAAATTAAATTAATTTTTATTAAAAATATTGTTTAGAATGTACAAATAAATTAAAGCGTATATTGAAAGGATGTATAAAATGAATATCAATGAATTTTTAACACATGTCAATCAAGGAAAACCTGTTTCTAGTGAATCAGAAATACATGAATTTATGGTTAAGTTGAGTAATGAAGCAAGGAAAATTACAAGTAAGTTAAATTCTTCTTATCATGAGCCAGAAGAAATCCGTAGTTTGTTTTCTGAGTTAATTGGAAAGAAAGTAGATGAATCATTTTTTATGTTTCCACCATTTTATACAGATTGTGGAAAAAATATCACTATAGGAAAAAATGTTTTTATAAATAGTAGTTGCCATTTTCAAGACCAAGGTGGTATTGAGATTGGAGATAACACGCAAATTGGGCATAATGTGGTATTGGCTACACTTAATCATGGTATTATGCCAGAAAAACGTAGTACAACTTATCCTTCTCCAATCATAATAGGAAAAAATGTATGGATTGGTGCTAATGTAACTGTTGTTCCAGGAGTTACTATTGGGGATAATGCAATTATTGCTGCTGGAGCAGTTGTAACCAAAAATGTTTCAGAAAACACCATTGTAGGTGGTGTCCCTGCAAAGATTTTAAGAGTTATTGATGAAATCCCAGAATAAAATATTAAACTATCTTTTAGTTATATAAATTCTTTATCACATAAAAAATAAATTGAGAAAAGGTATATTAAATATGGTATTATTTAGTTAAATATATATAAGGGAGGGGTTACTTTTGATAAAAAAATTAGATGATATTTTAGACCAACTTAAGGGAGGGGAGAAAATAGTACTTTCTGTAGCAGCAGCTCATGACAAAGAAGTTTTAATGGCAATAAAGGATGCTGTAGAAAGAAATATAATTATTCCTATACTAGTTGGAAATGAAGCAAAAATAAGAGAAATATCAAAAGAAATAGGATTTGATTTAAGTGGTATCAAAATAGTGGATAAGGATGATATCAAAGAGTGTGCAGAAATAGCAGTTAAATTAGTATCAAGTAAAGAAGCTGATTTTGTAATGAAAGGATTACTGGATACATCTGTCATACTAAAAGAAGTACTAAATAAAGAGTACGGTCTTAGAACTGATAGTTTATTAAGTCATGTCATGGTTTATGAGTTAGAAAAATACCATAAATTACTTATAACTACAGATGGAGGTATGAATATAGCTCCTGATTATGAGCAAAAGGCAAAAATATTAAAAAATTCTATAAAAGCTGCAAAAGCTTTAGGTATGGAAACTGTAAAAGTTGCATGCTTAGCAGCTAAAGAAAAAGTAAATCCTAAGATGCAGGCAACTGTAGATGCAGATATGTTAGCAAAAGCTTGCAAAGAAGGTGAATTTGGTGACAATGTAATTGTGGAAGGACCTTTAGCTTTTGATTTGGCTGTTTCAAAAGAAGCTAGTGAAATAAAAGGATTTAAGAGTGAAGTATCTGGAGATGTAGATATTATATTGGTTCCAACAATAGAGGTTGGGAATGGAATAGGGAAAGCCTTTACATACATGGCAGACTCTAAATCAGCAGGTATAATTATGGGTGCAAAAGCTCCTATAGTTTTAGTGTCAAGAGCTGATTCACATGAATCTAAATTATATTCTATTGCATATGGAGCTATTGTAGCTAAGAGCATGAAATAGAATAAATAGTTTGAAATAAATGAATTAAAGTAGAAAAAATAGTCAAAATGTCTAAATTAATATAATATTAAAAAAATTTTATATAAAAAAATAATTATAGCTTCAAATGAATATATACAAATGTTCAATTTGAAGCTATAATTAATATTAAAGTAGGAAAAATAAAAAAATTCAAAAAAATTAGTCCAAAAAATGCTATTCTAAGAAGTTTTTACTAATTAAGTTTAGGGAGTAAAAATCTGTAATAAGTCCAAAAGTAGTGAAAAATAATAAATACACAAACAATCTGTAATAACATAAAAATGACTAGAAAAATTTCAAATTTGATTTATAAAAATCAAAACATAATTTAATTAAACTAAAATATCAAAAAAGTAGGTTTAGATATTAACAAATAGCCAAAAATGAGCAGTAAAATTAACTTAAATTAGGTATAAAAAATAAAATTTTTATGTATTATCTAATTTTGTTAAAAAAATATTTAAATTTAAAGCAAAGTACTGAAAATTAGTATATAATCAACTTAGAAAGCATTTATTTTATTATTTTATGACATGAAGTCAGTCACCTGGGGGATTTTAAAAATCAAAAAAAGGGGATAGGAATATGGATGAAAAAATGTTAACAATTGATTTAAACAGCCAGAAGATGATAGCTAAAGCTAGAGAAGAAGGCGTAGAAACAATGTATGATAGAAAAGAAGGCTTTAAGGCACAATGTGGTTTTGGTCTTCAAGGTGTTTGCTGTAGAATATGTGGAATGGGACCATGTAGAATAAGTCCTAAGACTCCAAGAGGGTTATGTGGAGCAGATGAGCATACTATAGTAGGTAGAAACTTTGCAAGAATGGTTGCTGGTGGGACAGCTGCCCATTCAGACCATGCTAGAGATATAGCACATACATTAGCATTAGCTGATCCAAATGGAAACTATAAAATAAGAGACGAAGCTAAGTTAATTACTTTAGCTAAAGAATGGGATGTAGAGACTGAAGGTAGAGATATCTATGATGTAGCACATGAAGTGGCAGAAATTGCATTAATGGAATTTGGAAAACCTTTTGGGACATTAAGATTTATAAAAAATGCACCAGAACCAAGACAAAAAATATGGAAAGAATATGCTATAGAGCCAAGAGCTATAGATAGAGAAATTGCAACAATAATGCACTCTACTCATATAGGATGTACTGGTGATATAGATAGTTTAATACACATGAGTCTTAGAACTTCTATGGCTGATGGTTGGGGTGGTTCTATGATAGGTACTCGTCTAAGCGATATCTTATTTGGAACTCCAGTGCCAAGAAGAACAGAGGCTAACTTAGCAGTATTAGAAGAAAATAAAGTTAACATAATATTACATGGACATGAGCCAGCATTATCAGAAATGATAGTTTTAGCATCAGAAGAGCCAGACTTAGTAGCTTTAGCTAAAGAAGTTGGTGCTGATGGAATAAACTTAGCAGGTATGTGTTGTACAGGTAATGAGATTACAATGAGACATGGTGTAAAAATAGCAGGAGACTTCCATCAACAAGAACTTGCAATAATAACTGGAGCAGTTGAAGCTGTAATAGTTGACGTTCAATGTATATTCCCTGCATTAGCTAGAGTTGCAGATTGTTACCATACTAAATTTGTAACAACTTCTCCAAAAGCTAAGATAACAGGTTCAACTTATATTGAATTTAGAGAAGAACAAGCACTTGATGATGCTAAAGCAATAGTTAAAGAAGCTATTTTAAACTTTAAAAATAGAGATAAATCAAAAGTACTTATACCTGAATTAAAATCAGGGGCAACAGTTGGGTATAGTGTAGAAGCAGTAGTAAATCAATTAGACAGAGTTGTAAACTCTCATATAGACCCAGCAGGAACAGTTAAGCCATTAACAGACTGTCTAAAAGCTGGAGTACTAAGAGGAGCAGCTGGTGTAGTTGGATGTAACAATGCTAAAGGAGTTTCAAATGAGGCTCATGTAACAATAATGAAAGAATTAATCAAAAACGACATAATAGTAGTTACTACAGGATGTGGTGCTTCAGCAGCAGCTAAGTTTGGTTTAATGGAAACTGATGCAGCTGAAAAATATGCAGGTAAAGGTCTTGCAACTGTCTGTAAATTAGTAGGAATCCCACCAGTACTACATATGGGTTCTTGTGTTGATATAAGTCGTATACTAGATTTAGTTGGAGCAGCAGCTAATTACTTAGATATGGATATGTGTGACCTTCCAGTTGTAGGTATAGCTCCAGAATGGATGTCAGAAAAAGCAGTTGCTATAGGATGTTATGTTGTAGCTTCTGGTATAGATACTTATTTAGGAATAATGCCTCCAATAGCTGGTTCTTCAAGAGCAGTGGATATATTAACTAGCGAATTAAAAGATAAAGTTGGAGCAACATTTACTGTAAATACAAATCCAAAAGAATTGGCAGCTACAATAATAGAAGATATAGAGAAGAAACGTGTTCACTTTGAAGCATTAGTTGAAGAAAAAATGGCAGAAAAAGCTGAAGCTTAAGAAATAGAGAAGTTATATAATAAACGTTTTTATAAGCAATTTTATGGTTGAATAAAGTCAAATATTAAAATAAAGAATATCGAAATATAATAAATATACTGAATAAATAAAATATAAACAATATAATGAAGAATAATAAAACTATACATGCTGCTTTGAAAAGCTAGTAGGGTAAATCTAATTGGTTCCTGTAAGGACTAGCTGTAGTTTATTTTTAGTATATAAAAATATAGTGTATAAAAAATACTTAACTATAAAATTAACTACTAAAAAGCAAATAGTAATAAAGGTGGTAGGGATTATGAAGATAGCAATAACAGGTAAAGGTGGAGTAGGTAAAACGACTTTTTCTTCAATGCTCTCTAGGATGTTTGCTGAAGACGGATACAGAGTTGTTGCTGTTGATGCCGACCCTGATGCTAATTTAGCTTTAGCACTAGGTTTTCCAAAAGAAGTATATGAATCAATAGTACCTATATCAGAAATGAAAAAATTAGTTTCAGATAGAACAGCTGCTTCTGTAGGTTCATTTGGAAAAATGTTTAAGATGAATCCTAAAGTAGACGATATCCCTGAAAATTTCTGTAAAGAATACAATGGAGTAAGATTACTTACATTGGGAACAGTAGATTCTGGTGGTACTGGATGTGTATGTCCAGAGCATGTTCTTTTAAAAAGACTATGTTCACATCTAATACTACAAAATAAAGATGTAGTGGTTATGGATATGGAAGCGGGAATCGAACATTTAGGAAGAGGAACAGCCCAAGGTGTAGACGCTTTTATAGTAGTCGTAGAACCAGGAGAGAGAAGCCTACAGACTTATAGAAAAGTTAAGAAACTTGGACATGATATAGGTGTAAATAAAGTATTTGTAGTAGGAAATAAAATTAGAAATAAGGAAGATGAAGAATTTATAATCCAGAACTTAGAAGATGGAGAATCTTTAGGATTTATTTATTATAACCAAGATGTTATAGATTCTGATAGAGCTAATCAATCTCCATATGATTCTAGTGAAACAACAAAAGCACAAATTAAAGCAATAAAAGATAAATTAATGTCACTTAAAGATAAATAGAAGGTTTGATTTGGGATTTTAAGTTGGTTAAAGGTTAGACATAGGTAATAGATAGGTAATAAATAAGTAATTAGATAAATAACTAGCTATTAAGTTTGAATATTTTAATAGCTTAGTAGCTAGTTTTTAAGTAATTTTACATGTATAATTATCTTATAAAATATAATTTTTACATATTAATACAATTTTTACAAAAATTATATTTTAAATCTATTTAGGTTGTGGGAGGAGATTCAGTTATGGGATTTAAATCTGATATTGAAATAGCTCAAGAAGCTAAACCTCAAGATATTAGAGAGGTTGCAAAAAAATTAGGACTAGGTGAAGATGATGTGGAACTTTATGGTAAATACAAAGCCAAAGTTGACTACAATCTACTAAAAAGAGAGACTGGTAAAAAAGCTAAGTTAATACTAACTACAGCTATAAACCCAACTCCAGCAGGTGAAGGAAAAACTACTACTACTATAGGTGTTGCTGATGCATTTGCTAAATTAGACAAAAATGTATTAGTTGCTTTAAGAGAACCATCTCTAGGACCAGTATTTGGTGTTAAAGGTGGAGCTGCTGGTGGAGGATATGCACAAGTTGTTCCTATGGAAGATATAAACTTACACTTTACAGGAGATTTTCATGCTATAGGAGCTGCTAATAACCTTTTAGCTGCTATGCTTGACAACCATATTCACCAAGGAAATGCACTTAGAATAGACCCTAAGAAAATAACTTGGAGAAGATGTGTAGACATGAACGATAGACAACTTAGAAATATCGTTGATGGTATGGGTAAAAAAGGTGATGGAGCAGTTAGACAAGATGGATTTGATATAACTGTTGCTTCTGAAATAATGGCAGCATTCTGTTTGGCAAGTGACATATCTGACTTAAAAGAAAGATTAGGAAATATAATAGTTGGATATAGCTACGAAGGTGAACCTGTAACAGCTAGACAATTAAAAGCTAACGGTGCTATGGCTGCATTATTAAAAGATGCTTTAAAACCAAACCTAGTTCAAACTCTTGAAGGAACACCATCATTTGTACATGGTGGACCATTCGCCAATATAGCTCATGGATGTAACTCTGTTATAGCTACAAGAATGGCTATGCACTTTGCAGATTATGTAATAACTGAGGCTGGTTTCGGTGCTGACCTTGGAGCAGAAAAATTCTTAGATATAAAATGTAGAATGGCTAACTTAAAACCAGATGCTGTTATAATAGTTGCTACTGTAAGAGCATTAAAATACAATGGTGGAGTTGCTAAAGCAGACTTAAATGAAGAAAACCTAGAAGCTCTTGAGAAAGGACTTCCAAACTTATTAAAACATGTTGAAAACATAACTCAAGTATATGGATTACCAGCAGTTGTTGCAATCAACAGATTCCCACTTGACACTGAAGCTGAACTTAAACTTGTTGAAGACAAGTGTAAAGAATTAGGTGTCAATGTTGCTCTTTCTGAAGTATGGGCAAAAGGTGGAGAAGGTGGAATTGCAGTAGCTAAAGAAGTTTTAAGATTATTAGATGAAGAAGAAAATAACTTTAGATTCTGCTATGAAGATGATTTATCTATAAAAGACAAGATAAATGCTATAGCTACTAAGATTTATGGAGCAGATGGTGTAGATTATACTCCAGAAGCTGATAAAGAAATAGCTAACTTAGAAAAACTTGGATTTACTAAAGTTCCAGTATGTATGGCTAAAACTCAATATTCTTTAACTGATGACCAAACTAAATTAGGTAGACCAACAGGATTTAGAATAACTGTAAGACAGGCAACAATATCAGCAGGAGCTGGATTTATAGTTGCACTTACTGGAGAGATAATGAAGATGCCAGGATTACCAAAAGTTCCAGCAGCAGAAAAAATAGATGTTGATGAAAATGGAGTAATAGCTGGATTATTCTAAGGAAATTAATTTATAAATAAAGAGTAGGAAATATCTCTAAAATAACTTGAGATATTTTCCTACATCCTTTTAAGGAGGATTATCATGAAAATAGCAGATAAAACTTGTGTTGATTTTGTAGAAGTACTATCTTCTAAAGAAGCAGTACCAGGTGGCGGGGGGGCTGCCGCACTAGTTGGTGCAATTGGTATGGCTCTAGGTAGTATGGTGTGTAACCTTACAATAGGAAAGAAGAAGTATGCTGAGTATGAAGAAAGTGTAAAAGAGATATTAAGTAAGGCAGGAAAGTTAGAAAAAGATTTATTAAAAATGATAGATGATGATGCAGAATGTTTCTTACCACTATCAAAAGCTTATGGGCTTCCTAAAGAAACAGAAGAAGAAAAAAGAATAAAAGCAGAAACAATGGAAAAAGCATTAAAAGTTGCTTGTGAAGTACCATTAAACATAGTAAGAGTTTGCTATGAAGCTATTAAGTTACATGAAGATTTAGTTGATAAAGGTTCAAGACTTGCTATAAGTGATGTCGGTGTAGGAGTTCAGTGTTTAAGAGCTGCTATACTTGGTGGACAATTAAATGTAGTTATAAATATAAATTCTATACAAGATAAAGAATATGTTAATAAGGTAAAAACAGAAGTAGATAAGTTAGTTGAAGATGGTGTAAAAATTTGTGATGAAGTTTATGCCAAAGTTGAAAAAGCTCTTGGAAAATAATTTTTAAATGACGAAAGTAGATACTATGTTATTAATATGTGGTATATAGAATAAATTAATTTAAGTTTGCTTGTAGGGGAGTTGTGAATATATGGAAGGAATGTCAACTAAAGGACAAATTATAAAAGGAAAACCTGTAGCTGATAAGATTAGTGAAGAATTAATAAAAGAGGTTGATTTACTAGTTAAAGAAGGTATAAATCCTAAGCTAACAATAGTTAGAGTTGGAGCAAGAAGTGATGATTTATCGTATGAAAGAGGCGCATTAAAAAGATGTCAAAACATCGGCATAACAACAGAAGTGTTAGAATTAGCTGAAGATATAACTCAAGAGGAATATATTGATGTATTGAAGAAGGTTAATGATGACAAGAATGTTAATGGTATATTATGTTTTAGACCGCTTCCAAAACATTTAAATGAAGAAGTTATAAAATATGTTATTGCACCAGAAAAAGACGTAGACTGTTTTAGTCCAATAAACTCTGCTAAGGTAATGGAAGGTGATAAAAGTGGATTCCCACCATGTACTCCTACAGCAGTAGTAGAAATATTAAAACATTATAATGTTGATTTAAAAGGAAGTAAAGTAACAGTTCTTGGAAGATCAATGGTAGTTGGAAAGCCAGTATCAATGCTTTTATTAAGTGAACATGCAACTGTTACAATATGCCATTCAAAAACTAAAAACCTATCAGGTGTAGCAGCAGAGGCTGATGTATTGATAGCAGCTATTGGTAGAGCTAAGATGGTTGATGAAAGCTTTGTTAAAGATGGGGCAGTAGTTATAGACGTCGGTATAAATGTTGATGAAGAAGGAAATTTATGTGGAGATGTTGATACAAATGCAGTTTTAGACAAAGTATCAATGATAACTCCAGTTCCAGCGGGGGTTGGTTCAGTTACAACATCTATACTTGCAAAACATGTAGTTAAGGCTTGTAAATTACAAAACAATAAATAGATATATATATGTGGAAGGTTTAGGGGGGAAGTAGATATGATAATTTCTGAAAATAAACCATTAGAAGAAGTGCTAGGGTACTTAAAGAATTTTGACAAGCTAGTTTTAGTTGGTTGTAACCAATGTGCAGCAACTTGTAAAAGTGGTGGAGAAGAAGAAGTTCTAAAAATGAAGGAAACTCTTGAAGGTGAAGGCAAAAAAATCTTAGGATATGTAATGCTTGACCCTGCTTGTAACCTTTTAAAGTCTAAAAAGGATTTAAAGGCTCTAAAAGAAGAGACTAAAGAAGCTGATGCAGTTTTATCTTTGGCATGTGGGGATGGTACACAGACAATAGTTAAGAATCTAAAAGATAAGCCAGTTTATCCAGCCAACAACACTTTGTTCATAGGGGAAGTACAAAGGGTTGGAGAATACGAAGAAGCTTGTAAAGCTTGTGGAGATTGTGAACTTGGTTGGACAGGTGGGATATGTCCAGTAACTATGTGTGCTAAAGGTCTTATGAATGGAGCTTGTGGTGGAGCTAAAAATGGTAAGTGTGAAGTAAATTCAGAGAATGATTGTGCTTGGATAAAGATATATGAAAGACTAGAAGCTATAGGACAATTAGATAACTTAGCAGAAATAAGACCACCAAAAGACTATTCTAAGCAAAATAATCCAAGAAGTTTAAGTGCAAAGAAAAAGAAAGAAGCAGCAGCAAATTCATAAAAGTTTTTTTTAGAAGGTTAAAAGGGGGATTAGAGATGAGCTTATTAAGAGAAACATTAGAAAGTGGAAAATTTGCAGTTACTACAGAGATGGCTCCTCCAAAAGGGACTGACCTTTCACATTTAATAGAATGTGCAAAGCCATTAGTTGGAAGAGTTCATGCAGCAAATGTAACAGACTTTCAATCAGCAGTTATGAGAGCAACTTCTCTTGCTACATGTAAATTATTAAAAGATGCTGGATTAGAGCCAGTTATTCAAATAACAGGGAGAGATAGAAATAGGATAGCTATACAAGGAGAAATGTTGTCAGCAGGTGTGTTTGGGATAAACAATCTGTTGGCACTAACAGGGGACCATACTAGCGTAGGAGACCATCCACAAGCTAAGGGAGTATTTGACTTAGACTCTGTGGGGATACTTCAAACTGCTGAGACTTTAATGGCAGGTACGGATATGGCTGGTAATAAACTAAAAGGTTCTCCAGATTTTTATCTAGGAGCATCAGTAACTCCAGAATATTCTCCAATAGAAGTTCAATTATTAAAAATGCAAAAGAAAATAAAAGCAGGGGCTAAATTTTTCCAAACACAAGCACTTTATGACATAAATACAATGAGAAAGTTTAGAGAATTAACAAGGGATATGGATTGCAAGGTATTAGCAGGAATAGTACCTTTAAAATCTCCAGGAATGGCTAAATTTATGACTGCAAATGTACCAGGAATATTCGTTCCAGATGAACAAATCGAAAGATTAAGAGCAGCTGGAAAAGAAAACTGGGTAAGTGAAGGAATAAAAATGGCAGGGGAACTTATCAAACAATTAAAAGAAGAAGATTTATGTGATGGTGTTCATATAATGGCAATTGGGGCAGAAGAGAATATACCTGCTATACTGGATGCCGCAGGTTTATAGTATTGCAAGATTGTAGATTATATAAGGTTTGGGGGAATTAAGGATGAAGATAGTAGTAGTAGGTGGTGGACCAGGAGGATATGTAGCAGCTATAAAAGCTTCTATGCTTGGTGCAGATGTAACAGTTATTGAAAAAAGAAGAGTTGGAGGAACTTGCCTAAACGCAGGATGTATACCAACTAAAGCACTTCTTGCTTCTTCAGGAGTACTGAATACTGTAAAAGAAGCAAAGGACTTTGGTATAGAAATAGATGGTACAATTAAGCCAAACTTCACTGCCATAATGGAAAGAAAAAATAAAGTTGTAAACCAATTAATAAGTGGTATAGAATTCTTATTTGAAAAAAGAGGAGTAAAACTAGTTAATGGTTTTGGAAAGTTAATTGATAAAAACACTATAGAAGTAACTAAAGATGATGGAACAGTAGAAACTATAAAAGCTGATAAGATAATACTAGCAAATGGTTCTGTTCCAGTTGTACCAAGAATGTTCCCATATGATGGAAAAGTAGTAATAACTAGTGATGAAGTTCTTGGACTTGAAGAGATACCTGAATCTATGTTAATAGTAGGTGGTGGAGTTATAGGATGTGAGATAGGGCAGTTCTTTAGAGCCTTAGGAACAGAAGTAACTATAGTTGAGATGGTTGACCAAATACTATTAAATGAAGACAAAGATGTAGCTAAACAACTACTTAGACAATTTAAAAAAGATAAAATTAAAGTTATCACAGGTATTGGAGTACAAACTTGTGAAGTAGTTGATGGTAAGGCTGTTGCAACTCTTTCTAATGGAAAGGTTATAGAAGCACAATATGCACTAGTATGTGTTGGTAGAAGACCTAACCTTGATAATTCTGGAGTAGAAGATATAGGAATTGAAATGGAAAGAGGAAAAGTAGTAGTTAATGAGCATCTTGAAACTAATGTAGAAGGTATATACGCAATAGGTGATATAATAGATACTCCTTTCCTAGCACATGTTGCTTCTAAAGAAGGTATCGTAGCAGTTGAAAATGCTTTAGGTAAGACTAAGGTAGTAGATTACAGAGCAATTCCAAGATGTGTTTATACTGAGCCTGAAGTTGCTGGTGTTGGTAAAACTGAAAAGCAACTTGAAGCTGAAGGTGTAGAATACAATGTAGGTCAATTTGATTTTAGAGGTCTTGGAAAAGCACAGGCTATAGGACATTTCCAAGGATTTGTAAAAATTATAGCTGACAAAGAAACTGATAAGATAATAGGTGCAGCAGTAGTAGGACCTCATGCTACAGATTTATTGACAGAGTTGTCACTTGCTGTTCATCTAGGATTAACAGTAGAACAAGTAGGGGATGCAATACATCCACATCCAAGTTTATCTGAAGGGCTAATGGAAGCACTTCATGATGTACATGGAGAATGTGTTCATTCTGTACCTAAATTATAATAAAAAGACAGAGTACATAAGGCTCTGTGGCTAGATTTAAGGGGGAAGTCTTAAAATGGGATACAATATAGCTGTTGCAGGAAAAGGTGGAACTGGTAAAACAAGTCTCACAGGGCTTTTGATTGATTATTTGGTTAAGGACAAAAAGGGACCAGTATTAGTTGTAGATGCTGATGCTAATGCTAACATAAATGAAGTGTTGGGTATCGAAGTTGAAGCAACAATAGGAGAAATAAGAGAAGAAGTAAACCAAAGAGAAAAGTTAGGCAATGCATTCCCTGGTGGTATGACAAAAGCACAATATCTACAATATAGATTAAATTCTATAATTGAAGAAGGAGAAGGATATGACTTATTAGTAATGGGAAGATCAGAAGGGGAAGGATGTTACTGTTTTGTAAATGGAATACTTAGAGAACAAGTAAACAAAATATCTGGTCATTATAAATACTTAGTCATGGACAACGAAGCTGGTATGGAACATTTAAGTAGAAAAGTCACTAGACATGTTGATACGCTTTTATTGGTTAGTGATTGTTCAAGACGTAGCATACAAGCTGTTGCTAGAATAAGAGATTTAGCTGAGGAACTAAAATTAAGTGTTGGAAGAATACTTCTAATTGTAAATAAAGTTCCAAATGGGGTTATGAATGATGGTGTTAAAGAAGAAATTGAAAAGCATAACCTAGAGCTAATCGGTGTCGTACCTATGGATGAATTGATATATGAATATGATTCTACAGGTATTCCTTTAGTTAATTTACCTGAAGATTCAAAATCTAAAGTGGCTATGAAAGAAATTTTTGCTAAATTAGAATTAAAATAGGCTTAAGGGGGAAAAAAATATGGCATTTAAAATGTCTACTCAAAAATATTCTGGAAAAATATCAGAAGTTGAAGTAGGAATAGGGGAAAAAGCAATTAAATTAGGTGGGGAAAATGTATTACCTTTTTATAGTTTTGATGGGGAAGTAGGTAATTCTCCAAAAATAGGTATACAAATATCAGACGTTTATCCTGAAAGCTGGACTGATTCATATAAGGAGTTATACAAAGATGTAGCTAACTGTCCAGTGGAATGGGCTAAATATGTTGAAGCTAATACACAAGCAGACTTTATTTGTTTAAAATTTGATGGTTCTGACCCAAATGGATTAGATAAGTCAGTTGATGAATGTGCTGATGTAGCTAAAGCAGTGGTTGAAGCAATAAAATTACCTTTAGTTGTAGCTGGTTCAGGAAATCATGAAAAAGATGGTAAACTGTTTGAAAAATTAGCTCAAGCATTAGATGGACATAACTGTCTATTTATGTCAGCAGTAGAAGATAACTATAAGGGAGTAGGAGCATCAGCTGGTATGGCTTATGCACATAAAGTAGGAGCTGAATCTTCTGTTGATATAAACCTAGCTAAACAATTAAACGTATTGTTAACTCAATTAGGCGTTAAAGGTGAAAATATAGTTATGAATGTTGGATGTTCAGCAGTTGGTTATGGATATGAGTATGTTGCATCTACTATGGATAGAATCAGACTTGCAGCATTTGGTCAAAATGATAAGACATTACAAATGCCTATCATAACACCAGTAGCTTTTGAAGTAGGTCATGTTAAAGAAGCTATAGCTCCAATTGAAGATGAGCCAGATTGGGGTTGTCCAGAAGAAAGAACTATAGCAATGGAAGTTTCAACTGCAGCAAGTGTTTTAGTAGGTGGTTCAAACGCAGTTATACTTCGTCATCCAAAATCAATAGAAACTATAAAAGAATTAGTTAACGCATTAGCTTAATTAAATTGTTAAGGTTAGGGGGAGAAAATAATGGCATTAAAAGCTTTAGATATATTTAAATTAACACCAAAGAAAAACTGTAAGGATTGTGGATTCCCAACTTGTATGGCTTTCTCTATGAAGGTTGCTTCAGGAGCTGTAGAAGTAGGTAAATGCCCACATATGTCTGATGATGCTATAGCAAAATTATCAGAGGCTACTGCACCTTTAATGAAAGCTTTAAAAGTTGGTGCTGGTGCATCTGAGTATGAACTAGGTGGAGAAACAGTATTATTTAGACATGAAAAAACATTAGTAAGTAGAAATAGATATGCAGTTTCATTCTGTACATGTATGAATGATGAGGCAGTAGATGCTAAAATAGCTAATATGAAAAAAGTTGACTATGTAAGAATTGGTGAACAAATGAAAGTTGAAATGGCTGTTTTAGAATATTGTGGAGATAAAGATGCGTATTTAAAATTAATAGATAAAATAAAAGGCAGTGGATTAGAAGTAGCTTATATTTTAGCTTGTGATGATGCACAAGTAGTTAAAGAAGCTGTTGAAGTATTAAAAGATACTAGACCAATGGTATATGGAGCAACTAAAGAGAACTACAAAGATATGATAGAAGTAGTTAAAGGAGCAAGTTTACCATTAGGTGTAAAAGCTGGTAGCTTAGAAGAATTGTATGAAACAGTTGAGTTAGTTCAAGCTGCTGGATATAAAGAATTAGTATTAGATGTAACTGGAGAAAACATAAAAGATACTTACACTAATGCTATACAAGTTAGAAGAATAGCTTTAAAAGAGCAAGATAGAACATTTGGATATCCTTCAATAGTATTTGCAAATAGATTATCTAATTCAAACCCTATGATGGAAGTTGCTTTATCATCAATATTCACTATAAAATACGGTTCTATAATAGTAATAGATGATATTAGTTATGCTAAGGCATTACCATTATTTGCACTAAGACAAAACATATACACTGACCCACAAAGACCAATGAGAGTTGAACCAAAGATTTATCCAATCAATAACCCAGATGAAAATTCTCCAGTATTAGTTACTGTTGACTTTGCATTAACTTACTTCATAGTTGCTGGAGATATAGAAAGATCAAAAGTTCCAGTATGGTTAGTAATACCAGATGCAGGTGGATATTCAGTTCTTACATCTTGGGCTGCTGGTAAATTTGGTGGAAACTCAATCTCTGCTTTCATTAAAGAAAGTAAGGTAGAAGAAGTAACTAATTGTAAAGACCTTATCATTCCAGGAAAAGTTGCAGTACTTAAAGGTGATATAGAAGATAACTTACCAGGATGGAATGTAGTTATAGGACCAGAGGAATCTATGGAATTACCTAAGTTCTTAAAAGGATACCAAGAAAAAGCATGCCAAACAAACTAATAAAATATTAACTAACTATTAATATTAAATTTAAAGGGGGACATTATAAATGGAAAAATTTATGATTATAGGTGAAAGAATACACTGTATATCACCTTCAATAAGAAAAGCATTAGCAGAAAGAGACCCAGCTCCAATCTTAAAAAGAGCAAAAGAACAATTAGAGGCAGGAGCACACTATATAGATTTTAATATAGGACCTGCTGAAAGAGATGGCGAAGAAATAATGACATGGGGAGTTAAATTACTTCAATCAGAGTTCAACAATGTTCCTATAGCATTAGATACAGCTAATAAAAAAGCTATCGAAGCTGGACTTAAAGTTTACGATAGAACTAATGCAAAACCAATAATAAACTCTGCTGATGCTGGTTCAAGATTTGATTTAATAGATATAGCAGCTGAATATGACTCAATGGTTATAGGTTTATGTGCAAAAGAAGGTATCCCAAGAGATAATGATGAGCGTATGGCTTACTGCCAAGAAATATTAGAAAAAGGCTTAATGTTAGGAATGGAACCAACTGATATACTATTCGACCCATTATGCTTAGTTATAAAAGGTATGCAAGAGAAACAAGTAGAAGTTTTAGAAGCTATAAAAATGATGACTGAAATGGGACTTTTAACTACAGGAGGATTATCTAACGTATCTAATGGATGTCCTAAGCATGTTAGACCTGTTTTAGATAGTGCATTCTTAGCAATGGCAATGGCTAATGGATTTAGTTCAGCTATAATGAATCCATGTGACCCAGAATTAATGAAAACTGTAAAATCTTGTGACATAATCAACGGGGCATCTTTATATGCAGACTCTTTCTTAGAGCTAAATGAAGGTGGATTTGCTTTCTAGGGTTTTTAGGGTATAGTTAATAAAAAATAGGTGTAAATATTAAAGGGGGAAATAGAATGAATCTATATAATATAATCTTTACAGGGTCAGAACAAGCTTTAGGTGCGGCTCAAGCTATGTTAGCTGAAGCTATAGAAAAAAATGGAAAAGAACATAAAGTGGCTTTCCCTGATACAGCATATTCATTACCTTGTATATATGCTGCAACAGGACAAAAGATGAACACTTTAGGGGACTTAGAAGGTGCTTTAGAAGTAGTAAAATCTTTAATAAATAGAACTCATTTATTAGAACATGCTTTTAATGCTGGTTTAGCTACAGCTTTAGCTGCAGAAGTAATCGAAGCATTAAAATATTCAACTATGGATGCTCCATATAGTGAGCCATGTGCAGGTCATATAACTGACCCTATAATCAGATCACTTGGTGTACCACTAGTTACAGGAGATATACCTGGTGTTGCAGTTGTTCTTGGTGAATGTCCTGATGCTGAATCAGCAGCAAAAGTTATAAAAGATTATCAATCTAAAGGTTTATTGACTTTCTTAGTTGGTAAAGTTATAGACCAAGCTATAGAAGCTGGAGTAAAAATGGGTCTTGAACTAAGAGTTATACCTCTAGGATATGACGTAACTTCTGTTATACACGTTGTATCTGTTGCAGTAAGAGCGGCATTAATATTCGGTGGATTAACTCCTGGTGATTTAAACGGATTATTAGAGTACACAGCTAATAGAGTTCCTGCATTTGTTAATGCGTTTGGACCATTAAGTGAATTAGTTGTATCTGCAGGTGCTGGAGCAATAGCTTTAGGATTCCCAGTTGTAACTGACCAAACAGTTCTTGAAGTTCCAATGAACTTATTAACTCAAAAAGACTATGATAAGATAGTAGCTACTTCATTAGAAGCTAGAGGAATAAAAATAAAAGTTACTGAAATACCTATCCCAGTTTCATTTGCAGCAGCATTTGAAGGTGAGAGAATTAGAAAGAGCGACATGTTTGCTGAGTTTGGTGGAAACAGAACTGAAGCTTGGGAACTTGTTGTTAAGAAAGAAGCAACTGAAGTTGAAGACCATAAGATAGAAATAATAGGACCAAATATAGATGAAGTTGATGCAGATGGTGTATTAAGATTACCACTTGCTGTAATAGTTAAAATAGCTGGTAAAAACATGCAAGAAGATTTCGAGCCAGTTCTTGAAAGACGTTTCCACTACTTCTTAAACTATATAGAAGGTGTAATGCACGTTGGACAAAGAGATATGGCTTGGGTAAGAATCTCTAAAGATGCATTTGATAAAGGATTTAGACTTGAGCATATAGGAGAAGTTTTATATGCTAAGATGTTAGATGAATTTGAATCTGTTGTTGATAAGTGTGAAATAACTATAATTACAGATGCTGAAAAAGTTTCAGAATTAAAAGGTGAAGCAATAGCTAAGTACAATGCTAGAGATGAAAGACTAGCTTCATTAGTTGATGAAAGTGTTGATACTTTCTATTCTTGTAACTTATGTCAATCATTCGCACCAGCTCACGTTTGTGTTGTTACTCCTGAAAGACTTGGTCTTTGTGGAGCAGTTAGCTGGTTAGATGCTAAGGCTACTAAAGAATTAGACCCAACAGGTCCTTGTCAACCAATAGAAAAAGGTGAGTGCTTAGATGATAGAACAGGTGTATGGAATTCAGTAAATGAAACTGTAAACCAAATATCTCAAGGTGCAGTTGAATCTGTTACATTATACTCTATATTAGAAGACCCAATGACTTCTTGTGGATGCTTCGAATGTATCTGTGGTATAATGCCAGAAGCAAATGGATTTGTTGTAGTTAACAGAGAATTTGCAAGTGTTACTCCAGTTGGTATGACTTTTGGAGAACTTGCTTCTATGACAGGTGGAGGAGTTCAAACTCCAGGATTCATGGGACACGGAAGACATTTCATATCTTCTAAAAAATTCGCTTATGCAGAAGGTGGACCAGAAAGAATCGTTTGGATGCCAAAAGAATTAAAAGATTATGTAGCTGATAAATTAAATGCTACAGTTAAAGAAATGACTGGAATAGAAAACTTCTGTGATATGGTTTGTGATGAAACTATAGCTGACGATTCTGAAGGAGTATTAGCTTTCTTAGAAGAAAAAGGTCATCCAGCATTAGCTATGGAAAGTGTAATGTAATTGATGGAAAATTTAAAATAATATGATATAATATTAATATGATTTAAGTAATTTAATCAATAATATAATATTGGGGGTCTATCGAAATGAAATTATTACCAGAATTAAAATACTCTAAAGATCATGAGTGGGTAAAAGTAATTGATGGAGATGTTGTATATATAGGTATAACAGACTATGCTCAAGATCAATTAGGAGAAATATTGTTTGTTGAAACACCAGAAGTAGAAGATACTGTAACTAAGGGAGTAGATTTTGGAGTAGTTGAGTCTTCTAAAGTAGCTTCTGATTTAATATCTCCTGTTAATGGTGAGGTATTGGAAGTTAATGAAAAATTAGAAGATGAGCCAGAATGTATAAATGAAGACCCATATGAAAACTGGATATTAAAAGTAAAACTAGCTGATGTGGCTGAACTTGATACGTTATTAAGTGATAAAGAATACGAGGCTGGATTAGAATAATTAAAGATTAGTATATTATTATAATTGGGGAAAGTATAGTAAAATTTGAGTGCACGCAAATTTAGCTATACTTTCCTTTTATAATATATAGAACAAATTGGGAGGATAATATGATAAAAGTAACTTTTACACCAAACAATAAAGAAGTTTATTGTAATGAGGGGGATATATTACTAGAGGTTGCAAGAAATGCAGACATATTTATAGATGCTCCTTGTAATGGAAATGTGTCTTGTGGTAAATGTAAAGTAAAATTATTGAATGGGAAAGTTGATACAGAAAAAACAAGACATATAACGGATGATGAGTGGGAGCAAGGTTATATACTGGCTTGTTGTACAAAGGTAATCTCAGATATAGAAATTGAAGTTCCTTCTAAAGTATCATCTTCTATGCATGGTATGAAGATAGAAGGTAGTAATAAAAAAGAAGATAGAGAAATATTTGAAAGAGCTAAAAAAATAATTGAAGAACATAACCTTCAATTTAAAACAAATATAAAAAAGAAATACATAGAAATGGAAGAGCCAAACTTAGATGATAATATAAGTGATGTAGATAGATTGGAAAGATATGTTAGAAATAACTTAGGATATAATGAAATAGATTTTAGGCTAGATATACTTAGAAAGATGCCAACAGTATTTAGAAAGAGTGATTTTAAAATTACAATAACGTATGTTCAAAAACAAAAAAAACTTACAATCATAAATATAGAAGAAGGTAACAAAGAAAATTCCTTATATGGAGTTGCAATAGATATTGGTACAACTTCAGTAGTAGTATGTTTAGTAGACTTATATTCAAAAGAAGTAGTAGATAAAGCCTCTTCTGGAAATGCACAGATAAAATACGGAGCAGATGTTATAAATAGGATTATATATTCAACTAAGAAAAATGGCTTAGAAACACTTCACAAAGCTATAGTTGAGGAAACTATAAATCCACTATTAAAAACAATATACGAAAGAAATGGAATAAATAAAGAAGATGTAGTTACTTTAGTGGCTGCTGGGAATACAACTATGACAAGTTTATTCTTAGGTGTGTATACAGACTTCTTAAGACAAGAACCTTACATACCACCATTTTTGAAATCTCCAAAACTTATGGGAGAAAATGTTGGACTTTTCGTAAATGACAGTGCATATGTGTACTTAGCTCCATCTGTTGCAAGTTATGTAGGAGGAGATATAACAGCAGGTGTATTATCTGCAGGTATATGGTCAAGTGAAGAAAATGTTTTATTTATAGATTTAGGAACTAATGGAGAGATAGTATTTGGAAATCAAGATTATATGATGAGCTGTGCGTGTTCAGCAGGACCTGCATTTGAAGGTGGAGGTATAAGCTGTGGAATGAGGGCATCAGCAGGAGCAATAGAAAAAGTAACTATTGATAAGGAAACTTTAGAGCCAACATTAAAAATTATAGATGAATGTGCCCCAGTTGGTATATGTGGTTCTGGTATAATTGATTTAATCTGCCAAATGATTACTAAAGGTGTAATAGATAGAAGAGGTAAGATATATAGAGATTTGGACAATAAGAGAGTTAGATTTAATGAGCATGAGATAGGAGAGTATGTATTAGCATTTAAAGAAGAATTTGATTTAGAAAATGATATAGTAGTCAATGAAGTTGACATAGATAACTTCATAAGAGCTAAAGGAGCTATATATTCAGGTGCATACACTCTTGTAGACAGTTTAGGTATGGATTTTAGTATACTAGATAGAGTTTATATAGCAGGTGGTATAGGAAATAACTTAGACATAGAAAACTCAATAATTATAGGATTACTTCCTGATATTGATAGAGAAAAGTTTACTTATATTGGAAATAGCTCACTTGTTGGTTCTTACTTAGCTCTTATAAGTAAGGATGCAAAAAATAAGCTTGAGGAAATAGGTAATCAAATAACTTATGTTGAACTTAGTGTATACCCAAGCTATATGGATGAATTTATCTCTGCATGTTTCTTGCCACATACGAATATAGAACAGTTTCCAACAGCAAAGAAATTATTAGAAGAGTAAAATGTAACTGAAAAGGAATAAACTATGAACAATAATCTATCTGAAAAAATGAAAATAGCATTTGATATTAAATTAAGGAATTTTGGAAATAAAATAGAGTTTGCTTATCCTAATCAGACATTAGCTCTTAGTACTACAAGCAATCAATGTAGTTTGAAATGTGCTCATTGTAATGGTCACTATTTAAACAATATGGTGCCAATAGAGGATTATAAGGAAAAAGTACAATCAAGGAATATAACTAGCTTTCTATTGAGTGGTGGTTGTAGTTATGAGGGAGATGTTCCAATGAGTACTCATATTCAGACTATTAAAAGCTTAAAGGAGCAAGGATACAGGTTGAATGCTCATTTAGGACTTATGGATAAATGTAGTATTATAGAGTTGTGTAAGTATTTAGATATAGTTTCTTTTGATTTAGTATTTGATAAAGAAACTATAAGAGAAGTTTATAAGATGGAAAAGAGTAAAGAAGATTATATCGAAGTTTATAATACACTAAGAGAAAATACAGAAGTAGCACCACATATATGTATTGGTTTAAAAGGAGGAAAAATAAAAGGTGAATATGAGATTATAGAATACCTACAAAAAAATCCTCCTAATAAACTTACATTTATAGTTCTTATTCCAACAAAGGGAACTGAGTATGAAAATGTAGAACCTCCTAAGCTAGAAGGAGTAGTAGATATTTTATGTGAAGCTAGAATTAACTTGCCAGATACTGAAATTAATCTAGGGTGCATGAGACCAAGAGGTATGTACAGAAAAGAGTTAGACCAGCTATCTATAATGTGTGGAGTCAATAAAATAGTATTACCATCAAGGTCTGCTAAGAATAAGGCTATAGAAATGAATATGACAATAACTGAGTGTAAGGAGTGTTGCGTTTTATGATTAGATTATCATCTGGGACAGCAATAGAACTTGGAATATTAAACAAAAAAAGCGATATACCTCCTACTACAGCATATGTAATGATTGGAGAAAAGTGTATAAACAGATGCAGTTTTTGTTCTCAATCAATAGAAAGTAGTACTAGAAAAGATAAGTTATCAAGAGTAGTTTGGCCAGCGTTTTCTAAAGAGGAAATATTAGATGCTTTAAGAACTTATAAAGGGAAAAATATAAAGAGAATATGTATTCAATCAATGGCAAGTGAGGAAGCACACAGGTCTGTTTTAGATTTTATAAACTATATAAATGGTAAGATAGATATGCCAATTTCGTTATCTGCAAAATTAGAGAATGATGAAGAAATAAATAAGTTTTTTTCAGCAGGAGTAGATAAAATAGGAATAGCGATAGATGCAGCAAATAAAGAATTATATGAAAAAGTAAAAGGAAATAACTATGACGAAAAGTTAAAATTTATAACTGAAATGTCAAAATCATATCCTAATAAAATAAGTACACATATAATAGTTGGTATGGGTGAAAGTCATGAAGATATATATAACTTATATACTTATTTAAAGGAAAATGATGTAACGATTAGTTTATTTGCATTTACTCCAGTTAGAGGAACTGAAATGGAAAAGATAAATCAACCAAGCATAGAAAGTTATAGAAGGGTACAGTTAATGTCTTATATGATAAATAAAGGTTATCCAAAAGAGTATTTTAAGTTTAAAAATGGATACTTAGATAGTATAAAGCTTGACAATGATATTGTAAAAGACATAAACAAAGGCTATCCTTTTGAAATAAGAGGATGCAAGGACTGCAATAGACCATACTATAATGAAAGACCAGGAAGTACTATATATAACTATTCAAGACCTTTAAATCAAAGTGAGATAGATTTAGCAATAAGAGAAATAAATCTATAGAGGATTTCTAGGATATATTTATACTAAAGATGGAGGCGTAATAATCATGAATCAGTGGAGAGTTATACATAATAAATCATATGATGGTGCAATGAATATGGCAATTGATGAAGCTATATTTACTGCATATAAGAAGGGACATAATAGGCCAACACTTAGATTTTATACATGGGAACCAGCTTGTTTGAGTATAGGATATTTTCAGAAATTGGAAGATGAGATAGATTTAGATAAGTGTAGATGTATGAATATAGACTATACTAGAAGAATTACAGGTGGAAGAGCTGTATTACATGATAATGAGCTAACTTATAGTATAATTATAGGAGAAGATAATCCTTTAATTGATAAGAGTATTAACCAGTCTTATAGATATATAAGTGAAGGTTTAGTCAAAGGGTTAAATTTAAGTGGTATAGAAACAGATAATCTAAATAGAGGCGAGAGAATAAGTAGGGAAAATCTATCAGCTGCATGTTTTAATGCACATGCATCATATGAAGTTACTATTAATAATAAGAAAGTCATTGGAAGTGCCCAAAGTAGAAAAGATGGTGTTCTATTACAACATGGTTCAATAATACTGGATTTTGATGTAGAAAAATTATTTAAATTAATAAAAACTAAGACACCAGAATTGAAGGAAAGGGCTATGAAATTTACAGCTAAGAAGGCAAGTGGAATAGAAAATGAACTTGGTAGAAAAATAGATATAGATATTCTACAAGAAAATATAGTAAAGGGATTAGCTGAACAATTTAATGTTGAGTTTGTAAAGGACGATTTGACTGATTATGAGAAGCAATTAGCTAAAGAATTATATGAAAAATACAAGAATGAAGAGTACAACAAAAAGCGTTAACTTTAATTGACTTTATATAAATTAAAGTGCTATACTTAAGGTATAATAATATACAAAAACTGAAATCATGAAGATTTCTTTGGTGTATTGAAATACCTAAGGAAATCTTTTTTTGATTTTTAATAAAATCATATTAGGAGGAGATTTATATGTGTGAATCATCAGCTTTCATTTGTAAAAGTAATAATGAGTTAGAAAAGGTTATGGAAAATGTGGTTAATATAGACCCTTGTGATGGAAAGATTTATTTAACTGATTTATTAGGAGAGCAAAAGATAATAGATGGAATAATTAAAGAGATAAGATTGATGGACCATAAGATAATAATACAAGAAAATTAATTAATAGGGGAATTTCATATGATAATAGCAGTGATAGATGGAATGGGTGGAGGCATTGGAGCCCAGATAGTTTCTTCTTTGAGAGAAGAATTGCCTACATATGTAGAAATTTATGCATTAGGGACTAATTCTATAGCAACCAGTTCTATGATGAAGGCTCATGCTAATAAAGGAGCTACAGGGGAAAATGCTATAGTAGTGTCAGCTAAAAAAGCGAACATAATAGTTGCACCTATTTCTGTAATAATACCTAATTCTATGATGGGAGAAGTTACTTGTAATATAAGTGAAGCTATTGCAGATAGTGAGGCACTAAAGATACTTTTACCTATTATGCCAGAAAATGTAGAGTTAGTTGGATTAGAAGGTAAACCATTAGCACTACTTGTAAAAGATTCTGTAAATCTTATAAAAAAAGAATTTAATATAAAATAACAGGGGGAATAACTAATGATTTTTGATAGAGAGATTGTAAGATATCATCATGGTAATCATGACCATGACCATTGTCACGAACATACTCATGGAGATATATGTCATGAACATCCACATGACCATGCTCATGACCATGACCACGAACATAGTCACGAGGAATCAGCAGAATCTAAGGATGAAAAAACTTTAAAAATACTTTTAGTACACTGGATAAATCACAATGAAACTCATGAAGAAGGATTTAGAGAGTGGGTTGAAAAAGCTAGAGCTATTGGAAAAGAAGAAACAGCAAAGAGTATTGAAAAGGCTATAGAGTATATGGAAGAAGCTAATAAAATGTTGTTAGAGGCTAAAAAACATATGTAAATATAATTAATCGCTTATATGTCTGATATAGGCGATTTTTACGTTTTTTGATATTTAATTATTGAAATTTTTAGGCGGTATGTAATATACTTTAATGAGTAAATTTTATTATAAGATGAGGTTATTTAATGTTCCCTACTTATGTATTGAGTATTACTATTTAAAGGGAGTATTAATCTTGAGTTAAAAATAGTATTAATGTTAAGATACTCTAAAGACTGTTTAAAGTTAATTCAATGTTAGATATAATAAGAGTTAGTGTGATTAAAAAATATTGTTTTAAAGTTAAAAAAAGTTCATGTGATTATATGAGGTTTTTTATTTAAAAAAGGAGTGAATTATTTATGAAGGATGGTCATATACATTCACCTTATTGTCCTCATGGAAGTAAGGATGATTTTGAAAAATACATACAAAGAGCAATTGATGTTGGAATAACAGAAATGACATTTACAGAGCATTTTCCATATACAGATGGATTTAAAGACCCTGCTCCTGAAAATGATAGTTGTATGAGTATTGATGATTTACCAAAGTATTTCAATGATGTTAAGAAGTTGAAAGAAAAATATGAGGACAAAATCAAGATAAATGTAGGGTCAGAAGTAGATTTTATAGAAGGATACGAAGAAGGAATAAAAAATAACTTAGATAAATATGGAGAAGAGTTAGAGGATTCTCTTTTATCAGTGCATATAATTAAAATTGAAGATGGTTATTATTGTGTAGATTACAGTGTAGAAGAGTTCCAAAATTTAATCGACAAGTTAGGTAGTATTGAAGCTGTGTATAATAAGTATTATGAAACCTTGATAAAAGCTGTAAATTCAGATTTAGGAATACATAAGCCAAAAAGAATAGGTCATTTAAATTTAGTTAGAAAGTTTAATCAAGTATTCCCATACGATTATGAAGGAAACAAAATTCTTGAAGACTTAATAAAGTTAGTCAAAGAAAAAGGTTACGAACTTGATTACAATGTTTCTGGTAATAGAAAAGAGTATTGCAAAGAATCTTATATAGATGGATACTTGTTAAAATTGGTAAAAAAATACGATATTCCATTAGTTTTAGGTTCAGATTCTCACTGTGCAGAGGAAATAAATAAATACGATATTTTTTAGATATATTCGCACAAAAGACTGTAGATAAGTTTGCATAAAATAAATTTATCTACAGTCTTTTGCAAATTTATATGATTAAAAATAGTAATAGAACTTAAATAAAATAATGATGAACTCTAAGTAAAATAATAACAAAATTCAAATAGAATAATAATAGGACTTAAAATTAATCTATTTTTTATATAAACATTCTTATATAAGATTGTAGATAAGTTTGTATTTACACAAATCTATAGACATTCTCTATTATATTGATTTAGTAATCAGAGATACTATCTTGAGTTTAAAGTTATTACAGAATAGTGCGGAAAGCCCACTCCTTTAGGTGTGGGATGGATAGCACAAATAGTGTATAAAAAGTATTGACACATACACATATAATGTTAATATAAGTATATGGAGAATAAATATAGAAAAACTCAAACAACTGTCAGTTTAATTAATTATCACTTTGTATTCTGTCCTAGATATAGAAGAAAAATATTTAATATAGAAGGCTTAGAAGATAGATTTAAAACATTGGTTAAAAATAAGTGTAAGGAAATGGATATCGAAATTATTGCAATAGAATGCGATAAAGACCATACACATATGTTTTTAAATAGCCTTCCAACTTTAAGTCCTTCTGATATAATGCAAAATATAA
>NZ_OEZH01000165.1:27575-48857 GCF_900243075.1 Clostridioides difficile
GAGAAGAATTTATTGAATTATCAAAAATGCCTAGTTTATGGACTAGAAGCTATTTTGTATCTACAGAAGAAAATGTATGTAGTGAAACTATTAAAAAATATGTGGAAAATCAGAAAACAAGATATTAGAAAGTGAGGTGAACACTATGTCAAATTATATATTAACATTACAATTAAAAACAGAAAAATTTCAAGAAGATATTATGTATAATACTTTTAATAAGTATAGAAAAGTATATAATTTATGTTTATCAGAGCTATTTAAAAGATATAACCACATGATAGAATCTAAGGAGTATCAAGCAAATTGTAAATATAAAGGTAAAGATAGAAATAGAATATTTAATGATATTAATAAGAAATATAATTTAACAGAGTATTCACTTCATAATTTTGTTAAACCTATTTGCAAATATTATAAACTACATTCTGCTATATCTCAGAAGATAGCTACAAGATGTTTTAATGCTTTTAGTAAGTATATCTATCATCAAGCTAAACGAGTTAATTATATTAGATATAATGAATTAACATCAATAGAAGGGAAGCAAAATTCAACTGGTATTAGTTATAAAGATGGTATTATTAAATTTAATAAGATGACTATTCCAGTAATAATAAAGAATAATGACAACTATGCTCAAAGAGCAATTCAAGATAAAATAAAATATTGTAGAATATTTAAAAAAGAAATTAAGGGTAAAATTAAATGGTATGTACAATTAGTCTTAGAAGGAATCCCACCTAAAAAAACAAACAATCAAGGAGAAATAAAAGGACAAATTGGTTTAGGTAATGTAGGTATAGATATTGGAACTCAAACTATAGCTATATCTAGTAAATGTGATGTTAAGTTATTGGAGTTAGCTCCTAATGTTAATAACATAGATAGGCAATTAAAATTAATTCAACGCAAAATGGATAGAAGTAAACGTGCAACCAATCCTAATAAATTCAATGATAATGGTACTATAAAACAAGGAAATAGAGATAAGTGGATATTTAGTAATCACTATATTAAATTAAAAACACTAAGAAAAGAGTTATATAGAAAGCAGGCTGAAATAAGAAAGCAAGACCATTATGTATTGATTAACAAATTACTAAATTTAGGTAATAAGTTTTATGTTGAAACGATGAGTTATAAAAGACTTCAAGCTAGAGCAAAGGATACTACTATTAATGAAAAGACTGGTAGAATTAATAAGAAGAAACGTTTTGGAAAATCATTAACAAATAAAGCACCATCAATGTTTTTGACTATGTTAGACAATAAGTTAAAATATAATAATGAAAGATTATATAAGATAGATACTGCTAAATGTAGAGCTAGTCAATATAATCACTTTTCAGATGAGTACAATAAGAAGGAATTAAGAGATAGATGGAATAATAGTATGGGTATTCAAAGAGATTGCTATTCTGCATTTTTAATAATGAATGTTAATGAAGATTTAAAATCAATCAACAGAGAATTGTGTGTTAAAACATATGATAACTTTAAAATATTACATGATAAAGAAATAAATAGGCTAAAAGAATTAAAATTAAATGGTTATAAATTAATATCTAGTATAGGGATATAAAAACTATATAGGTTGAGAAACGAGCCTAATATTAACGTTAATGGTGTCGATAGATACTTTGTTAATAAAAGTCTTAGGGAATATGATTGGTGATAATATGTTGTAGGTTATGATTCATCATAACTGAGAGTATTGTAGAAATTCATGTAGTACCTAAGAACCCCACACCTTTAGGCGTGGGAGTTTCAGCTTCAATATGTTTTTAATTACAAAACTGTTGTAAAAAATATAACTTTATTTAAAACTTTTTTTTAATATGTAAATATATATACTAATATGGGGTACTTATTTTTAGAATATTCAGTAAAATAATTTTGATATACTCGATATATTTTGTATGTTAAAAGTAAATAAATTATTATTAAAGAAGATAAAGACTCTTAAATTTCTTATCATAGGATTTTAAGTAAATAAGAAGGATTGGAGCAATTAAAATTTTTTATTTTGCAAAAATAAGTATTTATTTATATGGATAAATTTGATTTTAAATCTATAAATATAGATAAAATCTCATTATTTAACTTCAACTATTCCTCAAAAAAGTAACTTTTAAGGAATAGTTGAAACAAAAAGTTTGGTTACATAATAGTAATTTTAGTTACAAGAATGAAACTGTAAAACTTAGGATTTTCTTTATATAATTTCATTGAGAACATTTAATTTAGGAGGTAAGATATGAAAGTAAAAAAAATTAAAAGTGGTATAGTAATGGCATTGACAATAATGGCAATTGGAGCACCATTGACAAATGTATCAGCTATGGAATTAAACAAGAGTAATGAGTTTGAAACTAAATACAATGAAATGAAAAGAGATTTTCAAGAGGAGTATGGAAAAGAAGACAAATTCAATATAACATTAGATGACGAATTTACAAAAGAAGAAGTGAATGGAGCTAAAGGGATTATAAAGACAACTAATAAAATGAATAATGAAGTTGTAGTATTAAATTATTTTGATGAAATGAAATCTGGGATTGAGTTTGAATTGAAGCCAAAAGCAGAGAAAAATGCAATTTTGAGAGATGAATTTCAACAAGGATATGGAAAGGAAGATAAATTTAAAGTTGTGCTAGACAATGAATTTACAAAAGAAGAGGTAAATGGTGCGAAGGGCATTATAAAGACAACAGATAAAGAAACAGGTGAAGTTATTGTATATAATTACTTTGATGAGCTTGAAAAATAATATCTAAAGGTGAATTTAAAAGAGAATGTTTAAAAGATTTAATTATAAAAAGAATAACATTTAAGATAATATAGCGTTATGTATAAATTTTAAAATGTATAGATTTATACAGCTAAATAGCTTGATTATATCAAAACTATTAAACAATTAAATATAAAAAATTGTGTCAAGAATATAAAAGAACTAAAAGTAAGAATGACTGTATCAAAAATATAAAAAGATTGAATTTAAAAACGATTGTATCAAAAATATAAAAAAATTGAATGTAAAGATGATTGTGTTAAAAATATAAAATAACTTAACAAGAGAAGAATGTATTGAAATAAACAAATTTGAGATAGGGGTGAACTTTATATATTAGAGTTCACCCTTATTCAAAAATATAGAAACTGAGTTATTATAGGAAAATTTTAAAAAGTCAGTCTATTTAACTTATACTAATATTTTACAGATTTTACAAATGAAGTGTAAATGTTAAAAATATTAAATGTTTGCTCTATAATAAAATAAATCTTTATCTATAGAAAAGGATATTTTATAGTTATTCTAGATAGTGATTTAAATTGGATTAATAAACCTTTATATAGCTTTTAATTTTGATTTTAAAGTATCTAAGAATTTATAACAATCTTCTGGATATATTTCTCCCATGTTTGCAACTTGGAATATGTTAGCATCTAAGAATTTGCCTTTTCCTGGATAGACAACATAGCCACTTTCTTTTTCTAGACCTAATATAAACTCATTTACATTAATTTCTTTAGGTAGAAATACAGATGTAACTGTATTAGACATATACTTATCTGGAAGTAAAAATGTTAGACCCAGTTCCTCCATACCATTCCTTAAAATAGCAGAACATTCTCTATATCTTTCTATTTTGCTGTCATCTTCCAAAAATTCAGTTAAAGCTTCATTAAGGGCAAATATTAAAGTAACATTAGGTGTATTTGGTGTTTGAGAAGATGATTTAGCAACTTTGTAGTGTTTATAAAGGTTAAGATATACATTTTTACATTGATTTTCTTTAATGTTTTGCAAAATACTTTCTTTAGCACAAAGGTATGCAGAACCTGGAAATGCACCAAGAGCTTTGCCACCAACACCTGTTATTATATCTATATTAAATTCATCCACATCAATATATTCACCTGCTGAGGCACTTATTGCATCTACAAAAAATATTTTATTATACTTCTTAGCAAGTTTTCCTACTTCGGGTATTGGATTTATCATTCCTGAACTAGTTTCATGGAATACCATAGCAATTACTTTTATATCAGAGTTTTCAATTATGTACTTTTCTAAAATGTCTAAGTCTGGGTATTCTGCCCATTCAAAATTTGGTTTGTATGTTTTTACATTATAAGCAGATAATATTTCTTCTAGCCTTTCTCCAAAAACACCATTGCTAACTAGTAGAGCAGCATCTTCTTTATCAAATATAGAAGATAATACACATTCATTCACAGATGTTCCAGAGCCAGATACAACTAATGAGTAGTAATTAGAAGTTGCATTATATAATTTATTGATTTTTTGTTGTGTATCCCTGAATAAATCCATAAACTCGTTTCCCCTATGGCATATATCATAGTGAAGAAGTGAATTTCTGACCCTATCTGTAACCATTACCGGTCCTGGACTGAATAGATATGTTTTTTTCATTGTAAAACCTCCTTAAAAGTTTAATTTAAATTTTTAAATGACTGTTTATGTGTATATATTATAAGTTTATGTGTTATTTTAACTAGATTATAGAATAAAACAATAAATATTGCAATAATATTTTAATTAAAATACTTTTTTAAGCATTAAAATTTAAAAATACAAAAAATATTGTAATAAATATTGTATAAATCCACAAAATGATATAAAATATAAATAACTTGAATAGATTATATATTCAAAAAATAAAAAAGAATTAATAAATTCTGAAAATAAAGGGGGACGTTTAAAGTGAAATATGTATTAGCAATTGACCAAGGAACAACAGGAACAAGAGCAGTATTGATAAACGAAAAATCAGAGTTTGTTTTTAGTGATTATATGGAACATACTCAAATATATCCACAATCTGGATATGTCGAACATGACCCTATAGAAATTTGGAATAATACAAAAACTGTAAGTAATAATGTATTACAACAGGCTTTTGAAAATGGAATCAACGAAAGTGATATAAAAGGAATTGGTATAGATAATCAAGGTGAAACTGTAATGTTGTGGGATAAAAATACAGGTACTCCACTTTACAATGCTATCGTATGGCAGTGCAGGAGAACTTATGACTATGTAGAAAATTTAAAAAGGATACCAGGTTTAGAAAATAAGATAATAGATAAGACTGGACTAATTATAGACCCATATTTCTCAGGCACAAAAATTAAATGGATAATAGATAATGTAAAAGGTGTAAAAGAAAAAATTAAAAATGGAGAGGTACTTGCAGGAACATTAGATAGTTGGTTAATATGGAAAATGACAGGAGGTAAATCATTTTTAACTGATGTATCTACAGCAGCAAGAACAATGCTTTTTAATATAAGGGATATGGATTGGGATAGAGAGTTACTTGATATTATAGGAGTACCTAGAAGTATTCTAGCAGATATAATGCCTACTAGTGGTGATTTTGGAACTACAGATAAGGAGGCGTTTTGTGGTGTTTCTATAAAAATTACTGCTTCAATGGTTGACCAGCCAGCATCTTTATTTGGTAATGGATGTTTTGAACCAGGAATGGTTAAAAATACTTATGGTACAGGGTGCTTCTTATATATGAATATAGGTGAGGAGTTAAATATAGCAGGTAATGGCATATTGACAACTGTTGCTTGGAAGATAGGAGATAAAGTTACATATGCTTATGATGGTGGAGTGTATATAGCAGGAGCTGCAATACAATGGCTTAGAGATGGAATTGGAGTTATAAAAAATTATTCGGAAACTGATGACATGGCAAATTCCATATCAAGTACTGGAGGTGTATATTTTGTACCAGCGTTTGCAGGTATAGCAGCACCTTATTGGGACCAATATGCTAGAGGTACAATGGTTGGTATAACAGGAAGTACTAAAAAAGAACATATAGTAAGAGCAACTCTTGAATCTGTTGCACTTCAAGTTAAGGATGTTGTTGATTCCATGAATTTGGCTTCAGGGAAGGATATAAAAATGCTGAGAGTAGATGGTGGAATTACTAAGAATAACTTTACAATGCAATTTCAATCTGACATATTGGATATACCAATTGAAATTGCAGAAAATCCTGAAACGACAGTACTTGGCGTAGGATATATGGCAGGTCTTTCATGTGGTGTTTGGAATAGTATTGATGAAATTAGAGGTGAATTTACAATAAGTAAAGAATATATTCCGAATATGACTAAGCAAAAAAGAGAAGAGATATTACTTGGATGGAATCAAGCAGTAAAAAGAGCTATGAATTGGGAAAACGATACCAAAAAGATGTGTGCTAATTAAGTTACAATAGAGTATTTTACATGTATAGGAGGAATTAAAAATGCCCTTTGATAAAATTATATTATACATAATGGCTGTAGGTGTGCTTTTAGGAGCATTGGATAGAATAATTGGAAATAAATTTGGACTTGGAGAGCAGTTTGAAGAAGGTTTTAATTCAATGGGTCCATTAGCCTTAGGAATGGTTGGTATAGTTTGTTTAGCTCCAGTAATTTCAGATGTATTAGGTCCTATAATAATACCAATTTTCAATTTCTGTGGAGCTGACCCATCTATGTTTGCAACTATTTTGGCGAATGATATGGGAGGGTATCCATTGGCTATGGAACTTGCACACAATAAAGAGGCAGGAATGCTTGCAGGATTGGTCGTGTCATCCATGCTTGGGTGTACATTAGTATTTTCAATCCCAGTAGGACTAGGTCTTATAGAATATGAAGACAGACCATTTTTTGCAAAAGGATTGCTGATAGGGCTGATAACAATACCTTTTGGAGGAGTTATAGGAGGATTAATAGCAGGATTTAATTTATCAATGGTAATTATAAATATGATACCAGTGATAATATTGGCAGTAATATTAGCAGTGGGTCTAAAATTGAATTCTACACTTATGATAAATGGGTCATTAGTTTTTGGGAAATTTATATCTATATTGATAACAATAGGATTGGGAGCAGCGGCATTTCAAGAGATAACAGGCATAGTACTTATAAAAGGAATGACACCTATAAGAGAAGGTATTCAAGTAATTGGAAGTATTGCAATAGTGTTATTAGGTACTTTTCCAATATTACATTTATTAGTTAAAGTTCTTAATAAACCACTTACAATGGTGGGTGGAAAATTAGGTATGGATGCCACTAGTGCAGCAGGGTTAGTTTTTACTTTAGCTAATAGTATTCCAGTATATAAAATGATGAAAGATATGAGCCCAAAAGGAAAAGTAGTAAATACTGCATGGTTGGTTTGTGCTACGGCAGCTTTGGGAGACCATTTAGGGTTTACAGCAGGAGTAGTTCCAGAGATGATTACGCCTGTTGTAATTGGAAAATTGGTTGGAGGAGTATTGGCAATTGCGCTTGCTATGCTTATGACAAAAGATTTAACTTTGGAAGAAGAACAAAGTATTAAAATGAAGAAAGATGCAGTGTAGAATAAGTAATACTTAAGTCAGATTTCAGTTATTTTAAAGTAGGAGTTTAAATAACTTAAAGTAGTGACGTAATTAAAAATATAAAGCATTGTTTAGATATAAATGGAGCTAAATAAATAATTATTTGGCTCCTTAATTTTAATTTATTGTATCAAGGAACTAAAAATCAATCATACAAGCTAATTATCAGCTATGACTAAAGGTATTCCTTTTTGAGAAAATTCTATTATTGTATCATGGTCTATACTAGCAGATGTAATAATAGTATCTATATGTTCTATAGGAGCTACTGAGGCAAATGAATTTATACCAAACTTAGGAGGTTCAACAACCACTATAGATTTTCTAGACCTTTCAATCATTTTTTTTCTAACAAGTGCTTCTTCTAAGTGATAGTCAGAGATACCATTTTCAAGAGTTATGCCTCCAGCACCTAAAATAGCCTTATCAACATTAAATTGTTCTATAGCAGATAGTGTAAGTGGACCAGAAAAAGAACCTTCAGTCTCTCTAAGATAACCACCAAGTACATATACTTTTATATTAGTATTCATAAGTTCATTTGCAACTAAAATTGAGTTGGTTATTACGGTTAGATTTTTTTTGTCTTTTAAATTTTTTGAAACTTCAAGGACAGTAGTTCCAGTATCCATAAAAATAGTATCATTTGTATTTATAAATTCGCTACATTTAATGGCAATTTGTTTTTTATCATTTGAGTTTATTTTTTTTCTTTTAACATAGTTGAGTTCTACACTACTTGCTATAACTGGTATAGCGCCACCATAAACTCTTTTTAAAAGACCAATACTCTCCATATGAGCTAAATCTCTTCGTGCTGTTTCTATTGATATATCAAACATTTGAACTATGTCATTTATTTTAATTATATTATCTGATTCGAGAATACTTAAAATCTTCTCGTATCTTTCCTGTGGTAACATAAAATATCCTCCTTGGATTAGTATTATTTTAATTTTAAGCATAACTTACAATTAAGTCAGGGTTTATGTATATTTGTTAATGTATGTATATTTATCAAATAATATTATAAGTGTTATGCAAGATAATTTTACCATATTTGAAACTTAGATTTAAACAAAAAAGTAAAAATAGATATTTAATGACTTAAAATAATTCAAATTTTATAAAAGAATTGACTAAAATATAATTTTATTATATAATTTACTAGTATAGAGATATGGAGAAGTACTCAAGTGGCTCAAGAGTATCCCCTGCTAAGGGATTAGGCTGGGTAACCGGTGCGAGGGTTCGAATCCCTCCTTCTCCGCCAATTATTAAAGGCTATTCTTGTTAAAGATAGTCTTTTTATAATGCCTATTAATAAAAATGATTTGCCATGTATAACTAAAGAAAGGAGGGAATAGATGACAACTTTAATTTTTTTCATAGTGGGAATAGCATCTTTAGTAGTTGCTTTTGTCATTGATGGAGGACATGTTGGAGCATTATTTGTATTTTCATCAGCACTTGTTGTTTTTGGTGGAACTATAGGAGCTGTTGGAGCTTCAACACCATTCCCTGTGTTTAAAAAGTCAATAAAGATAATGTTATTAGCTTTTAAAAATAAAAAATCTAATAACATAGAAAATATAATTTATTTCAAAGAAATTGCAGTTAGGGCTAGGAAAGAGGGGCTTCTTAGTATTGACAAAGAAATAAATGAGAAAGAAGATTTAGACCCTTTTATTAGAAAAGGTCTTGAACTTATGGTAGATGGAGTTGATGCAGCTACTATAAGAAACATCTTGGAATCACAGATACAGATAACATCAAAACGACATAAAGAAGGAATAGCAATCTTTGATTCAGCAGGGGGATATGCGCCTACACTGGGGATAATAGGTACAGTTATGGGATTAGTACATATTTTAGGGAATCTTTCAAGTAATCCTGATGCACTAGGACCTCAAATCTCTGTCGCATTTTTGGCTACATTATATGGTGTTGGTTCTGCCAATTTGATATGGTTACCAATAGCATCAAAACTTAAGGCTATAAATCAACAAGAAATAAGTGAAAGACTTTTGGTGATAGAAGCAATACTATCTATACTTGAGGGTGATAATTCTAATTTAATGACAGAAAAATTAAAAATATTTTTAAATTCAAAAGAGTTAATTGAACTTGAAGAAACTGATGGTAGAGCTGAATAATATAAAAGGATGGAATGTTTATGTTACATGATGAAGATGAAAAAGAAGAAAATAATGAGCGATGGCTTTTAACTTATTCAGACCTCATAACACTACTTATGATTTTCTTTGTCATAATGTATTCTATGAGTAATGTTGATGCAGAGAAATATAAACAATTATCTCAATCTTTAAATTCTGCGTTTGGTGGTTCTGCTGGAGTTATTGAAGGTGGTAATAGCAAAATGGAACCAGTAGTTGAACCAGAAAGTAGTAATTTAGATAGTTTACAAAATGCTGAATTTAAAAAAGTTGGTGAAGAAATTCAGAAGTATTTAAATGAAAATGGTATGGCTAATTCAGTATCATTAAAAGTTCAAGATAGAGGCTTGGTAATAAGCCTTAAAGATACAATACTATTTGATACTGGAAAAGCAATTATAAAGGATAATTCTAGAGATAAGATTATTCAAATAGGTAAGATGTTAAATGAAATGAATAGTTACATGAGGGTAGAAGGTCATACAGATAATATGTCTATAAAAAATTCTGAATTTAAATCAAACTGGGATTTATCAGTTATGAGAGCAACTAATGTTGTTCAACTTCTTATTGACAATGCAGGTATAGCACCAGATAAGTTATCTGCTGTAGGATATGGCGAATTTAGACCAATAGCAGAGAATTCATCTCAAGAAGGTAGGTCAAAAAATAGAAGAGTTGATATAGTTTTAGTTGATAGTAAATATGATAATGTAGAAGATGTTGGAGAAAATAAATAGTTAAATAAGCTATCTCAGGACAGAATTATTTCTAGAAGGAGATGGCTTTTTTATGCGAAAATTAAAAATAGATGAATAGTAAGTTACCTTTTTGTGAGAATATATGGTATCTTAAATATATAATATTTAAATGATGTAAAAGCTCAATTAAAAAAATTTTATAGAGGGTGAGGAAATAAATGGGTAATAAGAATAAAAACTCAAAATATAAAGATAAAACAAGAGAGAGGTATAATAAAAAAATTGAGAATTTAAATAAAGAAAAACTAAAGGAAGTTAATAAACAGTCTAAGACAGTAGATAAGATTGACGATATTATTAATAAATCTAGTATTGTATTATGTGTACTCTTAGTAGTGTTTTCATTACTTTATTTGTTTAAGTTGGTTCAACTTAATATAATAATGATTCTTTTAGTGATTACAGTAGCTATTCAACAAGGATTAGTATCGTTTGGTGCATTTAGAAAAAAAAATTATGTAAAAGCTTTATTTTCAATATTTGTAATTGTATGTTTCTTAATTGCTTTTAAATATGTTGTAAATCCTGTTTAAATATATCAGTAAACATTCTATAGCTAATATAAATAGTGAAGTTACAGTTTTAATGCTATTATAAATTTTATAAATTTGAAAGGGTAGATTTTATGAATAAGCGTAAGTTTACAAAATTAATTATTACATCAATGGTTGTTTTATTACTTACAGGATGTAGTTTAAAAAAGGAAGATAATTATAAGCTAGACCCAGAAAATCCGACATCAATACAAATTTGGCATTATTATAATGGACAGCAAAAAATGGCCTTTGATAAGCTTGTTAAGGAATTCAATGACACTGTAGGTGCTGAAAAGGGAATTATTGTTGAAGCATTCAGTCAAGGTAACGTAGTTGATTTATCAGAGAAGGTCTTAGATTCTGCAAATAAAGAGGTTGGTTCTGAAGAGGTACCAAATATATTTGCAGCATACTCAGATACTGCATATGAAATGGATAAATTAGGATTACTAGTAGATATGGACAAGTATATAAGTAAAGATGAACTAAATGAGTATATAGATGAATACGTAGAAGAAGGCAGAATAAATTCCAATGATGAGTTTAAGCTTTTTCCAATTGCAAAATCAACTGAAATTTTGATGCTAAATAAAACTGATTGGGATAAGTTTGCAAAGGCTACAAATTCAAACATAAATGATATACAAACAATTGAGGGATTGGTAGAAACATCAAAAAAATATTATGAATGGACAGATAGTTTAACAAAAGAGCCTAATGATGGTAAAGCGTTTTTTGGAAGAGATGCTTTAGCAAATTATATTATTATAGGAAGTAAACAATTAGGAGTGGAGATTTTTTCTGTTAAAGATGGAAAAGTTACATTAAATATTGATGAAAAAGTTATGAAAAAATTATGGGATAATTTTTATGTACCATATATAAATGGATATTTTGCATCTTATGGTAAGTTTCGTTCTGATGATGCAAAAACAGGAGATATACTAGCTCTCGTAGGTTCTAGTTCAGGAGCAGCATATTTTCCAGATAAAGTAATGTTAAATGACAATGATAGTTATAACATTGAAACATCTGTTTTTCAAGCACCACGCTTTGAAGGAAAAGGAAAATATGCTGTACAACAAGGTGCAGGTATGGCTGTAACAAAATCTAATAAAGAAGAAGAATATGCATCAGTAGAATTTTTAAAATGGTTTACAGATAAAGAACCTAATATAAAATTTTCTATTGCTTCTGGATACTTACCAGTAAAGAAAAAAACAAATGATTTAGATGTTATAAAAGAAGTTATGAAGAAAGATAATTTGAATGTATCTGCTAAAGTTGAAGGTTCAATAGCTTCATCTATTGAACAAATTAACAATTGTAATTTATATACTAATAAAGCATTTGATGGTGGAACTAAAGCTAGACAAATTCTTGAATATTCAATGCTTGATAAAGCTAAAGAGGATTTAAATAAAATAAATGAATTAATAAAAAATGGAACTTCTAAAAAGGATGCAATAGCACAATTTAATAATGACAAGAATTTTGAAACTTGGTTTGGGGATTTTAAGGCTAAGCTTGAAAACGCTACAAAAGAATAAATGAATTGGCAGTTAATGTGTTGACAAGCACAAAGGTATAGGTGGAATAAATATGGAAAACAATCTAAGAAAAAATAATTCAATAATGAAAAAGATGATATTTCCCCTAATTATTGTTATGCTAATTCAAACAAGTTTATTTTGTGCCACAATTTTATGGGGAGGAACTATTAAGAAATTAAATGACAATTCATTTGATATTTTAAATGAAAGAGTGATTAATCGTAAAAACTACATACAAAATGAGATGTTACAAAGATGGTCAAAGACAAGTGAAGCAGAATCTGCAATTAATTCATCTGTAAAAAAAGTCTTAGATGAAAACAATGCTTCAATTAAAGATGTAGGGAATAACGAAGAAATTAACAAAGAGATTATCAAAAATATATCAAGTGATTTAATATATCTCTTGAGAAAAAATTCTGTTACAGGTTCTTTTATAATCTTAAGTAACAAGAATATTAAAGATGACTCAATAAATAATAAAGGTAAAATAAGTAGGACTGGATTGTACATAAGAGATTTAGACCCTAAATTTAATCCAAATGATAATTCTGATTTGTTAATTGAGAGAGGTTCATCAGATATAGCAAGAGATTTTGGAATATCTATGGATAGTTATTGGGAGCCTAAGTTTTCATTTAAAGGTGAAAATGAACAAAAAGGAGATAATTTTTTTTATAAGCCATTTAGAGCTGCAATTGATAATCCAAATGCGTCAAGCTCTAATTTAGGGTATTGGGGAAGCCAGTTTTTATTGACAAATGCAGGTGATAGGATTATGACATATTCAGTTCCTCTTATTTATGAAGATGGAACGGTATATGGAGTAATTGGAATAGATTTAAGTGTAAATTATTTAAGAGAGTTACTTCCATATGCAGAGATAAATGGAAATAAAAAAGGAAATTACATTTTAGGTGTAGATAGAAATGATGATATGGCATTTGAAAATGTAATTTCAAATGGATATTCATTAAAAGAAAAATTTTGGGATGGTTTACATTCTAATTTAGAAAATAAAGAATCATATAAAAATATATATAAGATTAAAAATGAAGACAATGAATGTAGTAATGGTAATATTTATGCTAGTGTACAATACTTAGATTTATATAATTCCAATACTCCGTTTGAAAATGAACGTTGGGCTCTTTTGGGGATTATAGAAGAAAAAAGTCTTTTGTCTTTTTCAAAAAGGGTGGAAAGATTGGTCATAATATCTATTGCAATTTCTTTATTAATAGGTCTAATAGGTATTTATATTGCATCAAAATTATTTACAAAGCCAATTGTTCTTTTAGCTAATAAAGTTAGAAATAGTAATCCATCAAAACCAGTAAATCTTGATAAGATAAATATATCTGAAATAGATGAATTATCTTCAGCTATAGAGTTACTTAGTGCAAATGTTGCAGATTCTTCATCAAAACTATCACAGATTATTGAAATGGTAGATATGCCAATTGGAGCTTTTGAATTATACAAAAATGCAGACAATGTTTTTTGTACAAAAGAATTTTTTAGTGTATTTATTACTGAAAGCAGATTTGAAGAATATGGTTATATGAAAAAAAACAAGTTCCTTAAAAAATTGAGGGGATTTGATAAATATTTGCAAGAAAGTTATGAAACAGAAAATACATATATATATAAATTTAAATCTAAAGATAAAAAGTATAAGTGGATAAGGCTGAATATTTTTGAAGATGAGTTAAAGGTTCTTGGTGTTGTTGTTGATGTCACAAAAGAGTTCATTGAGAAAAGGAAGATAGAATATGAAAGAGATTTTGACATTTTAACAAATCTTTTAAATAGGAGAGCTTTTCATTCACAGATACAAGAAAAGTTTAAAAATAAAGATGAACTTAAGATAGCAGCATTTATTATGTGGGATTTAGATAATTTAAAATATATTAATGACACATATGGACATGATGCTGGTGATGAATACATCAGGTGTGCAGCGGGCATACTTAAAAAGTTTATATCATGGAATGGTATAGTTTCTAGACTTTCAGGTGATGAGTTTTATGTATTTATGTATGGATATGAAAGTAAAGATAGTATAAGAGCTATTATTAATTCTGTTAAGAAACAGATGAGTAATACCTTATTAAAACTTCATGATGGAACAGAATTTAAAATAAGGGCATCAGCAGGAATTTCTTGGTATCCTGATGATTCAACCGACTATGATGAATTAATGAGATATGCAGATTTTGCTATGTATCAAATTAAAAATACAATCAAGGGTGAAGTTAGTGAATTTGATATTAATGTATATAATAAAGATTCATTCTTACTGAGCAATAGAGAAGAACTAAACAAATTAATTGATGGTCAACTAGTTGAATACGCATTCCAGCCTATTGTAGATTGTGAAGGTAAAGTATTTGCATATGAGGCACTTATGAGACCTAAAATAAAAACTTTCAGTTCTCCAGTAGATGTTATTAGATTGGCTCGTTCACAATCTAAATTATATCAGATTGAGCGTATTACATGGTTTAAAGCACTTAAATCATTTAAAAAGTACAGAGAAAAGTTTGGTGATTGCAAACTGTTCTTAAATTCTATTCCCAATAATAATTTATCAAAAGTAGATTTTGAGGAAATTGAAGATTTATATGGTGATTACTTAAATAGAGTGGTATTAGAAATAACAGAGAATGATAAGATTAATGAAGATTTTATTGAGAAAAAGAAAACATATATAAATCATTGGAACATAGAAATTGCTTTAGATGATTTTGGGACAGGATACAATGGAGATGCTGTATTATTGTATATAATGCCAAATTATGTAAAGATTGATATGTCTATTGTAAGAGGTATTGATAAAGATGAAGACAGACAGAAAATATTAAAAAATCTTATCTCATACTCTAATGAAAGAAGTATTAAAGTGATAGCAGAAGGTGTAGAGACCAAAGGTGAAATGGAAACATTAATTAATCTTGGAATAGATTATATGCAGGGGTATTATATTAGTAAACCAACATTTATCCCTGAAGATATAAGTGCCAAAATTAAAAAAGAGCTCAAGATATGTCATGAAAATAGGAATGGTGTGGTTTAATAGAGGAAAATTTAAATGTATTTTTATGAACTTTTAGTTTATAATTAAAAAGAAAATAATATAATTATAAATTAAGGTGGTGGAGCTAATAATCACAACAAATATAGATATAAGAAAGTTAAATGAAAATCAATTAGAAGCAGTTGAACATATAGATGGGCCTTGCATGATACTTGCAGGGCCTGGTTCAGGTAAGACAAGAGTAATTACATATAGAATAGCTAATATGGTCGTAAACAAAAACATAGCCCCAACAAGAATCTTGGCAATAAGTTTTACCAAGGCATCTTCAATAGAAATGAAAAATAGAGCTTTAAGTTTAAGTAATGATATAAGGCTTAATAAGGTGACATATGGCACTTTCCACTCTGTATTTTTTAAAATTCTAAGGTATTTTGAAAGATACAATTTAGATAGTATATTTGATGAAAAATCCAAACGAATAACAATCAAGGCAATCTTAAAAAGTTTAAATATAGAGAATGCTGATGATGATGAGAATATAGGGCAAGTTATAAATGAAATTTCTTATGTAAAAAATGAACTGATGGATAAAAGCGAATTTAATTCAGAAGTACTAACAAAAGATGAGTTTTTAAAAGTGTACAACTTATACGAAGAACAAAAATCTAAAGTTAATAAAATAGATTTTGATGATATGCTTATAAGAACTTACTATTTACTTTTGAACAATAAGTCTGCATTAGAAATGGTTAGAAATGTATATAAATATATACTGATAGATGAATTTCAAGATATAAATAAAGTGCAGTTTGAAGTTTTAAAGTTAATTTCTAATCCATTGAACAATATATTTGCAGTTGGAGATGAGGACCAAAGTATATATGGTTTTAGAGGAGCTAGACCAGATTTTTTACTTGAATTTGAGCAATACTTTAATAATACTAAAAAAATAATATTAGACATAAATTATAGGTCTAAAAGTGAAATAGTGCATACTGCAAATAGACTTATAGAAAAAAATAAAAATAGATATGAAAAAGTAATTAAGTGTAGTCAAGGCACTGGAGGAAGTGTTAGTTATATTTCTCCACATGATTCAGAGGAGGAAGCCTTATATATTGCCAAGGAAATAATTGACGAAATAAAAAAAGATTATGTAGAGTATTCAGATTTTGCAGTAATTTATAGAACCAATATACAGTCAAGAGCATTGGTAGATGTGTTTATGGATATGAGAATTCCATTTGTAGTAAAAGATTCAGTAATTACAATATATGACCATTGGGCAAGTCAAGATATACTAGCATATTTAAGAATAGGTATTAATCCAAAATCAAATAAAGATTGGCTAAGAATTATAAATAAGCCATTTAGATATATATCTAAAGATAGTATAAATATGGTTAAGGATGAAAATGATTTTATAACAGCATTAATAAATAAATGTAATCTTCATCCGAAACAAGTCAAAACAATAAATGATTTGGAAATAGACTTAAGTTATTTAAATACTTTAAACCCTAAAAATGCAATATCTTATATTAGAACCAGTCTTGATTATGATAGATACGTTTTAGATTATTGTAGTAACAGAAAAATAAAGACTAATGGGCTTGTAGAGATATTAAATGAACTTGAGAGTTCAGCTACTAATTTTAATACTGTGACAGAGTTTTTAGAGCATATTGATAGGGTAAAGACTGAATTAATGGAAAATAATAAGAATAAACAGAATGATGGTGTCATATTTACAACTATGCATAGTGCAAAAGGATTAGAATTTAGAAATGTTTATATTATAGGTGTAAATGAAGGAACAATACCTCATGAAAAGTCATATGATATTTGTAAGGAAGAGAAAAAAGAAGAACAATTAGAAGAAGAAAGAAGACTTATGTATGTTGCTATTACAAGAGCTGAAGAAAAATTATGTATAAGCTCTACTTTAAATAAATATGGGAAAAAAGTTGATAAATCATTATTTATCAATGATATAAAGTCTCCAACTAAAAAAGAAATTGATAGTATTGGTGTAGGGGATAAGGTATACCATAAAAAATTTCATGAAGGAGAAATAATTAAAAAAGATGGAATTATGTTTACAATAAAATTTAAAGATAGAGAGCGAATCTTAGATTTGAAAACTTGCTTATTGAAGAATATAATTTATACTATTTAATTTATAATCTAAATTTAGATAGGCAAACAATATATTATTTATAAGTATAGACTAGCAAGAAGTATATTATTTATTATGTGTAAGGCAAAGAGATAGATAAAAATGTATTATTTATAATTATTAAAAAAGAAATAAACGCTTAATACGTTATTTATAATTGTTTAGAAATAGCAAGAATGTGAAAGACATTATATATTATTATCTAAAAAATATCTAAAAATATGAAAGATACTATTTATGATTATCCAAATAATATCAATAAATATAAACTGTAGAGTTCAAATATTTTACAAATAAAAATTATTAAAAAAATAAAAAACTTATTGACAAAAATATTATAAGGAAGTACAATTGTATTAACAATTTAAGGAAACAAATCCAGTGATAGAGAAAGTAACATATATGGATTTACAGCGAGTTAGGGATTGGTGTAAGCCTAGCAATGAAGTCTATGTGAAGAGAGCTCTGGAGGAGATTATCAGAAGTTTTAGTATGATAATTGGTTTGCCCGCCTTAAGGGATTGAGAGGATAAGTACTTACTTATCAAAAAGAGTGGTAACGCGGATATAATTCGTCTCTTAGCTGTAAAGCTAAGGGACTTTTTTGATTTAAAAAATTGAAGTATCCACACAGCTTAAAGGCTAACATTCACAAATTTTGAAAGTAATATAAGTATTTATCAATAAGAGTGGTAACGCGGTAAAGTCGTCTCTTAGTCATTATAGACTGAGAGGCTTTTTTTGTAAGTCGAAACATTTAAGTATTAAAATTTGAGGGAAATTATAATTAAAAGAGAGGGGTAATTAAAATGAAAGTATTTAAAAAATTATTAAGTTTAGGATTAGTATTAGGATTAACATTATCACTAGTAGGATGTAGTGGTGGAGAAGAAAAGACAAAATTAGAACAAATAAAAGAAAGTGGAAAATTGGTTGTTGGTACTAGTGCAGAATTTCCTCCATTTGAATTCCATAAGGTAGTAGATGGAAAAGATTCAATAAAAGGATTCGATATAATGTTAGCTGAAGAATTTGCAAAGGAGCTTGGTGTGAAGGTTGAAATTAAAGATATGTCATTTGATGGATTAATAGGTGCTTTAAATGCAGACCAAGTTGATATTATTCTTGCAGGGATGTCTCCAACACCAGAGAGAGAAAAGAGTGTTGATTTCTCAGAATTATATTATTTAAGTAGAAATGCAGTTATAGTTAAGGATGCAGATATAGACAAAGTAAAAACTGAAGATGATTTAAAGAAACTTAGAGTTGGAGTTCAAGCAGGAAGTATCCAAGAAGAATATGTAGTTAACACTCTAAAAATGACAACTACAAAATCTTTAAAAGCAATACCTGATTTAATTACAGAATTAAAAAATGGAAATATAGATGCAGTTGTTACTAATGAAGCAGTTTCTTTAATAAATGTTAAAAAATATGATGGAATAAAAATGGCAAATACTGAAGTTGGTAAAGATGTAACAGAAGGTATGGCAGCAGCAATCAAAAAAGCTGACAACAACAAAGACTTTATAGAATTATTAAATAAAAAGATAAAAGAATTACAAGATGGTAAGAAAATAGAAGAGTTTTTAAATGAAGCATCTACTGAAGCTGCTTCAAATTAGTAAGAAAGTTATGTGGGAGATGAAATTATGAGTTTAGATTTTAGTTTTTTAAGTAGATTTGGGACTTCTTTTTTGGAAGGAACAGGCGTGACAGTATCAATTTCTCTTGTGGCATTATGCTTTGGATTTGTAATAGGTATAATTATCTGTATGGCAAAAATATCAAAGAGTAAAGTATTAAGAGCAATATCATCAATCTATATCGAGGTTTTAAGAGGGACACCATTATTAGTACAGATATATATAGTATGGTTTGGATTACCTCAATTAGGAATAAGATTCCCTATGTTGTTTGGTATACCAAGTGAATTTATAGCTAGTGCATTTGCATTGTCAGTGAATTCTGGTGCATATGTGGCAGAGATACTTAGATCAGGTATACAATCAGTTGATAATGGACAAATGGAAGCAAGTAGATCATTAGGATTAAATTACTGGTCAACTATGAGATATATAATAATACCTCAAGCTATAAAAAATATATTACCTTCATTAGCAAATGAGTTTATTACACTTGTAAAAGAATCTTCAATAATATCTGTAATAGGAGTTGTTGAGATAATGCGTATTGCGGATATAGTAAAAAATGCAGCATTTAGAGCATTAGAGCCATTAATAGTAGCAGCAGCAATTTACTTTGTTATAACATTTACTCTATCAAGATTAGTTGGATTATTAGAAAAGAAACTATCTGTGTCTAACTAGATGAGGGCATGTTTAGCATTTAGGGAAAACATAGAATAGTAAAAAGGAAAGTGATAATATGATTACAATAAAAAATTTAAGTAAATCTTTTGGAGATTTAAATGTATTAAAAAATATAGACTTAGAAATCGCTAAAGGCGAAATAATGGTTATAGTAGGCCCAAGTGGTTCTGGTAAAAGTACACTTCTTAGATGTATGAATTTACTAGAAATTCCTACAGGTGGAGAGATAATATTTGAAGGAAAAAATTTGGTTGATAAAAAAACTAATATTGATGAGGTTAGACAAAAGATAGGAATGGTGTTTCAGAACTTTAATTTATTCCCACATAAGACTATTTTAGATAATATAACATTAGCACCAATTAAATTAAAAAAAATGACTAAGGAAGAAGCAGAAAAAAAAGCAGAAGTTTTGTTGAGTAGAGTTGGTCTTTTAGATAAAAAAGATTCATATCCATCACAATTGTCTGGAGGACAAAAGCAAAGAATAGCAATAGCTAGAGCACTTGCTATGGAACCAGATATGATGCTATTTGATGAGCCGACATCTGCTCTTGACCCAGAAATGGTAAATGAAGTTTTGGATGTTATAAAAGAACTTGCTAAAGAAGGCATGACAATGGCAATTGTGACTCACGAGATGGGATTTGCTAAGGAAGTTGCAGACAGAGTTATTTTTATAGATGGAGGAAGTATACTTGAAGATAATTCTCCAGAAGAAGTTTTTGGAAATCCAAAACATGAAAGAACTAAATCATTTTTAGCAAAAGTGTTATAATATAGAAAAAGGATGTTATTGATATTAGAAATTCAATACATCCTTTTTTATTGATGATTATTAGACGTTTAAAATTAAAATTATATTAATATTAACTTTATTTTTCTAAATTTTTGCAGAAAAAAAAGAGCTCGGGGTAAGCTCTTTTTTCCACCGAATTAATTTCCGTTACTAATCCGATTTTTAATAAATATAAAATATATCCTTATGAAAGGGTATTGGGAATAGATATATTAACTAACTAGGGTTACCAGGGGGATAACCTTAATTTATTATAACAAAATGCGACACAAAAATCAATATTTTTTTTAAGATAAATTATAAAAGTTATTTTTATAACAAGTAAGCTTATAAAATTAACTTTTACAGTAAAAATAAAGTACAAGTATAATATAATATATTTATTTTATATAATATATTATTTTATCATATATTGTACTTTATAAAGTGTTTTTGTAGAGTATAGTATAAGTATATTATATTTTA
>NZ_OEZH01000149.1 GCF_900243075.1 Clostridioides difficile
TATGATTTTTAAATCCATAGCCTTACCAATAAAAGTTTAATTATCACTTAAAAAATAAATTTTTATTTAAAGAATACACATAAATATTTCCAGACTCACTAATTCAAATTTCTGCTTAATTTTAATTCAAAATATTGTATACTTGTCAAATATTCTGTACTTCAAAGCTTTAAATTTATAATTATCCAATCATTTATATTTTACAAATAATACTTTCAAAGCTATTAACTATCAGACCTATTAAACCCATAAATCCACTATTTTACATTTCTTAATTCTTTCTTTAATATAAAATTCAATAAAAAACTTATTGCACCTAAGACCACCATTACATATCCTAATATCTGAAATTGTTCTGATGTTATGCTTGCCTCAAATACCATTCCAAGTAAAACAGTTGCTAAAATAGAACCTAAATAACGACTAGTTTGAAACAGACCAGAAGCTGTTCCTATACTATCAGGAGGACTTTCTTTAAACATTGAGGATTGTAATGCTACATTACCAACTCCATAACTAATGCCTGCTAATGATAAAATAATGCCCTTTCCTATTACTGGTATATAAACAAAAATTACTGAAAGAAGTACTGCACTAATAAGCATAAAAATTGATGACATCATAAGGGGCAATCTAGTTCCAGATTTGTCTATCCATTTCCCAGTTAATGGAGATATAAATATACCTATACCAGACATAAATAACATAAATAACCCAGTTGATTTTGCACTATAGTGTAATGCATCTTGAAAATAACTAGGAAGACCAAAAAACAAAATATAATTAAAAAAATTTAATATAATAAACTGTAAGTAAACTTTTGACAATTTAGGATTACTTATAAAAAGCTTAATATCTATAAATGGTAATTTTATTCTCAACTCATGCCAAATAAAAAGACTCATCAATATTACACCTAGTACAAGTTGTTCTAAATTAAAAGACTCCTTCATAGATAGCAAAAATAACAATATAAAAATCATTGCAATTGAAAATAGAAGTATACCAATGACATCTAATCTTGACAAAACATTTTTTAAAGTCTCTTTTATAGATTTCTTATCTTTTGATTCTTTTGGGAATAAAAAATACCCTAAGCATATAGAAACCAAAACAATAGGTATATTTACAAGAAATATAGCATGCCATCCTCCTAAATCCAACAATAATCCTCCAAGTGTTGGACCTAATCCTGCTGTAGTTGAAGCAAAAATGGTTAGAACCGCTAATGCAGAAGACTGTCTTTCTTTTATATTATTTTGTATAAGAGCAACTCCAGATGGATATAATGTACTTGTTCCAATTGCCTGAATTACTCTTATAAAAATCAATATAAAGAACGATTGAACAAATGGTACTATAGATGCTGATAAAATTACAAGTATTAAACCACTCAAAAATAAGACTTTTCTACCTATTAAATCTCCTATCTTACCTGAAACTGGTTGTGCAATAGCACTAGCTAAATAAAATGCTGAAACAATCCAAGATACAGTTGTAAAACTAATATGAAAATCATTTTGTATACTATGTAAAGCAAGTGAAATCATAGAAGAATTAAGAGGATTTAGCATAGTTCCTGAACCTATGGCTATCAAAAAAAGCGTTCTTCTAGCATTTGTTTTACCCATATATCACGCCTCCAATAAGCAGTTCATTTACCTTATAAAAAAGCTGCTCCTATAATACCTGCGTCTGAACCTAAAGTTGCACATGTAATTTTAGCTATCTCTTCTTTTTTATACAATACGAATTTTCTTACCAAATCTTCTATTCCATCAAGTATTATATCACTAGATTTAGAAATTCCTCCACCTATAGATATAATTTCTGGGTCTAAAGAATTTATTGTGTTTGCAAAAGTTTTTGCTAAATACTCTTTAAATCTATTTATTACGTTAATTGCAACTAAATCATTTTCTCTATATGCATCAAATACCATCTTTGCATTTATATTTTCTAAATCACCTTCTGCTAAATCTAAAATCCTACTCTTTTCCCCTTCTTGTATAAGCTTTTGAGAATACTTTATAATTGCAGTTGCTGAGCAAAAAGTTTCTACACAACCATTATTTCCACAATTACAATTAAAATAGTTTTCTCCTATAATCTGATGACCTATTTCTGAACCCAATCCATGTGCTCCAGAAAATACTTTTTGATTAATTATTATTCCTCCACCTACACCAGTTCCTAAAGTATATAAAACACCAACATTAGCGCCCTTCATACTTCCAAACTTTGCTTCTCCAAGTGCTGCTACTGTTGCATCATTTTCTCCATGAATTTCAACATCTGGAAATATCCTTTTTAGCTCCTTATTAAAAGCTTTTCTATTCCATTTTAAATTTACACAAGTTACTAATCCCTCTTTGTTTATAAATCCAGGAACACCAAATCCAATAGATTTTATGTCACTCATAGTGAGTTTGTTATCCTCCAACAATTTATAAATCATTATTTTTATGTCATCAAGTATTCCTTCAAACCCCTTTTCAATTACTGTTTTACACTCTGACCTAAAAAGTATCTTCCCATAATTATCAACTACTCCTGCTTGTATACCTGTTCCTCCTATGTCTACACCTATATAATACATCACTTTTCACCTTTCTCTTTTGAATCATTTAATTTTTACCTATATTTTATTATATATATAGTATATTAAAATGTGACACTATGCAAATTTTTCATAAAAGTTTATGAACAAAGCAAAAACATCTTCTCACAGTATATTCTTACTATGAGAAGATGTCTATTTTATTAATTATTTTAATTTGGCAAGTGTTCAAAACAAACTATATTTAAAGCAAGTATTTTAAACCTTTGTCTCTACTTATTTTTTTATCTACAACATTATTTATAATTAAACATCAAACAAATCTTAGGCATGTTTTTTAGTTGGTGAACATCAACCTTACATAAAAAACAATCTTATACTTTAGTAATTTATACTAAAAATTATATACATTATATGCATATTTCTTTACATCTACCTAACCAGACACATATTTCTTTACATACACATCCAGAACAACAACTAATACTACATACATATTTCTTTACACATGTACATACTAAAAGTAATTTAAATTAGGTTATCCTAACTAAACTCTAATCAAATATACCCTTTATAAAAATTTTAATTCATACAAAAGATTTAAAAATTAGATGCCTTGTCTATATAATCTTACTATTTTACTACTAAAAATTTAAGTCTAGGTAATTACAATAATTATCCCAGCTTATGAGTTTTTCCAGTACTTAACCTAGCACTAAAAGCATCTAATTTTATTTTATAGATTACAATAAAGTTTTCTTCATCATTTGGCAGTGCCACATCCGTTCCCACTGGAATCACCCCTTTCTATTATTTAATTATATTATAGCATATTATATATTTTAGGACAAGTATTTTTCAGAAAATTATATATATTCAGTTTTATCTTTATACAAAATAGCCAATATAAAAATCACAATATCTCTATTGAAATCTTATAAATAACTAAGACTTCAAAAACATGATTATATATTGGCTACTTTAACTACTTTTTCTTAAACATATCTTCTATTTTTTGTCCGAATGTTTTCTTCTTTTCGTGGACGTTCGACCCGCACTCCTTCGCAAATTCTCTTAATAGTTCTTTTTGCTTATCATTTAATTTTTTAGGAATTTCAACTACAACTTTAACATATTGGTCTCCTCTTGAGTTTCCTCTGATTCTAGGAATTCCTTTTTCTTTAAGTCTAAATACAGTTCCAGTTTGTGTTCCTTCTGGCACACTATATTTAACTTTTCCATCCAAAGTAGGTACTTCTATTTCATCACCTAAAGTTGCTTGAACAAATGTAATTGGCATTTCAAAGTAAATATCATTTCCATCTCTAGTAAACAGTGGATGTGACTTAACATTAACTACAATATATAAATCTCCTCTTGGAGCACCTTTTTCACCCACTTCACCTTGACCAGAAAGTTTTATCATTTGACCATCATCTATACCAGCAGGTATATCCACTTCTATAGTCTTAACTTTTCTTGTATTTCCAGTTCCATGACATTTACTACATGGAGATTCAATCACTTCTCCAGTTCCATTACAATCACTACATGGTCTTGAACTTGCTATATTACCAAATGGAGTTCTTTGAACAGTTCTAACTTGACCAGTTCCATTACAAGTTGAACAAGTTTTCTTTGATGTCCCTGGTTTTGCCCCAGTTCCATTACATTCTTCACACTCTTCGCTTCTATTTACTTTTATAGACATCTTTTTACCAAATGCAGCTTCTTCAAAAGATATAGTAACACTTTGTCTTATATCTGCACCACGTTGAGGACCTCTTCTTCTTGCTCTTCCACCTCCGAAGCTTCCTCCAAACATGTCACCAAATATATCTCCGAACATATCTTCAAAACCACCAAAGCCTTGACCGCCAAATCCTCCTTGACCACCAAAACCTCCTTGACCATTTAGCCCATCATGTCCAAACTGGTCATAAGTTTTTCTCTTAGTATCATCAGATAGAACTTCATAAGCTTCATTTATCTCTTTAAACTTTTCTTCTGCTTCTTTATCTCCAGGATTTCTATCTGGATGGTACTTCATTGCTAATTTTCTGTAAGCTTTTTTTATCTCTTGAGCTTCTGCACCTTTACTGATACCTAAGACTTCATAATAATCCCTTTTTGTACTCAAAAATTGACACCACCTTCATTTTACAAAACGATAGCTTGTAGAATAATAAACTACAAGCTATCATTAATTCTTATATTCTACTTTAAGTTATATAATCTATGATATATTATATTCTTTATGATGTGTATTGTCCATATATCTTTAACATCTATATGATTTTCACAAATCATATATGCTCCAATTATCATTTAGTGTTACATATTATATAGCTTATTTATCTTCATCTACTTCTTTAAAGTCAGCATCTACTACATTGTCATCTTTAGGACCATTGTCTTGAGCTTGTTCTGCACCTTGTGTTGCTTGTTGCTCTTGAGCTGCTTTTTGGTACATTTCTTGAGATACTTTTTGGAACTTAGTCATTACTTCATCTGTAGCTTTCTTAAGTTCTTCTGCTGTAGCATCTTGATTATCTTTTACAGTTTTTAAGTCTGCTATAGCTTTTTCTATATCCTCTTTATCACTTGAACTTATTTTATCTCCAAGTTCATTTAAAGTTTTTTCAGTTTGATATATAGTAGATTCAGCTTGATTGAATGCTTCTATTTTTTCTTTCTTTTGTTTGTCAGCTTCTGCATTCATTTCTGCTTCTTTTATCTTTTGCTCTATTTCTGCTTCTGATAAATTAGTGTTTGATGTTATAGTTATTTTTTGTTCTTTTCCTGTACCTAAATCTTTAGCTGAAACATTAACTATACCATTTGCGTCTATATCAAATGTAACTTCTATTTGAGGTATTCCTCTTTGTGCTGGTGGTATATCTGTTAATTGGAATCTTCCTAAAGTTGTATTGTCATAAGCCATACTTCTTTCACCTTGAAGAACGTGTATATCAACAGCCGTTTGATTATCGGCAGCAGTTGAGAATACTTGAGATTTCTTAGTTGGTATTGTAGTATTTCTTTCTATTATCTTAGTCATTACATTACCCATAGTTTCTATACCAAGAGATAATGGAGTAACATCTAGTAATAATAAGTCCTTAACATCCCCTGCTAAAACTCCAGCTTGTATAGAAGCTCCTGCTGCAACACATTCATCTGGGTTTATACCTTTATGAGGTTCTTTTCCTATAAACTTCTTAACAGCTTCTTGTACTGCTGGTATTCTTGTAGAACCACCTACTAATAATACATCATCTATATCACCTGTAGAAAGTCCTGCATCTTGTAAAGCTGTCTTAGTTGGCTCCATAGTTTTTTCAACTAAACCTCTAGTTAATTCTTCAAATTTAGCTCTTGATAAATCTATATTTAAGTGTTTTGGTCCTTCTGCTGTAGCAGTTATGAAAGGTAAGTTTATATTTGAACTCATTGTTGATGATAATTCTTTCTTAGCCTTTTCTGCTGCTTCTTTTAATCTTTGAAGAGCCATTTTATCATTTCTTAAATCTACGCCTTCAGCTTTTTTAAATTCCTCTGCTAAATAATCTATTACTATTTGGTCAAAGTCATCTCCACCTAATCTATTGTTACCTGCTGTAGCTAAAACTTCGAAAGTTCCATCTCCTATTTCAAGTATAGATACGTCAAAAGTTCCTCCACCTAAGTCAAATACTAATATTTTCTTTTCTTGGTCTAATTTATCCATACCATAAGCAAGTGCCGCTGCTGTTGGCTCATTTATTATTCTCTTAACATCAAGTCCTGCTATTCTACCAGCATCTTTAGTAGCTTGTCTTTGAGCATCTGTAAAATAAGCTGGAACTGTTATAACTGCTTCTGTTACTGTTTGTCCTAAGTAACTTTCTGCATCTGATTTTAATTTTTGTAATATTATTGCTGATATTTCTTGTGGAGTATATGATTTTCCATCTATATTTACTTTATAATCAGTTCCCATATGAGTTTTTATAGAAGTTATTGTTTTGTCTGCATTTGTAACTGCTTGTCTTTTTGCAGGTTCTCCAACTATTCTTTCACCATCTTTTGTAAATGCTACTACTGATGGAGTAGTTCTCATACCTTCACTATTTGCTATTATTTGTGCTTCTCCACCTTCTAATACTGCAACACATGAATTTGTTGTTCCTAAATCTATTCCTATTATTTTTCCCATGACTAAAATCCTCCTCGAGTAATTATATAATTAAGTTTTACTTATTTTAATATTTTATATTAAGTTAAATAATTTAACCTTTAATTTATACTTAGCAAGAAACTTTAACCATTGAAGGTCTTACAACTTTAGTTCCTAGCTTATATCCTTTTTGAAGCACCATTACTATTTGATTTGCTTCAACTCCATCTACACTTTCTTGCATAACTGCTAGATGTAAATTAGGGTCAAATTCCTTAGATTCTGCTTCTATTTCTTCTACTCCAAATTTTACTAGAGTGTCTATTAACTGTTTATGTACAAGGCTTATACCCTTATACATAGTATCTTCCTTATTTTCACATGCATCTAAGGCTCTTTCCATACTATCTATAACTGGTATCAACTCAGTTATTATCTTTTCATTTGCAAATACACCTATTGTTTCTTTCTCTTGTTGAGTTCTTCTTCTGTAGTTTGCATATTCGGCTTGAAGTCTTTGATATTTATCATTTAATTCATCTAACTCATCTTGCAATTTCTTTTCTGCTAACTTAGAATTTATATCTGTTACATTTTCATCATCAACTTCTTTTTCATCAGTTTTTTCACCTGACGTTTCACATTCTTCATTAACAACTTCCTCTTCTAACTCTACTTGAGTTTCAGATTCTTGGTTAATAGAATTATCATTTTCTTCTCTTACTTCCTGTTGTTCATTTTTTTTATCCAAGACTTTACACCTCGCAATTTAAAATTTCTTTACTTTCTATTAATTAATAAACTCATATAATTTATTATAGAGTAAATTCTAGCATAATCCATTCTGGTAGGACCTATAAAGCTTATTCGCCCAACCAAGTCTCTATCTACATTATAAGTTGCTGTAACTATACTACAATCCTGTGCCAGTTCACAATCATTATCACTACCAATTATTATATTTAGATTGTCTTTTTGTATTCCCTTTGATTTAATTATGTCTGCTATTGTTTCCTTTTTTTCCAACATATTTAAAAATGACTTTGCTTTTAATACATCATTAAATTCTGGATAACTAAATATATTAGTAGCTCCATTTAATGATAGAGAAAAATCTTCTTCTTTCATATTTGAGTTCAAAGCATTTAAAAGCTCGTCTATAAGCCCAGAATACTCACTTATTTCGTATTTAATAAAAGCAATTAGATTATCATCCAAATCTGTTATACTTTTACCTAAGAGCTTCCTTGTAAGATTATCAGAAATCAAATTTAACTTAGATTGATCTAAATATACATTAGTTGTAAGGTTAGCTTTTTTTAAGTCCCCTTTATCTGTTACAACTATAAGTAAAATATTATTGTCATTCATGGCAACCAACTGTATGTGCTTTATAACACTTTGATTTATTAAACTCTTAGTAACTGCTACAGTTGTATAGTTTGTTAGTTGAGATAATAGCTTAGAAGTTTCATGAATCAATTCTTTTATATGATTTATATTATGATTCATACATTGTTCAATAAGAATCTTATCATTATCATCCAATTCGCTTTTACTCATAAGGGAGTTTACATATAACTTATAGCCTTTTTCAGATGGAACTCTACCCGCAGAAGTATGAGGCTGAATTAAGTATCCTAATTCTTCAAGGTCAGCCATTTCATTTCTTATGGTAGCAGCACTAACACCTAAATCATGTCTTTTAGATATTGTTCTAGAACCTATAGCTTCAGCTGTTTCTATATAATCTTTAACTATAGCTTTGAGGATATTTAATTTTCTTTCATTTAATTCCATATTACTATACCTCCTAGCTGTTAGCACTCACCAAGTTCGAGTGCTAAAAAGATTATATATATTATATACCATTATAAATTTATTTTGTCAACACCTTAAAAATTATTCCATAAATTCTATAAATATACTATTAGATATTTCTCTTCCTTTTTGAGTTAATTGTATACCTTCAAAGCTCTGATTTACAAGCTTTCTAGTTGATAGCATTTCTATTTGCTTACTATACTTTTCTCTAAAATCTATTCCAAATTTTTTTTTGAAATCTTCAAATTTTATACCTTTATTCATTCGAAGCCCCATAAATATCTTTTCTTCTATCATATCTTTTTCAGAAAGAATTTCACTTTCTTGTATTGGTTTTTTTCTTTTTGATAACATTAAATGATAATCCTCTAAAGATTCTAAATTATTATATCTGTTCTTATTGATATAGCCAGAAGCTCCTGCTCCAAGCCCTATATAATGTTCACATTCCCAATATAAAATATTATGCTCACAATTATATCCTTCTTTTGAGTAGTTTGATATTTCATATTGATTATATCCTTTTGACTTTAGATAGTTTATCGTATACTCATACATTTCTATATCTGCATTTTCATCTATAAGTTCAAATTTATTACTCTCATACATATTATATAGTTCAGTACCTTCTTCTAATATAAGAGAATAAGCTGATATATGTGTTGGATTTAAGTCTACAACTTTTTGAAGAGTTTCCTTCCAATCACACAAAGTTTGATTTGGAAGACTGTACATTAAATCTATATTAATGTTTTTAAAACCTACACTTAACGCATCTTTATAGTTTTTCTCAAATTCTTCATAAGTATGTATTCTTCCTATAAAATTTAAATGCTTTTCTTGAACAGCTTGTAATCCTATACTAAGCCTATTTACACCAATATCTTTCATAGTTCTTAATTTTTCTAATGTCAATGTACCAGGATTACACTCTATAGTTATTTCTGCATTCTCATCTATGTTAAACATTTCTTTTATACTTGTAAATACTTCTCTTATTTCATTAGATGTTAATATACTAGGTGTACCTCCACCTACAAATATACTAGTTATTTTGTCATTTTTATTTAGACTATAACATTCTTTATTTTTATATTCATTATCTTTATATAATTTATTACTGTATAATTCCATTTCTATTTTTAAATCTTCTATATATCTTTTTTTTGAATCTATATCCATTTTATAAGAATTAAAGTCACAATACTTACATTTTTTCACACAAAATGGAATATGTATATAAAGTCCTAGCATTTTTTATTCCTCATTTCTTAAATTGTCTTAAATCATCAATTACTAAATTATAAATCAAACAAGATAGCATATCAAGTAACATATATAACACTCATATTATGTAATATTATAAAAAATTTGGATAAAAGTTAATTTTTACTTTTATCCAAATTCATCTAACTTAAATTAGGTAGTTATCTTTTTTTCATATAATAATAAACTGGTAAACCTAATAGTGTTATAAATATTCCACCTAAAGATATTATTGTTGAAGTCAATATTTGATTTATTATTACGAACAGTCCACCTAATATAGCTATAATTGGTATTACTGGGTATAAAGGAACTTTATACGGTCTGTATAAATCTGGTTTTTCTCTTCTAAGTCTCATAACTCCTATAAAAGTCAATACATAAAATACCCATATTGAAAATATAGTTAAATCTGTTAAAAGATTAAATTGTCCAGATAATGCATATACACAGGCTAATACAGTTATTAATAATATTGAATTTACAGGAGAACCTCCAGAGTTTACTTTTAAAAGAGTCTTAGATGCTGGCAAAGTTCCCATTTCAGCTAATGTATATGGGATTCTTGAACCTGTCAATAAATATCCATTTAATGTACCAAATACTGATATTAATATACCCACAGTTATTACTTTTCCACCTAAATTTCCAAATAATCTTGTTGCAACCAATGTAGCTGGTGAAGTAACTGTTGCTAGTTCACTTGCTGGTACGACCCAAAGATATGCTATATTTATTATAATATAAACTGCCATAACTAACGATAAACCACCAACTATTGCTCTTGGCAAGTCTTTCTCCGGAGATTTCATTTCTCCTGATATGGCTCCAACATTTATCCAACCATCATATGCAAACAAAGTAGCTATTAGTACTTGTCCAAGTGCATTTGATACATTAACACCCTCTCCTACCAATGGATTTAATACTTCACTACTTTGACCTTTAATAAACCCAAAGATTATTATTAAAATTAAAGGTATCATCTTTCCAATAGTAGCTACTGTCTGAACTTTTCCACCTAATGATGAACCAATTATGTTGAGTAATGCCAGAAATAGTATAACTCCAATCGCTATAGGAAGTACATTAGCCAAATTACTTGGACTCATACCTAAAAGTTCAGATGCTTGTTGAGCAAATATTACTCCTAACGCTGCTGATGTGCCTGGGAAAAATAATACAGTTTGCATCCATCCAGTTAAAAAACCTAACTTTTCTCCATATATTTCTTCGATATAAATCATCATACCACCAGTTTTTGGTATAGCAGCTGAGATTTCTGTGGCTGTAAGACCAGCAGTTATTGTTATAAAACCACCTAAAAGCCATGCTATAATACCTAGACCTGGAGCTCCATTAGTTGTAGTGTATATTGCTTGTGGCTTAAAAAAAACTCCCGAACCTATAACCATACCTACAACAGTAGAAAGAGCTGCTGAAAGACCAATAGTCTTTTGTAGTTGAGTACGCATCCTGTTCCTCCTCACTGTTTTACAGTATATAAAATATTAATTTTATAAATTTATGGTTTTAGTATTCCCAAAGTTTTTTTTTATATTAATCTACTAATCCTAGAGTAAACCCTTGTACATTTAAAAATCATACAATCTTAATCTCTAAAATAGTCTCTGAAAACTATCTATTTTATCTAAATAAGTATTATATTCTATATTTTTAAAGTAATTAAATTAAAATTTTTATATTTGAGTCTAAAATGTATATATATTTAATGCTTTTTCTTTCAGTACTTCTTTTTCATTTAGCTCTGGATTATTTATAACTATTTCAAGCATCTTATTTAAAATATGTCCTATGTCTTTACCTGGTTTTATCCCTATAGATATCAAATCTTTTCCATTAATAGCTAAATCTTTAAGATTAAAGCATTCTTTTTGATTTATTATATGCTTAAATTCTTTTTCACACTCAATAAGGTTTAATATCTTTTGTTTTGCATATTTCGGATTTTTAGCAAGTGTATCAGCCCAATTAACTTTTATTAAATCTTCAAATAATTCGACATCTTCAAGTTTATTTAATAACTTTTTAATTATCTTCCTTTTAGGTTCTATTCTATAATCATGATATTGTATCAATATCAAAACTTTATTAATAGTATAATTATCATACTTAAGTCTCTTCAAAATCTTCTTTGCAATCTTTACAGATTCTCTACTATGAGTATAGAAATGGTCAACCCCATTTTTGTCAGTTGTTTTAGTTACTTTTTTACCTAAATCATGAAACAACATTGTAAGTTTTAAATACAGTTCGTCTTCAATTACTTCTGTAGCTATTAAAGTATGTTTTTGTACATCATAGATATGATATGGATTATGTTGAGTAACATCTTCTAATTCACATATTTCAGGAATTATAAATTTCAACAAACCTGTTGATTTTAATAAATTTAATTTAGATGAATCAGACACTAGCATTTTATTAAATTCAGTCTGGATTCTTTCCATAGAAACATTTTTTATCAAAGTTGCCTTTTTGTGGATACTTTGCTTAGTACCTTCAGCTATTTTAAAATTGAGTTGTGCCGAAAATCTAACTGCTCTAAGCATTCTAAGTGCATCTTCTTCAAATCTATCTACTGGATTTCCAACACAGCGTATATATTTATTTTGTATATCCTCATAACCATTAAATGGGTCGACCAATCCTGTCTTTGAATTGTATGCAATTGAATTAATAGTAAAATCTCTTCTTGATAAGTCCTTAACTATGTTATTTGTAAATTCTATTGAATCTGGATGTCTACCATCACTGTAGTTGCCATCTATTCTATAAGTTGTTACTTCAAATGGTTCATGTTCAATCATAACCGTTACAGTTCCATGTTGTATACCAGTTGGAATTGTCTTTTCAAATAACTCTACTACCATTTCAGGTCTAGCACTAGTTGTTATATCCCAATCGTTTGGAATTCTATCTAATAAACAATCTCTGACACATCCTCCAACTATATAGGCTTCATAACCATTCTTTTCTAATTCTTTAATTATATAGTCTACTTTTTTAGGAATTTCTATATTAATCATAAATATCACCTTTTTATTCTTCTTTAATATATTCTTACTTATATTTTCTATGAGTTTACTTAAAATATACCACAAAAAAGCTAGATTAATTTAGAAACAATTCTAAAATCACTCTAGCTTTTAAATATCTTTATCTAAATTTATAAGAATTTATTCATCTAATTTAAGTACAGACATAAATGCTTTTTGTGGAACTTCAACAGAACCAATTTGTCTCATACGCTTCTTACCTTCTTTTTGTTTTTCAAGAAGTTTCTTCTTACGAGATATGTCTCCACCATAACATTTAGCAAGTACATCTTTTCTTAGGGCACTTATTGTTTCTCTTGCAATGACCTTATTTCCAACAGCAGCTTGTATAGGTATAGCAAATTGATGTCTTGGAATTTCCCCTTTTAGTTTTTCACACATTGCCTTTCCTCTAGGGAAAGCGCGAGTTTCATGAACAATAAAGCTAAGTGCATCAACTTGCTCTTTATTAATTAATATATCAAGTTTTACAAGCGTAGATGCTACATAACCTTTAACCTCATAATCAAGAGAACCATAACCTCTAGTTCTTGATTTCAAGGCATCAAAGAAATCGTAAACAACTTCATTAAGAGGAAGGTCATAGTGAAGCATTACTCTTCTCTCATCTATATATTCCATATTTAACATGTTTCCACGTCTTTCCTGGCAAAGTTCCATAACAACACCTACATAGTCTTTAGGAACTATTATATCTCCTTTTACTATAGGCTCTTCTATCATCTTTATTTCAGATGGTTCTGGTAAGTTTGCAGGATTTTGTATCATTACAACCTCTCCATCCATTTTTGTAACTCTATATATAACAGATGGTGCTGTAGTAATTATATCAAGATTAAATTCTCTCTCAAGTCTTTCTTGCATTATCTCCATATGTAAAAGACCTAAGAAACCACATCTAAAACCAAATCCTAGTGCTGCTGAAGTCTCAGCTTCATATTCAAGTGCAGCATCATTTACTTGAAGCTTTTCAAGAGCATCTCTAACATTTTCATACTTTTCTCCTTCTCCTGGGTATATACCACAATATACCATTGGAGTAGCTTTTTTGTATCCTGGTAAAGGTTCTTCTGTAGGATTATTTGAATCTGTTATTGTATCACCAACACGACAACTTCTTATATCTTTTATGCTAGCTGCAATATAACCAACATCACCTGCTGATAATTCACTAAGTTCAGTTTGACCTGGAGCCATGACACCAACTTCAGTTACTTCAAACTTTTTATTGGTATTCATCATTTTTATTGTCATACCCTTTTTAACAGTTCCTTCAAACACTCTAACATAGGCTACAACACCTTTATAAGCATCATAGTAAGAATCGAATATTAATGCCTTTAATGGAGCTTCATTATCTCCTTTAGGTGGAGGAACATTTTTTACAATATCTTCTAAGACATCTTCTATATTTAAACCAGTCTTAGCTGAAATAAGAGGTGCCTCACTTGAGTCAAGCCCAATTAAATCTTCTATTTCATGTTTTACTTCCTCTGGTCTTGCACTTGGTAAATCTATTTTATTTATTATTGGTAATATTTCTAAATCTTGGTCTATGGCAAGATAGACATTAGCTAAAGTTTGTGCCTCAACACCTTGAGCTGCGTCAACTACCAATAATGCTCCCTCACACGCAGCTAAACTTCTTGATACCTCATAATTAAAGTCTACATGTCCCGGTGTATCTATAAGATTTAAATAATATTCATTTCCATCCTTCGCTTTATACATTAATCTTATGTTTTGAAGCTTTATAGTGATTCCTCTTTCCCTTTCAAGGTCCATATTGTCAAGTAATTGACTTTTCATGTCTCTTTCACTAACAAGCCCAGTTTGTTGTATTAATCTATCAGCTAAGGTAGACTTTCCATGGTCTATATGTGCAATTATACTAAAATTTCTAGTTCTACTTTGTTTATTGTCCACCTTAAAATTCCCTCCTCTTAATTATTCTTATAGTTATTATTTTACATTATATAAAAACTCTTTATATATCAAATTTAAAATTTTTGAATATAAACTAATTGGCACTAAACAAAATTATCCACATTATATGTGGATTATCAAGTCTAACACTAAATATTATATAATATCATAAACTTAAAGTAAATCCTATAAAATACAGTTAATGCATTTTTATTTTATATATTAAAAATATATAACTAAAATAAGGCTTATTTTAATCAATAAACCTTATTCACTTATTACTACTTATTAAATTTTTTGATTATTTCATGTATATCAAAGTTCGTTATATTAAGGTCAAACTTTGTCATATCAAAGTTAATACTTGGAAAATCATATTGTTTCATTCCTAACATACTTTTTGCATTACTGTCTACTATAAATACACAAACTGATGTACCTATAATCATAATAACCAAAAATACAACTCTCATGATATATTTGTATTTTCTTAGTTTACTTTTACTTTCTATAGTTTTTTCTAATCGGCTCATTTAACATGCTCCTAATTATACCCTAAGCTCTAATTTTTTTGTTTAAAATATTCATCCAATATCTCAGCTAGATACTTTGTAGTAGCCTTAGATTCTTCTACACTTGTTGCGTTATTTCCTATTTCAACTAACATATGATTCTTAACTGCAAATTGATTAAATCTAGCATAGTCTTTTTCTACTATTGGAGACACTAAGCCAGGATATTTTTTTTCAGCAAAAGCAGTTATATCCTCTGCTAAAGCTCTAATTTGTGCTCTATTTGTATTTTTACCTCCTACAACAAAGAAGAACTTTGATACTCTTTCTCCATTTATCATAGTTGTATATTTTAAATGGTCTTTTTCCTTAGTGGCTGGATTAGTTAAATCCCTAGCATCTCTATGTAAGTCTATTGCTATGTCCACTGAGTTATATTTAGGTAATATACTTTTTATTGTTTTTAAGCTACTTGCATAAGAATTATTATAAGATGGATAGTCATGATATTTAGTTGTATGAACTACACCCCATCCCTTGCTATCTAAGGCACTAGTTAATGCACTTCCTACTTCCATTACTGAGTTTTTCTTATCTCTTGAATGGTAGTTTCCAGCAGGTGAATTTGAATAAGTTTCACATCCATGAGTATGATATATCAAAATTCTTGGATTTTCTTTAGTTACCCTTAAATCATCCTTATAATCTGTGCTAGATGTAGTGTTAGTTTCAGTTGTGTCTGAATTTTTCGACTCAATATCTGGAACATTTTCTTTACCAACATAAAGTTTTATATATTCTTTTTCACTCTCTTTTTTATTATCAACTTTACTTGCATCTTTAGATTTATTATTTTCTTCTTTACTTTCTTCCTTATTTTCTTTGCTTGTTTCTTTATTTTTATTATTCTTTTTATCTTCTGTATCATTTCCTTCGACTTTAGCTTCCGGATAAGATGAATTTACTAAAAATTTTAAAAAATCATCTTGATTCAAAGCCAATGACTTTCCTGGTAAAATGCATGCTAATATAAAAGTCAAGGTTACTACTTTAATGCATTTCTTAAACATAATTGTTCCTCCTTATTTTATACCAATCTACCTGGATGTAAAGACCTATTTAGACCTTCGCTTATTATTATAGATAGATTTTCGATTGTATCATCTATATCCTTTGGTGTTACTATTAAATTCTTATCATATGGATCTAATGAATCTTTTATTAGATGATATTTTTCCTCTTCTTTAAGTTTTTTCAACATTTCATAAAAACTTTCTGTTTCTTCTGATTGAGCTATTAAATTGTCTATTGCCATATCTAAGACATCTATTGTAAGAGTTGCTGCATCAACCACTGTTGGTACTCCTATTGCAATAACATCTACTCCTAAAGTTTCTTTAGTTAGAGATTTTCTTGTATTGCCAACACCTCCACCAGGTGATATTCCTGCTGTTGATATCTGTATAGTAGAGTTTACTCTTTCCATTTTTCTTGAAGCCAATGCGTCTATTGCTACTACTCTATCTGGTTTTACTTTTTCAACTAATGACTTTACAATTTCGCTAGTTTCTATTCCAGTAACTCCCATAACTCCTGGGCTTAAGGCTGACACCTCAGTAAAATCATCGTCATAATCTTTATTATAGTTTTTAAAAAGATGTCTAGTCACAAGTGTTTTTGATACACTTTTTGGTCCTAATGCATCAGAAGTAATATTTCTATTTCCAAGACCGATTACTAGTGTTTTTTTATTTTCGTCTTGTCCAAATATATCTACCAATTCATCTTTTAAATAACTTATCATTTCTTCTCTTGATTCATCATCATCAAACTTCATAAGATTACTTTCCAGAGTTATATATTTTCCTATATCTTTATTCATTATTTCTGCACCTTGTTCGTCTATTACTTCCACTTTAGTTACAATACAATTTTCTAATTCTTTAGTTTCTATTTCTACCCCAGGAATACTACTTCCTTCTTGAGACTTTTCACACATTTCACTAGCTTCTAAAGCTAAGTCTGTTCTTACATTAATCATATAAACCTCCAGTATAAATTAAATGCTAATTATAATTGTTAACAAAATTTAGTATTTTATAACAAAAAACTATAAATTTATTTAAAACAAGTAAAATTAAGGCTTTCAATGTAAGAAAATTGAGTTTGGTCAGTAATTTGTCAGTAAACTTTCTTATCTATCATTTATTTACAAGCATAAAAAAGTAGCAACTATTTATATAGGCGCTACCTTTTAATCTATCCATCACTTTCATATTAAGTTTTTATTCATTAGATATTTCCTCTAAAATAATTAAATGATAGACATATTCTTGAAAGTGTTTATTCAACTTTTTGAAGAGTTTAAAAATATTTAATCATAAAAAAGGCTCCTTAAGGAGCCTTTTCTTGTTTTATTGGTTAAAACCTAGTACAGATAATGCCTTAGCATCATAATACTTAGGCATAGTTTTTGTTGCATTTTCTAGTCTAGAAGAATTAAACTCTGCTGAAGTTCTATATAATGCAACTTCAGAACCATCAAATTCATACCACTTACCATCAATTTGCACATAGTTCCAAGCATGGTTTAAGGCTCCATCTTCCTGATATATCGAATTCATTCCCATTAGCCTTGTCAACACATGAAAGCTACTAGCAAAACTTCCACATGAACCACGTTTTTCAACAAGATTTCCATATACATTTGTATCATGTGCTATACCACTCACATATTTTGACTCTATTACTAGTTTTGCAGCTCTATTCGCTTTTTCCATATCAGATGCATTTCTCCAATCGAAACTATTTAGGAAGTTTCTAATTACTGCAAGTTCATTTTTAGTCTGCTCATAAGTAAGCAACTCTTTGCCTGCTATACTTTTTATAGGGTCAAGATTTTTAAATATTACACTCTTGTATGGTTCACCTGCAAATACAGCAGCGTATGCACCTAATCCTGCATATCCTTTATTTATATAATAATATTTGCCATCTGCTCTAAGTTCATTTCCATTTTCATTTCCACCATAATTAATGTCCCACCCAAATTTTCCTGTTGTATTAAGACCAAGCTGCTCTAACATTCCTTTTAAAGGATACTTAGGGTCATAATTTGGTTTCTTATTATTACCTTTAGTTTGTGTTACTGTTCTAGTATCTGTCTGGTTTACATGATATTTTAAATCAGATACTTCATCCCCTTGCGCCATCACTGGTATACTTGTAGTTGATACTATAATTCCAGAAATAGCTAAAATTAATATACTTTTTTTCATATCATACCTCCTTTATTTACTGCATTTCTAAAAAGAAGCAACAATTACCCTATAAGCATCTCACTCCTTTATTCCTGATGAAAAAATGGTTCAGCAATTGCCAGCCATTCATCTGGAAGATAAAGAGATAAATATCCATGATTGTAACCCTTAGCTTCATAAATCTCACAAGAGGATACATAAGACTGAAACATTTTTGCAGATTTTTTAACACATTTCATTTCTTTTTCTCCATACCAGTACATTACTTGTGCTGTGGTTTTTTTCACATTATCTTTGAGTGTATAGTTCATCATGTAAGTACGATACATATTATATAATGTTTCTTTTCTTACATGTGGCATATCCGTCATATAATATGCTTTTATTTCATCTGGATACTGCATGTTTTCAGGTAACAATTTTGGCATCATAGCAATTTGAAAGCGACAAGCCTTCTTACTAAATAAAAGCCCTCCAAAAAATCGTATACCAGCAATACAAAACCTTGCCATAGTAGGTCTTGGGTAGCAGATACTACCATCGATAATTGCTTTTTTAGCAATATCAGGCTTTCGAGATAAAAGTTCCATGACGATTTGACCACCTAGTGATACTCCACATAGAGCAAAAAGATGCCCACTACAATTTTCATCTATATATGATATCAACTTATTCGCTGTATCCTCTGTAGAAATGTATGTTGTCTCATATTCTTCTCCATGACCATCCAATGTAGGAAGTATCACATAATAGTTGTTAGACAAAACTTCTGCTTGTCGTAAATAGTTCCACCATGCATTCCCTCCTCCATGAATCAACATAATATGTGGTTTGTTTTTATTTCCAAATTCATGAAATTTCATATATAACCTCCTTTTATAAAAATAAGATGCATGTTATTTTGTTTTATCATTATTAGCTATAGGTGGAGAAGATATAATTGAAAGTTTTCTAAGTTTTAGATTTAATTTAGGCTTTTGTTCTATATATGGCTTCAATAAATCAGCTATACTTTTAAGAAGACTTTCTTATTTATTATCGCTCATATATAGAAATTCTTAAGTAAAAAACACATTATCTTTTTTATAGTCTTGGTATTTCCTGCATCAATCCTACATGAAATACTGTAGAAAGTATAACAAATGTTTCTCCTTCCATAGATGCTGTATATTCCTTAATGCATAAACAATTTCAATTGTACCACACACACGATTTTCTTTGAATACTTCAATCATATTGTTATCTTCCAAAATTTTAACATGGTGATAAACTGTTGCACGAGGCTTCACCTTTAAACCCATTTGTTACCAGTACATTACCTGAAGTACCTTTTAATTCTAAAATCTTGTCACTTACATTATAATTTCTACTAAGTCTATCTTTTCCTTCAATTCTTTCAAAGTCAATATTTTTTCCCTTTAATAAATTCTCTACTTTTCTTCCTATAGAATTATTTCCTCCTATTATGTATACTTTTTTAACATTATTAAGTCTTTTTAATGTTAAATCTGGTATCTCATCTTTCTTAGTCAATAATATTGGCGCGTTTTCAACTCCAGCCAATCCACTTGCTGATAATCTATCTGCTAAACTATTATCCACATTGATAAGTATGGCTTTAGTATAATTCTGTTTATCTGCAATAATGGCTGAAGTTTCATACTTATCTTTACCATTTATATTCTGAACCTCCCATGACTAAAGTCACAGGGTTCCTGCTTCATAGAATTTTGCATACTAAAATATGTCTTACTAATTCTCCACAGGCTATCCCCATAGT
>NZ_OEZH01000145.1 GCF_900243075.1 Clostridioides difficile
TTAGCTTATCGATACTAATAGGTCGAGGACTTGACCAATATTTATTTGATGCTCATTCATTAAGATATATGTGTAGTTTTTAGAGTGTTAACTCTAAAAAAGTTTGAAAAAAGTATTGACAAAAATAACGAAAAATGTTAATATTATACTTGTCCTAGCAACAAGATGAAAATGTGGTTATAATAGCAGAGAAGATACACCTGTTTCCATTCCGAACACAGAAGTTAAGTTCTCTAGCGCTGATGGTACTTGGTGGGAAACTGCCTGGGAGAGTAGGACATAGCCACGTTAGATATTCCAAGGTAGCTCAACGGTGGAGCAACCGGCTGTTAACCGGTAGGCTGTGGGTTCGAGCCCCACCCTTGGAGCCATTATGGCTCGTTGGTCAAGAGGTTAAGACACCGCCCTTTCACGGCGGTAACAGGGGTTCAATTCCCCTACGAGTCACCATTTGTGGGATCATAGCTCAGCTGGGAGAGCACCTGCCTTACAAGCAGGGGGTCACAGGTTCGAGCCCTGTTGGTCCCACCATTTGCGGCCTGGTAGTTCAGTTGGTTAGAATGCCAGCCTGTCACGCTGGAGGTCGAGGGTTCGAACCCCTTCCAGGTCGCCAAAACAAAAAATGCTGGTGTGGCTCAACGGTAGAGCAGCTGACTTGTAATCAGCAGGTTGTAGGTTCGATTCCTATCACCAGCTCCATAAAAACAATATGGAGGATTTCCCGAGCGGCCAAAGGGGGCAGACTGTAAATCTGTTGTCATCGACTTCGGTGGTTCGAATCCACCATCCTCCACCAATTAAATATGCGGGTGTAGCTCAATGGTAGAGTTCTGGCCTTCCAAGCCAGCTGTGAGGGTTCGATCCCCTTCACCCGCTCCAAAGAAAGCGTGGGTGCATAGCTCAGCTGGATAGAGCAACGCCCTTCTAAGGCGTGTGTCCGGGGTTCGAATCCCTGTGCGCTCACCACATATATATTGGGGATTAGCCAAGTCGGTAAGGCACATGACTTTGACTCATGTATGCGTAGGTTCGAGTCCTGCATCCCCAGCCAAAAATAAAAATATGGTCTATTAGCTCAGTCGGTAGAGCACCTGACTTTTAATCAGGGTGTCCCGCGTTCGAGTCGCGGATAGATCACCAATGGAGAGGTGTCCGAGTG
>NZ_OEZH01000142.1 GCF_900243075.1 Clostridioides difficile
TTGTATGCTCTTTTCAACTTCTTCATCCTCTCTAATCTTTTTCTTGTATTTTCTTAATCCATATATGCGACAACTAAAAGTATGAAGTATTGATATTAATTGAATTTACCTAAAAATCTCTCAAACCATTCATATCCAAATCGAATGAATCTATCTTTATGAGTTACAATAATCGTATTTACCTCATTAGTCATACAACTATCAATTAGTTTATTCCATTTTTTACGATTATAATTTAGTCCACTTCCATAATCTTCAATAACTTCATCTACTATTATTCCTTTAGCATTTCTAAGAAACTCCACTTGAATCATCTTTTTGATTAGAAGTTGAAACTCTTGTATAAATAACATTTTTTCTATTTACTTATTCTTTATGTATTCCTTTATATTCTAAATATTGTTCATAAGTGTAATATCTTCTATCTGTTGGAGTTCTAAAAGCCTTTAATTTCCCTTCAACATCCCAATGTTGCAGAGTTCTGACTGAAATATTAATTAACTCTGCAAACTCTTTTGGTTTATAGTTATTGTTTTTCATATAATCACCTCTTGACTATAATTTACTATAAACAACTATATTTGTCTATGTTTTTATTAGCTAAAAATAACCTCCTTTTAAGCAGTATTTTCTAAATGTATATAGACTTTATTACTGTTTTTTATATAAAAATAATAATACAATACATTTGTATAGCATTATTCTAAAATTCTATATCTAAATAAAATTACCTCTAAAATATTTAAATTTTATCTTTATTTGTCATAATTAAATGAAATATATATTTAAAAAACAATAAAAGATAACTTCTTACACAAAATTTAGATTATAAAAACTTACTTTAATCAAAATCATCATTCTTTTTCATTTTAGATTATATATGAACATAATGTAATTAATTTTCATTATTTTAATCATAAATATAAAGTCTTCATGTATTTATAATTTCATGTTAATCATACTATATTAATACTGCTTTTTATTGTATAATAAGCTATAAATATTAACTTGAACTTAAATTTAAGTATATCTAAATTTAACAAATATAAGAAAGGTCGTGTTATTTTGCAAGATAAAAAAATTTATTTAAATATTGTACTTACTGTAGTTGTTTCATATATCTTGATTAAAGTTATTGATAATTACAAATATTTCTTTGGAATAGTAAGTCTATTAATGTCACTACTAACACCATTTATAATAGCATTCGTATTAGCATATATATTCAACCCACTAGTAAAGTTTTTAGAAAGTAAACTAAATTTTAAGAGAATGTATTCATTACTCCTTACTTATGGTGTACTCATAATTATACTAATTTCCTTTATATTATTTACAGTTCCATCAATAGTAAGTAGTTTAGCTGATTTAGTCGCTCAAGTTCCTACATATATAGATAAAACAGAGCAGTTCTTATTTGATTTAGGCAAAAGTTTACAATCAGTAGACCCTAATACATTAAAAGAATATGGTGACAAAATTATGAGTGTAATGCCTAAGTTTAGTAACTTGCTTATTGGTTCACTTGGCGGAATATTTAGTACTACATTCTCTGTTGGAAAATTTATAGTACAATTTCTTTTAGGTTTTATAATATGCTTCTACATATTATTAGAGAAAGAAAAGTTCTTATTATTTACAAAGAAGATAGTTTATATTTCCTTAGGTAAAAAGTATGGGGATTTTATAATAGAACTATGTCAGAGCTTGAATTTGAATATTGGTAAATACTTTACAGGTAAGATTCTAGATTCTTTTATAGTTGGATTACTTTCTGGAATTGGTCTTTACTTTTTAAAATCTGAATATGCACTATTATTTGGTACACTTATGGGTATTATGAATATGGTTCCATATTTTGGTCCAGTAATAGGTATGGCACCAGTTGTAATAATTAATTTATTCTCCAATCCAACAACTGCATTAACTTCTTTGATTTACTTAATAATAATTCAACAAGTTGAAGTTACATTTATAGAGCCAAAAATCGTAGGTGGACAACTAGGTCTTAGCCCATTTTTTACAATCTTAGCAGTTACTGTTGGAGGAGGTTTTTTTGGTATACCAGGTATGATTCTATCTGCTCCTGTTATGGGTGTTATAAAGATATATTTCTGTGAATTTGTAAATCGTAGACATGATAAAATACAAATGGAATAAAAATACAATTTAATTACGATTTTGTAATCAAAGGTTACAGCTGTGTAACTGTAATATTATTCTCTTTAATGGTAATATTTAATTATAGGAAACATACAATATTATTAAGTAATGAATCTTATATAATTAAATTCGAAAGAGGGTTTTAGTATGAAAAAAGCACTTATATCTTTATTAGTTTTATCTTGTTTGTTATTAACTGCACCAGTAAATGAATCTTCTTATGCTGATTCTCAAAAGAATGTTCCTGTAAGCCAAAATGTTAAATTGACTCAAGAACAAGCTAAAGAACTTTTAGTAAAATACAACAATAAAGTTGATTACATATATCAAGGAAATGCTAGCGATTTCGAAGCATTAAAAGCTAAAAATCTTAATGGTTATGTATTTTTACCAGATGCAGATGGTGACATCGGTTACTTTGTAAATGAAAATACTTCTGAGATATATTACTTCCACCCAAGTGGATATCTTGAATTAGTTAATCAACAACAAAATAATAAATAACTAATAAAAAATGGATGCAAATTGATATAATTTTAGCATCCATTTTGTTTTTATTTTAAAGTTGTTTCTTTTTCTACACTTTAAGTATTTTTTAATCCTGTGCTTGCTCTTTTATAAGTTTCTTTATATCTACAGCAGGCTCATCTTCCATTTTTATAACTTTCCCTTCCCATGTTCTAAGCATAACATAATCTGTTCCTTTTGATACAAGGTATTGTGGAAGTAATGGAGTCTTTCCTCCTCCTTTTGGAGCATTCACTATATATGTTGGTATAGCCATTCCTGATGTATATCCTCTTAAATACTCCATGATTTCAAGACCATCATCTACTGATGTATTGAAATGTTTTGTTCCCTTCACATGTTTACTTTGGAATATATAATAAGGTTTTACTCTTATTTTTAGTAATTCTTGATTTAAACATCTCATTACAAACTTATCATTATTTATACCATTCAACAATACTGCTTGATTTCCTAATGGAACTCCTGCATTTGCTAATTTTTCACAAGCTTCTTTAGATTCTTTGGTTATTTCCATTGGATGATTAAAATGAGTATTTATATATACAGGATGATATTTTTTTAGCATATTGCAAAATTCATCTGTAATCCTTTGTGGCATTGTAACAAGGGTTCTAGTACCTAATCTAACATAATCAACATGTGGTATCTCTTTAAGTTGACTAAGAATCCATTCTAAATAATCATCTTTTAATGTAAGAGCATCTCCCCCAGTAACTAGTACATCTCTTATTTCTTCATTTTCTCTAATATAGTCTATAGATTCTTGGATAATAGCTTTTGACTTATGAGAATCTTGTTGACCAATATTTCTTCTTCTCTGACAGTGTCTACAATACATAGCACACTCATTTGTTACATTTATTATTAGTCTATCTGGGTATCTTCTAGTTATGCATCCTGCTGGATTTGTATATTCTTCTCCCATTGGGTCCAAATCCTCTTGTTCATCTTCCAATTCTATATGTGTTGGTATAGACAGTAATTTTATTGGGTCACATATATCTTCTGGGTCTATCAGACTTAAATAATATGGAGATATTGCCCATCTAAATTGAGTACCAACCTCTTTTATATATTCTTTTTCTTTCTTAGTTAGAGTTATAATCTTTGATAAAGTATCTACATCTGTTATTCTATTTGATAGTTGCCATTTGTAGTTATTCCAATCCTCTTCTGTTCCATTTAATATACTTAATATTTTCTGTTTTCGTTTATTTATCTCTTCTTCCTTTTCAAGTCCTCTGTTAATCGTTTTTCTAGCCTGAATATAATCATCAATTTTTGATTTTAGTTCAGCAGCTCTCTCTAAGGATATTCTAGTTTGTTCATTCATAATTTTTTGCTATCAAAATTAACTACTTATATTATTTGATAGCGTCCTCCTTTCTGATGTGTTTATATCATTCTGATAGGCAAATTTGATTTTGCCATATAGATTTTATAACAAATGAAATTGAATTAATTTTTGCATTTTTTCTGTTATTTCACACATTTATGAATATTTTTCAACCTTCGTCAATAAATTACAATAAATTATGCATTTTTTTTAACAAATGATTAATTTTTTCTATTTTTAAGAATTATTTTACCATAAAACGATTATATTTTCAAGATTATTGAAGTTAAAATTTTAATAGAAAGTAAAGTATTTCATTAAATAATAAAAGCGTAGGTTTATTATAATAAATTTCTCTGCCTTTTTGTTTATTTAATTAAATCATAGTAAAATAACTCTAACTCTTAAGAAGTGACTTTATTATATTGAGCCCTTTTTCTAATTCTTCTATATCTTTTGGAGCTGTTACACAAATACGAATTGCTTTTGGCACTGTAGAGTTTCCCACTGAAAATCGTTCAGCACAATATACTTGAACGCCTAGATTTTTTGCAGACATTTCAAATGACTTTCCATCCAATTCATCAGGAAGAAGTAACCAACGAAAACTGCAATCTTTATCACCAATCAAATTATAATCTGACAGAACTTTATCAGCAACTTCATTTCTTTCTATAATTGCGTCTCTTTTCTCTTCTATAATCTTATCTATAATAGGAGAATACAATAAACGGTGTACTATTTCTGCTGTAAATGGAGAAACCATTAGATTCATATTATATAGTGCATTTTCTAAACTTTCTATATATCGTTTTGGAGCAACTACAAATGCTATTCTAAGACCAGCACATAAAAATTTAGATGTACTAAAAATATATACAGTATTATCACTAGCTAAAGAAAACACAGGAGTTTGTGTACCATCTCTAAAAATACTGTTTATGGCATCTTCAATGATTAATATATTATATTGTTTTGCTATCTTTGCTATCTTTTTACGAGATAAATTAGACATAGAATGTGTCGTTGGATTATGATAATCTGGTATAAGATATATACCTTTTATATTCTCATTTTTACAATAACTTTCAAGATGTTCAATCGACATTTCATTATTTTCTTGAGGAATTGGTACTAATTGAATACCTATCATTTTAGCTATTGATTTAATTCCAGAAAAGCTCAAAGAATCTGTAGCAATCCTATCACCAGCTTTAAATAATCCTAGTAAAGTTGCACATATAGCATTTTGCCCTCCTGTAGATAATAATATATTTTCTTCACTAGTGTATACATTATTTCTTTCTATCCATTTTGCAATTGACTTTTTTTGCATATATGTGCCAGATGGAGACATGTATTGTAAAAATCTATCCATTTCAGGTTGTTTTAATAGATTTTTAATAAAATCAATAATATATGTATTTTGCTCATACGGAGGATGAACTGTTCCTAATTCAATTATGTCTTTTGATTCTGTTTGATATAATAATGTATTGCTTACATTTACATCAGAAGAAATGAATGTTCCCTTTCCCACTTTTGCACATATTAGTCCCTTTTCTTCACAAAGTTTAAATGCTCGTGTTATTGTACTCAAGTTTAAATCGAGAAAATCTGCTAATTCCCGTTGTGGAGGTAATTTATCTCCAGGATTTAAATTTCCTATTTTAATATCTTCTTCTAATAACATTGCTAAAGTTTTATATATTGGCGGTTTTCGGTTATCTAACTTTGGTTTCCATGTCATAGGATAGTTTTCAAAAGAATTTATTGGCATATAATTACTCCTCTTAATTATAATTGTACTCCATACAATTTTATTATTGTATGCTTATATTTTAGATGCTATACTTGTATTTGTAAATAGCTATTTTAAAATAAACAGAATAAGAGAGGTATAAATATGAAGACTATAGGCTTAATTGGTGGTATGAGTTGGGAAAGTACCATTACATATTATCAAGTTATTAATACAGTAATAAAAGAAAAATTAGGTGGACTACATTCTTCTAAATGTATACTTTACAGTGTAGATTTTCAAGAAATTGAAGAATGCCAGTCTAGTGGAAATTGGGAAAAAAGTGCTAAAATTCTATCTGATGCTGCAATTAAATTACAAGATGCAGGAGCAGATTTTATTGTTATATGTACTAATACTATGCATAAGGTAGCAGATAAAATACAAGAAAGTATACATATTCCATTACTGCACATAGCAAATGTAACTGCTGAGGTATTGAAGGAAAAAGAAATAAAAAAAGTAGCTTTATTGGGTACTAAATATACAATGGAACAAGATTTTTATAAAAACATAATTATTAATAATGGGATTGATGTTTTAATTCCAAATGAAGAAGACCGTATAATAGTAAACAACACAATATTTAATGAACTTTGTGTAGGAATTGTATCTGACTCTTCAAAGAAAGCTTTCTTATCTATTATAGATAAACTTGGCAATCAAGGTGCAGAGGGTGTTATATTAGGATGTACAGAAATAGGTCTTCTAATTAAACAAAATGATACTTCTATTCCACTATTTGATACAACACTAATACATGCAATAGATGCTGCATTAAATTCAATTTAAGACTATATTAATCAATGAAAAATATTTTTTACACTAAAATTTTAAATCCTTCTATATTAATAAAAAAAGGATGGTATGATTTCTATCATACCATCCTTTTTTTATTTAATTTTTTACTCTTAATCCGTATACAAATCTACCTTACATTTATAACGTCACTATTTTGAGAGTTATTACCATTATAATTTGCAACAACATAAATATCTAAATTTAAGTCTCCTTCAGGAATATTTATAGTATGCTCATTACCCTGTATATCACTTTGATATAAAGTAAATTCTCCATCTCCATTAGTATTATTTTTTATATATATACTGTAAGTACAATCCTTATGGGATACGCTACTCCAGTTAACTCTAATAACATTATTATCTCTATCAACATTAGCTGATATGTTTTCAACCTTCATATCTTGAATGTTGTCATTATTATTTGAATTTCCATTTCCATTAGTAATATTTATTACATTACTTGGCTTAGTTGTATCTGAATCTTTATTTCCTATAACATAAATATCAAAATCTACATTTTGATTCTCTTTTATTTCTACTTCTATAGTAGCATATACTTTTTTGGATTTACCTAAATCACTTTCATTTATAGTTATAGATTTAATTTTCTTAAATGATTCTCCTGACAATTTGTCTTTAAGATATATATCATAATTAAAGACATCTTTCATATAATCCCACTCAAGTTTAATAATAACTTTATTATTTACTATTTTATGTGAACCTACTAAGTTTTGTATATAGTCATTCGTTATAGTTTCTTTGACTACTGTTACTGTTATTATCTTAGATTTATCTCCACAAGTTATCCTTACTCTATCTTTACCTTCTCTAAGTCCTACTATGCCTCCATCATTGCTTAGACTTATTGCTCTTTCTACAGGTAATTTTGAATCTACCAACTCATAATATATTTTTGGTGGCTCTAAACCAGGCGGAGAAGTTATTATATCTGGTTTTAATTTTTCATTTTGGTCAACTTCTATTTTTACATCATTTATGTTTATTCCATCAACTCTAGCTTGAATTCTAAATGTTCTCTCAACTTCTTTATTTCCACACTTAGCATATATTGTTGCCTTTCCAACTCCAACTGCGCTTACTTTATTTCCTTTGATTTTTAAAACATTTTCATTACTGCTCTTATAAATTGGCTTATATGATTTTTTAAACTTCTCATAATCAACCTCTATTGTACTTTCTATAGTAGCACTATCACCAACATGTTTTAAATCTCCATTAATCTCCATATCTAGTGATTCTACCTCTGGGTCTACTACTTTTATAGTAGCCTTTTTTAATACTCTTGAATTTTTCATGATACCCACAGAAGAATACCCAACCTTTAATGCTGTCATCTTATTTCCATCTATTTTTAAAGTTCCTGAATTATCCAATACATTAAACCAAATATTTGGCTCTTTAGCATATGAAGGAACCTTAATATATTCACCAGTAGACAAAGTAACTGTTTCATTTAATTTTACTACATATTTATCTATATCTTTAACATATTCCCCATCTACAATTTCAATTTCTACTCCTTTTACCATTGGTCTAAGTATTCCAAATTTAAAAAGGTAGTACTGCGCAACAAGCAATATAGGAATAGATATAATTATGGCAATTTTTCTGTATTTCTTATTTTCTACAAATCTCATCTATCCACTTCCTTTTAGCTCAATATATAATCATTTGTTTTGTAAGCAATCTACCTAAGTTAAATATTGGGATAAACTGGAAAATTATTATATTTCAGAATATCCCTATACTAATTATAAACCATAAATTTAAAATTTAAAACTAAAATTACTGTTAATTTCTTACTATTACAATAGTCTAATTTTAGTGAAATAACATTTGTCTTGTCACCTAAAAAGTTATATAATTAATTCAAAAGAAATTTATACTTATATTATATGAGGAGGATTTTGAATTGGAAATCAATTACAAAAAAAGAAATTTCAAAGTGTTTGCTAAAAGAAAAAATATTGAAATTTCTGTTCAAAGGTATCTTATTGATGCACTAAGTTACATGGCACTCGGTCTTTTTTCTTCCCTTTTAATTGGAACAATTTTTAATACATTAGGAGATAACTTCAATATTTCTCTTTTTACTGAAGTTATAAGTCCTCTTGCTAAACAAGTTACAGGTCCAGCTATAGCAGTGGCTATTGCATATGGGCTTCAGGCACCTCCTCTTGTACTATTTTCTTGTGCACTTGTTGGAGCTTGTGGTAATGAATTAGGAGGTCCTGTTGGAGCATTTGTTGCTACACTTTTTGCAGTAGAGATTGGAAAATTAGTTTCAAAAGAAACAAAAGTAGATATATTAGTTACACCTGCTGTAACAATACTAACTGGAGTACTTGTATCTGAATTTATTGGTCCAGCTGTCTCAGCATTTATGACTTCATTTGGAAACATAATAATGCAAGCTACAACTATGCAACCTATAATAATGGGAGCTCTAATCTCTGCACTTGTTGGAATAGCTCTTACATTACCTATAAGTAGTGCAGCTATTTGTATGATGCTAAGTTTGGGTGGTCTTGCTGGTGGAGCAGCAACTGTAGGTTGTTGCTGTCAAATGATAGGTTTTGCTGTTATGAGCTTTAGAGAAAATGGAGTTGGTGGTCTTGTAGCACAAGGTCTTGGTACCTCTATGTTACAAGTCCCTAATATAATAAAAAATTGGAAAATTTGGATACCACCTACTGTAGCTTCAATATTGCTTGGACCATTATCTACAACAATATTTAAAATGGAGAATATTCCCATTGGTTCTGGTATGGGTACTTGTGGATTGGTTGGACAATTTGGAACGGTAACTGCTATGCAAAGTGCTGGAAAAGGAGGTATAGTTATGTGGATTGGTATACTTTTACTTAACTTTATACTTCCTGCTATTGTGACTTTGTTGATTTCAGAATTTATGAGAAAAAAAGGTTTAATAAAACCAGAAGATTTAAAACTAGATGTATAAATTAAAAACTACTCCTTTTACTTATATAAAAGTAAGGAGTAGTTTTTTTTATGAAAATTCCAACATTTTTTTTAATAACCAATCCATAGAGCCCTTTACTTCATTCCAAATCACTACATTTTCATCATAATAATATACAGCTTCTGCCTTTTCTTCTTCTGTAACAAATTCTCTACCAAAAGCATTTCGCCAGTCTAATAAATATAATCCAACATACTTATTTTTACTTCTGGCAACCTTAATAGAATCATTTGCTAAAAATACACTTTTATTTTTAAAGTAATAAAGAGCTTTACTGTACATCCATGTGGCAGATTTTTCTTCTTTATAAAGTTCAAACAATTTATTGACTGAAGTCCTATCATTTAATCTAATTAATATATTTAGCAATTTATATCTTATTCCTTGCTCATCACTAGGATTAATTTCTATTAAATATTCCAATACTTTTTTGGACTCTTTTAAATTATTAATACTTTCTAATTTCCTAGCAAGAGATTCAAGTGCTATCATATAGGCTCTGGTAGATAGTCCTTTCCAAAATCCAAGTTCTTTATCTTCTTTAGTAATCATACTTTTTCCGATATTTACAGCTTCCTCCATATACCTAATTGATTCAATATCACTATTAGCATCTTGTGATAACTTAATATATCTTTTATACAATATTTTCTTTTTTTCTAAATCTAAATCTATAGACTTTGATTTAGAATTCGTCTCTTTTACCCAAAATTCCACATTGGAAATAGCTATAGTATCTTGATTTAAAAAGTCAATACTACAAACATCCTTTATCAAAGATGATTTATTATTTATAGTGTTTAAAGAAACACCTATTTGTTTTGAAAACTCTTTTTTTGTTATATGTAGTGGATGTTTCTTATTATATAAAAGATTTTGCTCTAAAACTATATTTAGTATAGCTGAAGACCATATATCAGCTCTAGAAGAATGAATTATCTCTTTATTATTATCTAAAAGGTTTTGCAAAATTTTAAAACTTATATCTTTGTATTCTTGATTTAAATTGGAGTTGCAAAATCTGTTTATCTTGTCCTTAATTTCTTCTATCTTGCTTGTCATGACTCCTCCTCCATATTTTACATATATAAAACTAGTGCTACAAACTCAAGATCTTCTTCTCCTATATTCTCTATAGAATGTTCTTCACCATCAGCTGTATACACTACATCACCCTCATTCACTTCTACAAATTTCCCATTATCAAATACTTTACCTTTTCCCTTTAGTATATAATACACTTCAAAATCTGTTGTATGGTCATGCACACCAATTGAACTTCCTGCTGGTAAAGCTATTCTTTTAAACAGTCTTCCTTTTCCTTTAAGCTCTTCAGTTTGTATTATGTTTTCAAGCTTAACCTTTCCAATACCACCATTTAAATTTTCTTTTACTTCTACTTGTAATTCGGATTTCTTTCTTATCATAGCTCATCTCACCTGCCAAACAATCAATCTAACTACTAAATTGGCATATCCTTTCCATAATATGTTTGTATTTTAATATAATAATAACATATATTATCATAAAAAAATATTACTGAATATACAAAAATGATACTATTTTTACATATACTTCGACTTAATTAAATTATCTCACAAGTTGACGTCTCTATGAAAAAAACATATACTCATATAGTATGGTAAAATTTTGTTAAATTATTTATCTGGAGGTTCTCGACATATGTCAGTTTTAAAAACTCAAGAAAAACTTAAACAACCTAAAGATTTATATTTCTGCTGTTCAATATTTACCTTTGTGGGACTTGCATACTATGGTATGAAATTGGTATTATTATTGTTTTTAGCTGAACAAGCGTCTAAAGGTGGTTTAGGATTAACGCCAGCAGAATCTGCATCAATGCTTGCATCTTTTTTAGCATGGACTTATTTTTCTCCAGTTATTGGCGGATGGGTCAGTGATAGATTTCTAGGTCCTAAAAACTGTATCATACTTGGAATGATAATGGTTTCAATTGGTTATTTTTTAGGATACACAGCAAATAGTAAAATGGATATAAACATTATGATATTTCTCTCTGGATTAGGAATAGGTTTTTATAAAGGAAACCTACACACTATGGTCGGAAATTTATATACAAATGATGACCCAAGAAAAGATGGAGCTTTCTCTATTACATATATGGCTACTAATCTAGGTACATTGTTTGGACCTTTAGTATGTGGTTTAGTTGCTAATGAATGGTTCGCTATGAAAAGCGGAACCTCTATAAGTATGTACGGATATAGATATGTATTCCTATTTTCATCAATTACTGTTCTAATAGGCTTATTATTCTTTATATTCGGTCACAAAAAGTTTTATAAATCTTTAAATAATGAATTCAGTAATGGAAGAGAATCTATAAAGAAATCACTAGAATATAAGAAGATACTAGCTTCAAAACCATTAACTTTAATTGAGAAAAAAAGAATAATAGTAATATTGGTATTAGCTTTCTTCACAGTATTTTTTTGGATAGCATATAACCAAGCTTCTATGTCTATTGCACTCTATACAAAGGAACACATAAATCTTACTGTTGGCAATTTTCAAATCCCTACTTCATGGATAGATTCATACAATGGTCTTCTTTGTGTCATTCTTGGACCTATATCTGCTCTAGTATGGGTAAAATTATCTCAAACTAAAAAAGGTGATTTAAGTGTCCCTAAAAAGATGAGTTTAGGTTTTATACTATTGGCTATAGCCTTTTTATTCATGATAGTAGCAGTTATACAGACAGGAACAGACCCTAATTCAATTCATAAGGCAAGTGTATTTTGGGTAGTTGGATTTTTAACATTCCAAAGTATAGGAGAAATTTGCTTTTCTCCAGTTGGATATGGCATGGTGAATAAACTTTCACCTGAAAAATATATTTCATTCTTAATGGGTGTTTGGTTTTTAGGTAAATTTGCAGCAAATAAATTATCTGGTTATACTCAAGCTATTATAGACCAACTTGGTATGTTACAAGTATTCATAGTGATACCATCATTTTTATTGATATTTGGATTTATACTGCTTATAATGAATAAAAAATTAGTAGAATTATCAAATTAAAATTTTTTCTAAACTTAATAAAAGATATAATAAAAGGGGCTGTCTCAAAATTAGTATAATCCCCTTATAGTAGACATTTAAATAAAAGGCCATTATAATAGGTCTAAAAAGTGTATACTCTAAGGGGGTTTTTCTATGT
>NZ_OEZH01000162.1:0-383 GCF_900243075.1 Clostridioides difficile
CCTAAGTATCTTAAGAAGTCATTAAACAAACTTGCTAAATTACAAAGAGAATTATCGAGAAAAACAATCGGTAGTTTAAATAGAAATAAAGCAAGATTGAAAGTTGCAAGACTTCAAGAACATATAGCCAATCAAAGAAAGGATTTTCTACAAAAACTATCTACTAAATTAATAAAAGAGAATGATATTATTTGCATAGAAGATTTACATAGGATATGATTAGAAATCGTAAACTATCTCGCTTAATTTCTGATGTGTCATGGTCAGAGTTTATTCGTCAATTAAAATACAAGGCTAATTGGTATGGTAGACAAATTGTAAAGGTAGGTAAATTCTTTGCAAGTTCACAAATATGCAATAAATGTGGGTATAAAAACGAGGAA
>NZ_OEZH01000162.1:393-3836 GCF_900243075.1 Clostridioides difficile
AATGGATTTGTCCTAGTTGTAATGAAATTCACGATAGAGATATAAATGCAAGTATAAATATACTAAAAGAAGGATTAAGACTAATAACAATTCAAAATAAATAACTTATGTAAGAACCGTAGGAACTACGGGGATAGCCTGTGGAGAATTAGTAAGACATATTTTAGTATGCAAAATTCTATGAAGCAGGAACCCTGTGACTTTAGTCATGGGAGGTTCAGAATTTATGTTCTAATATAATAAAATATGCTAGAAGAGATAAACCTATAGTATTTTTAATTAAAGTGGAAGATTCTAAATTATTAATTATACAAAAAAATAGAGTGAACAATTTTTCTAATAATGTAGAAAGTTTTGGAATTGGTATAAAGAATTGTGAGAAAATAGTTGAATATCATAATGGAAGTATAAATGTAGACTCGGATGATAAAGAATTTTCTATTGAAATATCTATTCCAGTAAAAAAATCATAAAATCTTAAGTTGTATATTGTGCAATTTTATTGTACACCTGTAAGCAAGTAACAAGTTTACTTATAAGACCATATAATATTATTATCTTAGAAAAAGGGGACATAATAATATGGTTTTGACAGGAGCACATTATATTTACATTATATTTATGGTAATTATATTAATTACTATGATTATGAAAAAGGATACAATAGTACCATGTATATTAGGTGTTTTTTTCATGGGATTGTTCTTTGAAAAAAATATTTTTGGTGCTATAACATCAGTATTTAACTCTTTTATTATATCTTTGAATGAGTTGGGACCAATTATATTAATTATAGCTATTATGGTTGCGTTATCTAAAGCTTTAGAAGCTAATAATGCTATACAGTATATGGTAAGACCATTTTCAAGAGTTATAAAAAATTCTAATACAGCATTTTTTGTAACTGGATTTGTTATGTTAGTTCTTTCTTGGTTTTTCTGGCCAACTCCAGCTGTTGCCTTAGTCGGAGCTGTATTTTTACCTGTTGCTATGAGAGCTGGATTACCAGCAATTGGTGTTGCAGTAGCATTAAATTTATTTGGTCATGGTCTTGCTTTGTCTACAGACTTTGTTATTCAAGGGGCTCCAAGTATAACAGCTGGTGCAGCAGGTGTTGCAGTATCATATGTTATAAATGATGGTATGATTTTGTTTTGGGTGATGGGAATAGTAACCATATCTATGGCATTTTATACATTGAAAAGAGATATTAACAAAGGTATGTTTAGAGAGGAATTAAAAGAGTTTGAAGATGAAGAAGTAGAAGAGTTTAATGGAAAATCTAAAATAGCAACTATTTTAGTAGCTTTAGGATTTCTTGCTGATATAATTGCCATGTATGTATTTGACCTAAAAGGAGGAGATGCATCAGCTCTTTTGGGTGGAACAGCAGTATTTTTAATAATCATTATAAATACTATAAATTTTGGCAAAGATAGTCTTGAAAATGTATGTGAGAATATAATTGATGGTTTTGTATTTGGTATAAAAATATTTGGGGCAATTATACCAATAGCAGCATTTTTCTATATGGGTGAAGTTGCACCTTTGACAGGTGTGTTTGGAAAGGTATTAACACCAGGCTCACAAGGCTTATTATCAGATATAGGTATAGCTCTTTCTCAAACAATACCACTTAATAAATTTGCTGTATCAGGCATAGAAACTGTAGTAGGAGCAATAACTGGGCTTGATGGTTCTGGATTTTCTGGAATTTCATTAGTAGGTTCACTTGCTTCTGTGTTTGGAACTGCTATCAATGCAAGTGTCGGTGCATTAGCTGCATTAGGACAAATCAGTGGTATCTGGGTAGGTGGAGGATGTCTAGTTCCTTGGGGACTTATTTCAGCAGCAGCAATTTGTGGAGTTAGCCCTATAGAATTGGCAAAACGAAATTTTGTACCAGTTATAACCGGACTGATTGTAACAACTATAGTAGCAATGTTTATTATCTAATCAACGTAAATACTAATTATACAGTTTAAAAATAGATGTATAGCTATAATTTATAATAATGATTTTATTAATGTTAAGCCATACATCTATTTTTTATTGATATTTTATTAATATTATTTGTATAGAAGAATATTTTTTTATTATACTATACTAACTATGTTAATTATACTAACTATGTTAGCTTGTAGACTTTAGATGTAATTATAAATATCAATACTTTAATAGTTCAAATTCATATCCTAGCTTTCTTGCATCTGATATAAAATCATTTAAAATTTCTGTACTAGTTTTGGAAACTGCATGTAATAATAAAATCGAACCATCATGTAGATTATCCATTATTTTCTTTGTTGCTTCTTCATGTGATGGTTGTTTTTCAGTGTCCCAGTCCCTGTATGCAAAACTCCAGAATACAGTCTTGTATCCTAAATTTTTAGTCATTGCCAAGCTTTTCTCTGAGTATTTGCCCATAGGAGGTCTAAAAAATTTAACCATATCTTTTCCAGTTACATCCTTGTAGAGTCTTTCAACATCATAGAATTCCTCATTAAAGTTTTTTAGATTACTTGTTTTTGTTGGCATAGATGGATGCGTTTTACTATGATTTCCAACTATATGCCCCTCAGAAACCATTCTTTTTACTAAATCTTTATTTTCTTTTATGTATGGAGATGTAACAAAAAAAACTGCTTTAACCTGATTTTGTTTTAAAATATCAAGTATCTTTGGAGTGTATCCATTTTCATAACCTTCATCAAATGTAAGGTATAATGTTTTCTGACCATCTTTTGTAGGTCCATTGTATATAGCATCATAGTCAGAAAATTTAAAGCCAATGTCAGTATTTACTTCTGGGGTTTTATGTTTATTATTTGGTATATAAAACCAATCAAGAGCGGTGTTATCTAAAGAGGATACATCTAGTTTGTTATTAGCATTATTAGTAGTATCTTTTGATGGTTTATCTGTCCCGTCTGAAACGACTACATTGGAAGTGTCTTTACTACTATCTATTTTTTCAGTATCTTCTTGTGATTGCGTTTTCTTATTTTGATTTGTGTTTTGTTTGTTTTGTGAATTTGAACATCCAACAATAAAAAAAATAGCTATAGAAAGTAGTGTTAAAGAATATAATACTTTTCTAAACATTTTGAAGCTCCTTTCTGAATTAATAACAATTACATATAGTATTATTATAATTGTAAACTGTTATTAATAATAGTTACATCTTTAAAAATAAAGTCACAATAGTATGACAAAGGGTGAATAATCAATAAATTTAAGAAAAAAATAAAAAAATAGTTGACCATCTTATGATAAGGTGTTATTATAATAAATGTGCTCGATAAGAAGTAAAGAAATGACAAGCACAAAGAAGTTAGTTGAATGAAATGAACTTTGAAAATTAAACAGTAGGTTAATTTATAAACAAGAAACAAACCATAAAGCCAGATATTTTGATAACAATAGTATCTGAGCCTGATAAA
>NZ_OEZH01000140.1:0-5223 GCF_900243075.1 Clostridioides difficile
ATTATTTTATCATATATTGTACTTTATAAAGTGTTTTTGTAGAGTATAGTATAAGTATATTATATTTTACTATAAAAATTTGTAATAAAGTGAAAAAACTAGCTTTTCATGAAATAATATTTTATAAATTTAAGATTGTCTTTTTAATAAAGATTAACAAAAAAAATACTATAATTAGTGGTATAATAGTTAGAGTTGAAGATTTTAAATAAAGGTAGGTGTAATTAAGTTGGAAATATACTTAGACAATAGCGCAACTACAAAACCTTATCAAGAAGTTATAGATAAAATGGTTTATGCACTTAATACGGAATATGGAAATCCTTCTTCTGTCCATAGAAAAGGTGTGGAAGTTGAAAAAGGGATAAAGGAAGTAAGACAGGCCATAGCTAAATCTCTAGGAGCGAAAGAGAAGGAGATTTATTTTACATCAGGTGGCACAGAATGTAACAACACTATAATAAGAGGTATTGCCAATCTAAATAAAAAGAGAAAAAATCATATAATATCTACTAATATAGAACATCCTTCTGTTTTAAATACATTAAAAGACTTAGAAGAAGATGGTTTTGAAGTAACTTACTTAGAGGTCGGAAAAGATGGAAAAATAAAGATAGAAGATTTAAAAAATGCGATAAAGTCAACTACATGTTTAGTAAGTATGATGCATGTTAACAATGAAATAGGAACTATACAGCCAATAGATGAAGTTGGAAAGTGTTTGAAAGGTTTAAAAGAAAAGATTTATTTCCATGTTGATGCTATTCAATCATATGGAAAAATCAATTTTAGACCATCTAAATATAATATAGATTTTATGAGTGTGAGTGCACATAAATTCCATGGTCCAAAAGGGGTTGGATTTATGTATATAAAAGAAAGCAATCGTCTTAAGCCTATGCTAACAGGTGGAGGTCAGGAAATTGGAGTTAGGTCTGGAACAGAAAATGTACCTGGAATATATGGACTTGGAGAGGCTGTTAAAATACTAAATAAAGACTTAGATGCTATTATTTCGAAAGTAAATAACTTAAAAAATACATTAAAAAGTGAAATAATTGATAATATAGAAGATATAAAAATTAATTCTCCAGAAGATGGAGTATGTCATATATTAAATGTATCATTTAGAGGGACAAAGGGAGAAGTTTTACTTCATTACTTAGAGCAAAAAAATATTTATGTATCAACTGGGTCTGCATGCTCTTCTAAGAAGAAGGGGAGTCATGTATTAAATGCTATAGGTCTTACAAATGAAGAAATAAATGGGACAATAAGATTTAGTTTATCTGATATGAATACAGAAGAGGAAATGTCAGAAGTTGTGAAAGTTTTGAAAGAATCAATTTGTGACTTAAGGTCAATAATGAAAAGGAAATAAAGAATAATCACAAATAATGAGAATAAATTAGTTTAAGAGGTGAAATGGTGTATAATATATTAATAGTAAAGTATGGAGAAATTGGAGTAAAAGGAAAGAATAGATATATATTTGAGAATAGGCTTATAAGAAATATAAGAAATATGTTAAAGCCAATTGGCAAATTTAATGTATATAAAGAATATGGAAGAATATATGTCGATTTAGAAGATTATGATTATGAAGAAGTAATCGAAGAAGTTAGAAAAGTGTTTGGAATAGTAGGCGTATGTCCTGGAGTAAGAGCCAAAAAAGATTATGATACATTAAAAGAAATTGCTTTAAAGATGTTAGAAGAGAAAATAGATGCTGGATATAAAACTTTTAAGGTAGAGTCAAGAAGAGGAGATAAATCTTTTGGATTGACTTCTCAAGAAATGAGTATGGATATAGGTGGATACTTATTATCAAAGGTAGGAGATAAGATTTCTGTTGATGTAAGAAATCCGGAAGTTAAAATAAAATGTGAATACAGAGAATTCCATACTATGGTCTATAGTGACACTATCCCTGGATATGGTGGATTACCACTTGGAACTAATGGTAGAGCCATGTCTCTTTTATCAGGAGGCATAGACAGCCCAGTAGCTACGTGGATGGTTGCAAAAAGAGGTATGGAAGTAGAAGCAGTGCATTTCCATAGTTATCCATTTACAAGTGAAAGGTCACAGGAAAAAGTTAAAGATTTAGCTAAAATATTGGCAAAATATTGTGGAAGAGTAAGACTTCACAAAGTTAACATATTGGAAATACAAAAAGCAATTGGTGAGAATTGTAATGAAGAAGAAGCTACTATCCTTTCAAGAAGATTTATGATGAGAATAGCACAGAGACTTTCTGAAAAAAGACATTGTGATGCTTTAATTACAGGTGAAAGTATTGGTCAGGTTGCATCTCAAACTATACAAGGACTTACTTGTACTAACGCTGTTGTAGATTTGCCAGTGTTTAGACCACTTATAGCAATGGATAAATCAGATATAGTTGATATAGCAAAAAAAATAGGGACTTTTGAAACATCTATAGTACCTGAAGAAGATTGCTGTAGTGTGTTTTCTCCTAGAAAGCCTGTGACTAAACCTAGACTAGAAAAAATAGAAAAATCTGAAACATCACTTGATATTGAAAAATTAGTACAGGATGCAATTGATGGAATTGAGGTTGAAGACATAGAATTTTAATATATAAATGATTTAGTTATTTGGGGTAGGTGTTACATGTGATTCAAGCATTATATGTTGGTATTGGTGGATTTTGTGGTGCTATATTAAGATATTTAATCTCTCTAAAGTTTGTAGGGACTAAATTTCCATTTGGGACTTTAGTTGTCAACATTATTGGGGGAGTTTTGATTGGATTTGTGATGGAAATGAGTATAAGAACAGATTCTATTTCTAATAATTTAAAATTATTTTTGACAACTGGTTTAATGGGAGGACTAACTACATTTTCTACTTTTAGTTTTGAAACTGTAAAGTTTTTTGATAGTGGGAATTATATATTGTTTGGATTAAATATACTTTTTAACTTTACATTAAGTATTTTGGGAGTTTTTGTTGGAAGAGCTTTATGTAGACACTTTATTGCTATATAGCATATTAAAGTAAGGATTATAATTTTATTTAATGGGAATGATTATTATGAATAAAAAGGGTTTTACACTAATTGAATTATTGGTAGTTATATCTATAATAGGAATTTTAGTTATAGTTGCAGTACCAGCACTATTTAGAAATATAGAAAAAAGTAAGGCAGTTACATGTCTTTCAAATAGAGAAAATATAAAGACTCAAATTATTATTGCAATGGCTGAGGAACCAAGCAAAGATAAGAATGAAGTTATAAAAGATGTATTGAAAAATAAAGATGGGAAGTACTTTGAAACAGAGCCAAAGTGTAAGTCAGGTGGAACATATTCAGCAGAATTTGATGATGGTTATGATGGAATAACTGGAGAAGAAAGTATTGCAAAAGTGTATGTTACTTGTACAGAGCATCCAGATGGTGTTGAAATGGCTAGGGATGTACATCAAAGTATGAAAGATTTAATTGCATCATTTGCAGAGGACCCTTCTATAATACCAGGAGCTTCAAAAAGTAATGATGATTTTAGAAAATATTTATTAGATAACAAATATAAAAATGGCTGGCCTACAATTCCAGATGAATTTAAAAAGAAATATAATTTAAGTAAGGATACATTATATATACAACCATATGCATATAATCCTACTAAATCTGATGCTACTGTAGTTGTATTTGCAAATACTAAGACTGGAGGAAATTGGTACACTTCCTTAGTTTACGATTATGATGAAGGTAGATGGTATAAAGGTAAAAATGGTATTTCTGTTGCAGGTAGGTCATGGGATGTTGATACAGATACAGCTATATCTGTAAAAAAAGAAATTCATACTAAAGATGGATGGGGTCCTTTAAATTAATATAGCGTGTTTTATTAATCTGGTATTGATTAAATTATAGAAAAGAGTAGTTTCTACGTTTCTATAGATGTCTAATACCAGATTTTTATTTATATGTATGATTAAAATATATGTCAAAGAGTTTATACTTTTAAGTCTTCACATATAAACTAAAAATAATTATAATAAGAGTATGAAGAAATTTAATTGCAACATTAATTTTCTGAAGATTTAGTATTTATACTAAGAAATACATAAAAAGGGGAATAGATATGATTAATGATTTTCAAGATAACCAAACAATAAAATTGATACAAAGTCGTAGAAGTATACGAAAATTTACAACAGAACAAATTAGTGATGAACAACTAGATACATTATTACATTGTGCATTTGCAGCACCTTCTGGATGCAATAAACAACCATGGCATATAACTGTTGTACAGGATCAAAAACTTTTAAAAGAGATTAGTGATGATACTCTATCTAGAATTCATGAGGTCAGTAATGTTGAGATAAATAAAAACTTTAAGTTATTTTATGGTGCACCAACCGTTTTATTTATTTCTTATGATGAAAGTAGCTCATGGGCTCCATATGATATAGGAATACTTACAGGAAATATAACAACAGCTGCACAAGCACTAGGGCTTGGAAGTTGTATAATAGGAATGGTTAGAGGATTGTTTACACCTGTTGAGCAAGGGGATATTGTAGGTCTTGTGAGTGTGTTGGATGAAGATGATGTAAAAGAATCAGAGTCAATAAAGATGAAGTTTGACACAAATAAAAAATACAGAGAGTTACTTGATATACCAGAAGGATATTCTGTACCATTTGGTATTGCTGTGGGAGTTCCAGATGGAAATCTACCAAAGGCTAGAGATGTAGTTTATAAGGTTTCTAGAGTTTAGGCTAAAGTATTGAAAATAATTACTTGAAAAATTAAAACCAGTAATATTTAAATAAATTAATGAAAGAAGAAGTCACTTAAAAAATAATCTAAATTTTCTTTGTAAAATAATTAAATAAAGAATAAGATAATAAGTATTTTATTTATTATCTTATTCTTTATTATTTTGGCTTTGTAAAATGATAAAAGTAAGAATTAAGTGTAATAAAATAGAAACCAAACGTGTTAATTTTAAGTATGCGCTATAAAGTTTATTAAATTTGAAAAACTTAAGATATATTTTCAGTATAATGGAAAAAATGTAAAAATATTGAAATAAAGAAAAAATAATGATATAATAAAAAAAACAGAGAAAAAAAGTAACCCTTAGTTGTAAAAGGGTTCTTTTTTTTGCAATAAAATAGCTATAAAAATATGCATATCAAAGCAAATTAAGAAGTATTTCATTTCTAAGAAATATCCTAATA
>NZ_OEZH01000140.1:5233-5322 GCF_900243075.1 Clostridioides difficile
AAGTTACTATTTGTTGAAATTGGTATATTTTTTAAAAGATTATCTATGATTAATAATCAAATTTATAAGCATTTCTTTATTTTTTATAT
>NZ_OEZH01000140.1:5332-24106 GCF_900243075.1 Clostridioides difficile
GGGTTCTTTTTTTTGCAATAAAATAGCTATAAAAATATGCATATCAAAGCAAATTAAGAAGTATTTCATTTCTAAGAAATATCCTAATATAAAAAATAAAGAAATGCTTATAAATTTGATTATTAATCATAGATAATCTTTTAAAAAATATACCAATTTCAACAAATAGTAACTTTTTTACAACAAATGGAAACTATGGAAGCAATAATTAAAATAAAAAATATTATTTTATATAGATAAACATTGAAATTCTAACCTTGTAGCGTAATAATACTTTTTACTAGTTCTTACAAAATCAATAAAAACAAAGATATATATTTTAAAGTACATAAATCTGTAAAATCCAGAGGGATGTTTTTAAATTATGCGTTTTTATTCTATAACAATAAAATGTTTGATATTCTACTTTGTAGCATATTAATATTTTCATATAAATTTCAAATATATTTTACATTGAACCATAAAATAATAAATTGAATATTGAACACCATATAAAAAATTCGATTTTTAAGTTAGATTTTACAATAGATTAACCAAACTCTAAATAGATAGTTTAAGAATCTATAAAATAAGATATGGAAAATCTATTTAAAATAAAAATTACTATAGGGGGATTCTTATATGAAACACAAGTTAAGAAAATTAGCATCATTTGTTTTGATGTCAACTTTAGTTGCTAGTGTAGCAATGCCATCATATGCACAGGCTTTGCCAGATAAAACTAGTAATGTAGCACAACAATTTACAGAGAAAAGATATGATATGAATGGAAGATATCAAGTAGATTTTCGTGCAAATATGGGTAATGGATATGTAACAATGTTTTCATTGTTTGTACCAAGTGGTGGAAAATCATTAAATGTAAAGTATGTGTGGGGAACTGACCCAAAGGGGGGTTCTCAAGAGGGGTGGATATTACAAATTAATGGAGAAAAAGTTTCAACTATTTATGGAACAAGCTATGGATTTCCAAATGGGATACCATCTGCAGGTATAACAGGAAGTCAGATGACAGGAGTTTATTCTTTTGTTACAAATCGAGATATGTCTGGTGTAAATTGGAGCTATACATCACCTAATACAGGTAGTGGAGGAGCTACAAAAATATCATATGCATCTACTGAGATTTCAAATGCAAAACTTTCTCTTAAAGTTAATTATAAAGATAAAGAAACAGGAGCTATAGTTGCATCATATACAGCTAAAGTACCTGCTAAATATGGAAACAGTACAGTTACGCCTGATATGGCACAAATTCCTGCAGGATATAAATTAAATCCTACAAGCCAATCTAAAGTGGTAAATCTTACTCAAAATGGTGTTAATCCAAATGAAGTTAATTTTACAGTTATTCCTGATAAGGCAGGAGTGCCAGAAGAAAATCGTGTCCTTATAGTTGGATTTAAAGATAAAAATGGAAATAAGGTTGGAAATACTTATATAGAAGAAATTCCAGATGTATTAGGTTCACATGATATAACCTCAGACACATCAAAAGTACCTAATGGGTATAAACTTGACCCTTCTAATCAAACTCAAATTGTCAATCTTCAGCCAACAGGTCTTGATAAGAGTGTTGTTTATTTTACAGTAAGCCCTGATATTCCACTTGTAAATCGTGTAGTTACTATTAACTTTAAAGATAAAGATAGTGGAGCAATAATAGATGACCCATATACAGTTACACTACCAGCTGAATATGGAAATCATAGAGTTGAATCTGATTCTACAAAAGTACCAAATGGATATGTACTTAATCCAGATAATCAATTTGAAATGGTAAATCTTAGTGTAAATTCTCTTGTACCAGATACAGTTTACTTTACAGTAAGTAAGATGCCTTCAGAGGCAGAACGTACCTTAACAATTGGATTTAAGGATAAAGATGGTAATGTAGTTGGAGGTACATATACAGAGGTTGTTAATGCTGTATTTGGAGATCATGCTATAACTCCAGATTCTACAAAGATTCCAAGTGGATATAACTTAGACCCATCAAGTCAATCTCAAACAGTTACACTTAATTCTTCTGGAATTAATCCAAATACAATTTATTTTACCGTAGCTGAAAAAACTTACAGAGTAGTTTATGATGCAAATTTTCCAGTAGGAGTAGCAGTTTCTGGCTCAGCTCCATATGATCCAACAAAATATAAAAAAGGAGAGACTGTAACAATTTTAGGAAATACTGGTAGTCTTACTGCTGATACTTATACATTTTTAGGTTGGAGTACAGTTAAAAATGATGCATCAACAATTGTATCTGGAACAATTACTATGAGAGAAAGTAATATCATCTTATATGCTGTATGGCAAAAAAATTAATACTATAAGTTAACATTATAACTCATAATCTTAATTTAATATGATTGATATTTAGATAATGAGAATGAATTAATAGCCATAAGAAATACTGATATATATTTTATCAGTATTTCTTTACTTTAAAAAATGTTTAATATTTATTAAAAATGAAACTGAATAGGAGGTACTAATGAATCAAAATTTAAAAAAATTAACAACATGTATACTTGCGCTTGCTATAATTTCTTTAAACTATTCAAGCGTTTTTGCTGAGAATGATTTAAGTAAAATGCTTAATAAGTCAATTCATGGTAAAACTTTGAGACGAAATAATTATGTTACAATAACTTATGACGAAAATGGAGCTACTGGTGGAACAATAAACAAAGCAGATTATTCTTCTGGAACTCTTGCACCTGGTGCAGTAATAAGTGGTCCACAAGTATATGATATTGATGATGTTGACAACTCTATGTTAGCAGTAAGTAAAAATCTTATAAGACAAAATTACCATACTGGAGGGTGGAGTCTTTCAAGGGATCATCTATCTAGTTCCACTAGCCCATATGCAGATGGGGCGATTATATTTTCAACTGATATTAGAAGTAATATAACTTTGTATGCCGCTTGGTTCCCAAATTTTATACAAGTGAACTACTATGGAAATGGGAATGATTCAGGTAATGTACCATTAGATTCGAAAAAGTATAGTAATAATGAGAAGTTAACAATTAAGGGGAATGAAGGTAATCTTAAAAAAACAAATTATAAACTTGTAAGATGGAATACAAAAGCTGATGGTACAGGAAAATCATATGAATTAAATTCAGTTTTTGATGTTAATTTAGCACAATTTAGTGATCTTAATATAAATCTTTATGCACAATGGGAGTATGATTTACACTTAGATGGGAATGGAGGAGCAGGTACAACTCCAGACTTACCAAAGCCGGGAGAAGACAATAAATTTCCAGGTCAAGGTGGACTTGTTAATGGTGATGAAGAATTTATAGGGTGGAATACAAAAGAAGATGGAAGTGGAACGTCTTTCAAAGAAGGTGACCCTATTCCACCAAATATCGCAGGGGATACAATATATGCGCAATGGGGATATAAATTAGATTATAACTTAAATGGAGGCTCAGGAACTATACCAGAAGAAAAACATAAAAAAGGTACTGAAGTAACTGTTACAAGTCAGATACCATCTAAATCTGGGGCAATATTTAAGGGATGGAACACAAAAAATGATGGTAAAGGTATTTCATACAAAGATGGGGATAAATTTAATCTTACAAAAAATACAACTTTATATGCACAATGGAAAGAGCAGTGTAGAGTAACATATGATAAAAATGGAAGCACTGGAACAGCTCCAGTAGACAATAATATATATGGAGAGGGCGATGAAGTTACTGTACTTGGAGACAATGGTTTAGTAGCACCTGCTGGTAAAAGTGGAAATTTCTACTGGAGCACAAAAGCAGATGGTACAGGTAGCAGATATAAAGATGGAGAGAAGTTTAATATAAAAGATAAAAACACGATTCTTTATGCATTTTGGACAGACAAATGTAGAGTTAAATACGATAGTAATGGTGGACAAGGTGATGTACCAGAAGATGAACTACTTGACAAGAATACTAGTACAACTGTAAAAGGAAATACAGGAAATCTTAATAGAGATGGATATAAATTTATAGGATGGAATACAAAACAAGATGGGAGTGGGATTTCATATAAAGGAGATGGAAGTGATACTCTTAATGTTGATGATAATATAGTACTTTATGCTCAGTGGGAAAAGATACCTGATAATCAAGGTGGTAATGACAATTCAGGTGGAAATAACAATGGAAACAGTGGTGGAAGTAGTAGTGGTGGTTCATCCACTGATACAACTAGCCCATCAGTAGAAAATTTAACAGGTAATGACAGATATGAAACTGCTACAAGAATAAGTAAAAGAGGTTTTGAGTCAGCTGAAAATGTAATACTAGTAAATAGTACATCAATCCCAGATGCCCTATCAGCAACTCCATTTTCATATACTAAAAATGCACCTATTTTATTAACTGAAAAGAATAAATTAAATGTAAATACAGAAGAAGAGATAAAAAGATTAAAAGCAAAAAATATTTATATAATGGGTGGAGAAAATACAATAAGCTCTGATTTAGAAAAAGAATTAAAATTAAAAGGTTTTACTATTATAAGAATAGGTGGAGTAGATAGATATTCAACTTCTCTAAGAATTGCTAAAGAAATAGATAAAATAGTAGATTTAGAAAAAGTATTTGTAGCTAATGGACAGGCTGGACTAGCAGATGCTATAAGTGTTGGTGGTATTTCAGCACAAAATAAAGCTCCAATAATTCTTACAAATATAAAAAATGACATGACTCCTATTAAAAAATTTATAGATGATGAAGAAATATCAAAATCTTATATTATAGGAGGAGAAACTTCTTTGCCAAAATCTATAGAAAAACAATTTCCAAATCCAAAAAGAATAGGCGGAGAAGATAGAAATAAAACAAATTCAAAAGTAATAGAAGAGTTTTATAAAGATAAAGAACTAAGAAATCTTTATGTAACAAAAAATGGAATCCTAAGAGAAAATGATTTAATAGATGCTTTAACAGTAGGTGTTTTAGCAGGTAAAAATAAATCACCAGTAATGATTGTAGAAAAATCACTTGATGAATCTCAAAAAAACTTAGTTAAGAGTAAGAAATTTGATAAGATAACTAAGGTAGGAGGAAATGGAAATGAAGATGTGTTTGATGAGATAAAGAAATTAGTAAAATAGTATAATCTAAATAAGAATATTTTGTTGATTAAACTACACCAATAGTAATATTATAACCCTACTTAATAAAAACAGAGTAGGGTTATAATATTACAGAATAGTGCGGAAAGTCTACTCCTTTAGGTGTGGGATGGATAGCATAAACAGTGTATAAAAAGTATTGACACATACACGTATAATGTTAATATAAGTATATGGAGAATAAATATAGAAAAACTCAAACAACTGTCAGTTTAATTAATTATCACTTTGTATTCTGTCCTAGATATAGAAGAAAAATATTTAATATAGAAGGCTTAGAAAATAGATTTAAAACATTGGTTAAAAATAAGTGTAAGGAAATGGGTATCGAAATTATTGCAATAGAATGCGATAAAGACCATACACATATGTTTTTAAATAGCCTTCCAACTTTAAGTCCTTCTGATATAATGCAAAATATAAAAGGTTATACAAGTAAAATATTAAAACTATATAGGTTGAGAAACGAGCCTAATATTAACGTTAATAGTGTCAACAGATATTTTGTTAATAAAAGTCTTAGGGAATATGATTAGTGATAATATGTTGTAGGTTATGATTCATCATAACTGAGAGTATTGTAGAAATTCATGTAGTACCTAAGAACCCCACACCTTTAGGCGTGGGAGTTTCAGATATAATAGTTATGAATATACTTTCCTCGAGTATATTATTAAATTAGCTCATATTATTAATTTAAAAGTTTGTGTTGAGGGTAAAGAGTCTTATGAAGAATATGATATAGTAAAAAGTCTAGGTGTAGATATTATTCAAGGCTTTTTATTTGGAAGACCTGTAAATGCCTCTGAATTTTATAAACTTCAACTATCAAAGTGATGTGTATAAAATGAGATATATAGTATATAAAAATAGGGTAAAGTGGAAGTTTCGAAGTCTCTTAAAAATTTACACTTTACCCTATTTTGTTATGTTTTCTATAAAGATTAATATACACTAACTATTATATACTTTCACTCCAAATTTAGAGATTATTTCACTAGCTTTTTTAACATCTTCCTTAGTGGCATCAGGAACATCTTTTAGTTCATAATCAATACCTAAGTTTTCCCATTTGTGTATTCCCATAGAATGGTATGGTAGTAATTCAAATCTTTCAACATTTTTTAATGTAGCTACAAATTGACCTAGTTTTTCTAAATTATCTAAATCATCAGTAAAGCCAGGAACTAAAACATGTCTTATCCATACAGGAATATTTCTTGATTCTAAGTGTCTAGCAAGTTTTAACGCTTTATCCATACCAACACCAGTCAAATCAATAGATTTTTCTTCAACCATATGTTTTAAATCAAGCAAAACCAAATCAGTATTGTCTAAAACTGGGTCTATAGTTTCTATATCTACAAATCCAGATGTATCTAAGCAAGTGTGTATATCATTTTCTTTTGCTTTTTTAAACAATTCACTTAAAAATTCTGGCTGAAGAGTAGACTCTCCACCAGAGGCAGTTATACCTCCACCAGAAAACTTCATAAAAGAAGTATACTTAAGAGCATCCGTTATTATTTCATCAACTGTATATTCTTTTCCTGATTTAATATCCCATGTATCCCTGTTATGACAGTATTTGCATCGAAGAGGACACCCCTGAAAAAATAATATATATCTTATTCCTGGTCCATCTACAGTACCAAAAGTTTCTATAGAATGTATCTTTCCCTTAATCATAGAGTTCACCTCACAATATATTTTAATAACCTTATTAATAGTTATAATATTTCTCTAAAAAAGGCCATCTTATACCAGAAATAATTCAAATATAAGATAGCCTTTTATTTTTATTTTCTACACAGTAGTAATCTTAGTTAAAGTATAAAAATTTAAAGACTAAGCCATTTTACCGTGGAATGTTCTGTTTATAACATCTAATTGTTGTTCTTTAGTTAATTTTATGAAGTTAACAGCATATCCAGATACTCTTATAGTTAATTGTGGATATTCTTCTGGATGTTCCATAGCATCTTCTAAAGTAGCTCTATCAAATACATTTACATTTAAGTGATGAGCATTTTGAGAGAAGTATCCATCCATCATTGCAGAAAGATTATTTATTCTTTCAGTCATATCTTTTCCTAAAGCAGCAGGTACTATAGAGAAAGTATTAGATATACCATCTTGAGCATGCTCATATGGTAACTTAGCAACTGAAGATAATGAAGCTAAAGCACCATTAGTGTCTCTACCATGCATTGGGTTAGCACCAGGAGCAAATGGAGCACCAGCTCTTCTACCATCTGGTGTATTACCAGTTTTCTTACCATAAACAACATTTGAAGTTATTGTAAGTATAGATTGAGTTGGATAAGAATTTCTATAAGTTTTATTCTTTCTTATTTTATTCATAAAGCTTTCAACTAACTCTACAGCTATACTATCAACTCTATCATCATTGTTTCCGTATTTTGGATAATCTCCTTCTATTTCAAAATCAACAGCTATTCCTTGTTCATTTCTAATTGTTTTAACCTTAGCATGTTTTATAGCAGATAATGAGTCTGCACAAACTGATAATCCAGCCATACCACAAGCCATAGTTCTAAATATATCTCTATCATGTAATGCCATTTCTAATGCTTCATAAGAATATTTATCGTGCATATAATGTATTACATTTAAAGTATTTACATATAATGTTGCTAACCAATCAGTGAATGGTTCAAATTTACTCATAACTTCATCATAATCTAAGTACTCAGAAGTTATAGGTTCAAATCTTGGTCCAACTTGAACACCAGATTTTTCATCTACACCACCATTTATAGCGTATAATAAAGTTTTAGCTAAGTTAACTCTAGCTCCGAAGAACTGCATTTGTTTACCAATTCTCATTGCAGATACACAACAAGCTATACCATAGTCATCTCCCCAGTATGCTCTCATTAAGTCATCATTTTCATACTGTACTGAACTTGTATCTATAGATACTTTAGAACAGAAATCTTTGAATCCTTGAGGTAATTTAGTTGACCATAGAACTGTTAAGTTTGGTTCTGGAGAAGGTCCTAATGTATATAGAGTATTTAACATTCTAAATGAGTTTTTAGTAACTAATGTTCTACCATCTATTCCCATACCTCCTATGCACTCAGTTACCCAAGTTGGGTCTCCAGAGAATAGGTTATTGTAATCAGGAGTTCTTAGGAATTTAACCATTCTTAATTTCATAACAAAATGGTCCATATACTCTTGTAGTTCTTCTTCTGTTACGATTCCAGCTTTTAAATCTCTTTCAAAGTATATATCTAAGAAAGTAGATGTTCTACCTAAAGACATCGCAGCACCATTTTGGTCTTTAACAGCACCTAAATAACCAAAGTATAACCATTGTACAGCTTCTTTTGAGTTAGTTGCTGGTTTTGATATATCAAATCCATAAGACTTGGCCATCTTTTTAAGTTCATTTAAAGCTGATATTTGCTCAGTTATTTCTTCTCTTAATCTGATAACTTCTTCATCCATGCAAGAAACTTCTAATGATTTCTTTTGCTCATTTTTATCTTCTATTAGAGCATCAACACCATATAAAGCAACTCTTCTGTAGTCACCAATTATTCTTCCTCTACCATAAGCATCTGGAAGACCTGTTATTATACCTGATTTTCTAGCAGCTCTCATTTCTGGAGTATAAACATCAAAAACTCCTTGGTTGTGTGTTTTTCTGTATTTAGTAAATATATCTTTTATTTCTGGGTCTAATTCATATCCAAAAGCTTCGCATGAATTCTCAACCATCTTGATACCACCATATGGCATAACAGCTCTTTTTAAAGGGGCATCCGTTTGTAACCCAACTATTGTTTCTAATCCTTTATCTAAATATCCTGGAGCATATGCAGCTATTCCAGAAACAGTTTTTGTATCAACATCTAAAGTACCACCATTTTCTCTTTCTTTTTTAAATAAGACCATTGCTTTGTCCCATAATTTTTTAGTGTTTTCAGTAGCACCAGCTAAGAAAGAGTCATTTCCTTCATATGGAGAATAGTTTAATTGTATAAACTCTCTAACGTTTATTTCTTTAGTCCATCTTCCTGTTTTAAATCCTTGCCATGCATTCATTAAGTGTTTCCTCCTTAGATTTAAATGATAAATAATACTATTAAAATTAATTTTTATATACTTAATTTATTTTATATATTTTTTAAAAAATATATTTTCTAATATAATAATAACATATTATCCGTATCCTGTATACACAAAAAATAAAAAATTGTCGTTTTAAAGTGTAAAACAAATTATATGTTAATAATGTGATGAAATTATACCCATATATAAATGAAATGAAACAAATAAATAACTAATTAATAGGAGTGTATTTCTTTATTTTGGGTTTAGAATAAATAAATCTTATTATAGAAAAAAGAAAAAGCATACATCTTTACAAATTGAATATTTATTTAATAGGGGGAGGTGATATATTGTTTATCACAGTGATATTATTTTTAGTAGGTTTCCTATTAATTACTAAAGGCGCAGATATCTTTATAAATTGTACTGTAGAGATAGGGAGAAAAACGAATATATCAGAAATTATACTTGGAGCAACTATAGTTAGTTTTGCTACAACATTACCTGAATTTACAGTGTCTTTACTTGCTTCTATTGATGGGCACACTACTATGAGTTTAGGAAATGCAGTTGGTTCTATAATATGTAATACAGGATTAGCATTAGGGTTGGTTGTTTTTCTAAGTCCATTTAATGTAGATAAAAAAATGTTTTTTTCTAAGTCCTTACTATTAATAGTGTCTGTTATAGTTTTAATTTTATTGAGTTTAGATGGAGTTATAACAAGAGGGGATTCATTATTACTTATAATAATATTAATCTTTTATATGGTTAATAATTATAGAAGTGTCGTTGGGAAATCCAATACTAAAAATAGAAATATCAAAAATGACGCTATTAAAGATATATCTACTAAAAAAGGTAAAAATTATAGAGGTTTTTCTGTAGTAGAAATTGTGAAAATACTATTACTTTTTGCTACAGGTTTGATAATGATGATAATAGGCTCACAAATCCTTATAGAGAGTGGAGTGAGAATAGCTAGCTTTTTAAATATACCTCAAGGTATAGTAAGTTTGACTATAATAGCACTTGGAACTTCTCTGCCAGAAATAGTTTCATCAATTACTGCTATAAGAAAAAATCATCATGAAATATCAGTAGGGAATATTTTGGGTGCAAACATATTAAATATAGTGTCAGTAATAGCTGTATCAGCAATACCAAATAACATACCAATACTATCTCAAAATAGACAATTAGATATACCATTTATGATATTGTTGCTATTAATAGTAATAATACCAACACTTAAATCGAATAGACTTAGCAGAATACAAGGAATATTGATGTTATTCACATATTTTCTGTACATATCAATTTTGTATTTTATGTATATTATTTAACTAAACTGTTTAAAATATTAATTGCAGAATATCCTAAAAAAGTGTATAATGGATAGGTTAAGATTAATTGATAACGGAGAGGAATAATATATGAATATAACAAAGTTTGAAGATTTACCAATAAGTGAGGGAATAAAAAAAGCGATAGCTGAAATGGGGTTTGAAGAACCATCTCCTATACAAGCACAGTCTATACCTGCGATTTTGTCAGGTAAAGACGTTATAGGACAAGCTCAAACTGGTACGGGAAAAACAGCCGCTTTTAGTATACCTATACTAGAAACAATAGACCCAAATAATAGAAGTTTACAAGCTGTAGTACTTTGCCCAACAAGAGAGCTTGCAATACAAGTATCAACAGAAATAAGAAAACTAGCTAAGTATTCGCACGGAATAAAGACATTACCTATATATGGTGGTCAACCAATAGATAGACAAATAAAATCTCTAAAGAGTGGTGTGCAAGTTGTAATAGGTACACCTGGACGTACAATAGACCATATAAATCGTAAAACGTTAAAAATGGATAATGTAAAAATGATTATATTAGACGAAGCAGATGAAATGCTAGATATGGGATTTAGAGAAGATATAGAGATGATTTTAAGTAAGATTCCAGAAGAAAGACAAACAACTTTCTTTTCAGCTACTATGCCAAGAGGAATTTTAGAATTGACGAAGAGATATCAAAAAGACCCAGAACATATAAAAGTTGTTAGAAAAGAACTTACAGTTTCAAATACAAAACAATACTATATAGAAACTAGGTCATCAAATAAATTAGAAGTATTATGTAGATTAGTTGATGTGTATGACCCTAAATTATCTGTTGTTTTCTGTAATACTAAGAGAAAAGCAGATGAATTGGTAGGAGATTTACAAGCAAGAGGATATTTTGCAGATGCATTACATGGTGATTTAAAGCAGACTCAAAGAGATATAGTAATGGATAAGTTTAGAAATGGTACAATAGATATACTTGTTGCTACTGATGTTGCAGCTAGAGGTATAGATGTTGATGATGTTGAATGTGTATTCAATTATGATTTACCACAAGATGAAGAGTATTATGTTCATAGAATTGGTAGAACTGGTCGTGCTGGTAGAGAAGGTATGTCATTTACTTTTGTATTTGGAAAAGAAATGAGAAAGATGAAAGATATAGAAAGATATACTAAATCTAAATTAATAAAGCATAATATACCAACAATAACTGATGTTGAAGAGAAAAAAGTAGGTACTTTCTTTGCACAAGTTAAACAAACTATAGAAGAAGGACATTTAACTAAACAATTACAATGGTTAGAAAGTTTCTGTAATGAAGAAGACTATGCAATGGTTGATATAGCTGCCGCACTTGTGAAGCTATCTCTAGGTGAAGAAATGAAGGAAGAAATAATAGAAGAAAGACCTAGAAGAGAATATGGAGATAGAAAAGGTGGTACTGGAGCTAAAGATGGTATGATTAGATTGTTTATCAATATTGGTAGAAATCAAAGAGTACAAGCCAAAGATATAGTTGGTGCTATAGCTGGAGAAGTTGGAATACCAGGTAAAGTAGTAGGTACTATAGATATATATGATAAATATACTTTTGTTGAAATACCTAAAAAAGATGCAAAAACAGTAATTGAAAAGATGAAAGACATTAAGATAAAAGGTAATAAGATTAATATAGAAAAAGCAAATAAAAAGAAAAAATAATGTATAGTATACAAAAATATAATTAGAAAATATATAAAATAATATATTGGATATTTAAAAAGCCTGGTGTGTTTACAAAACAGATAGTAGATAATCTGTAAGAGTTAACAGCATAAGGCTTTTCTTGTTTTATATAAGAAATCTAATAACTGTACTGGCCAATCTTTGAACTATTCCACCTTACTTACATTAAGAATGGAATATTGCACCTATTTTTGATAAAATATATCTATGTTTTATATACTGTAGTTTTGAATATATAAAATTTAATAAATTATGGTATATATATTAATTTTTAATAAGGTAAGAAAATGGAAAGAAGGATATTTTATGGATATAATAAAAAAATTAAGTCATGGATGTACATTAGATTGCTATGATTGTTGTAAATTTAATGTTTATACTAAAGGAAATAATGTAATAAAAATTGAAGGGGATAAAAATCATCCTTACACAAAAGGCTTTATATGCAAAAAAGGGATGGCTCATTTAGATAGATTAAATCATAAAGATAGGATAAAGACTCCTATGCTTAAAGTTGATGGAGTATGGAAAGAGATTTCTTTTGATAAGGCTATAGAAATAATGGCAGAAAAGCTTACATACTACAAAGAAAAGTATACATCAAAGTCAATTATTCATTATGACCAATATGGAAGTGGGTCTGTATTAAAATACATAGGAGATATATTTTTTAATTTTTACGGAGGTGTTAGCAGGCATAAGGGAGGTCCATGTTGGAGTGCAGGGATGCATGCTCAAAAGTATGATTTTGGAGTAGCTAAGGGTCATGCTATAGAAGATATGTTAAATAGTAAAAGTATATTTGTGTGGGGAAAAAATCCAGCATATACTACAATTCATACTATGCAAATAATTAAAAAAGCTAAAGAAAAAGGTATAAAGATAGTAGTGGTTGACCCTATATATACAAAAACAGCTCAAATAGCAGATAAATACATACAGGTAAATCCTGGAACAGATGGGGCTTTAGCTATAGCTATGGCAAAAATTATAGTAGAAGATAAATTATATGATGAAGAATATATAAACTCATATGTTATTGGTTTTGAAGAGTATAAAAAATATTTATGTTCATTGGAATTAAGTTTTTTAATTGATGAATGTGGTGTTAAAGAGAATGATATAAGAGAATTAGTTGCTTTATATAATAACAAATATTCGAGTATAAACATTGGATATGGGCTTCAAAAATATAAAAATGGTGGAAACACAATAAGAGCTATAGATGCTTTAGGAGCTATAACTGGTCAAATAGGATTTAGTGGTGGAGGGATAAACTATGCTAATAAAGTTTATCCAAGTGTTATAAATTCTGACCCTTACAATAGCCAATTATATGGTGAAGATAGGGAGTTTTATGTAAGTAATATCAGTAAGTTTATAGAAGAATCTTTAAAAAATACATCAAATAAAATAAATTATGTATCAGATGAACTTGATACAACATCAAATAAAACAGATTATATATCAAATGAATTGTATAATTTATCTAATAAGTCAATCAAAGATAATATTCCCATAAAGATGGCTGTGATAACTAAAAGTAATATGCTGAATCAACTTCCAGATTTAGTAGAATTGGAGAGGGTGTTTTCAAAAATTGAATTTAAAGTATGTTTTGATTTGTTTATGACTGATACAGCTACTTTATGTGACCTGTTTATACCTTGTACAAATACACTAGAGAGTGAAGATATAATTTATAGTTCAATGACTAATCCATATATAACCTATAATGAAAGAGCTGTAAAGCCAGCACATAAATTGATGGATGAATATTACTTCTTTATGGAACTAGCTAAAAAGATGGGAATAAAAAATTATCCATTTGTAGAGAAGAAAGAATATCTAGAGAAAGTGATTGAACCACTTAAACATTTTGATAAAAACATAAATATAGAAAAACTTAAAAATAGTTATTTTACTATACATAATCCTGTTGCTTGGGAGGATAAGAAGTTTGAGACTCCATCTGGAAAATACGAGCTTTATTCAGAAAGGATAAAAAATTTGGGAATAAGTCCAACACCAGTATATATAAGTAATAAACCTAAAAAAATAGAAGAGAAAAATGAAAATATTTCTTTTAGATTATTAACTAATCATCATGCAGATACTTTATTTAGCCAACATTTTATGGACAAAGAATCTATAGCTCAAGCATATATAAATCAAAGCATGGCTAAAAAAATAGGTATTAAGGATAAAGATATTGTGATGTTAAGGTCAAAAAAATCAAAAATAAATGTACAAATAAATATAGATGATGGAGTAGGTAATTATATAGTAAAAATGTATGTTGGTTGGTGGAAGAAACATGGGAATCCTAATAGTTTGACAGATACTGGTATATCAGATTTTGGTGGTCAGGTAACATATAATGAAAGCATGGTAGAAATAATACGACAAAACTAGTTAAATTTCATTGAAGGAATAGAAATACAATTATAGAATTGATTAAAAGTTACTATTTTTACAAAACTATTGAAGGAGGGATTTTGATGGTAAATTATTCCTTAGAACATAAGAATCTATACATAGAATTTATGTGCTCAGAACTAGACCACCATGTAGCCAATGAAATAAGGGAAGAAATAGATAACTTATTAAGTGTAAATCAAGTTAAAAATGTTGTATTTAATTTTGAAAATATTAATTTTATGGATTCTTCAGGTATAGGTGTCATCATAGGTAGATATAAAAAGATTTCTAATGAAGGGGGACGAGTTTCAGTAATTAATATAAGTTCACGAGTTAAGAAGATTTTTGATTTATCTGGGTTAAATAAAATTATTGGCATTTATGATACGTATGAAGAAGCTCTAAGTTCTTTGTAGGGAGGAGTATGTGATGAATAATATTATGGAAGTTAAATTTTCGGCAATATCTGAAAATGAAAGTTTAGCAAGAGTTATAGTAGCATCCTTTGCAGCTAAGTTAGACCCAACAGTAGATGAATTAGTAGATATAAAAACTGCTGTCTCTGAGGCTGTTACAAATGCTATAATACATGGATATGAAGAAGACAGTTCTAAGTTTGTTTTCTTAAGATGTGAGATAGAAGGAAATACTATAAAGATTATAGTTGAAGATGAAGGGTATGGAATAGAAAATGTGGAGAAGGCAATGGAACCACTTTATACATCAAAACCAGAACTTGATAGATCAGGAATGGGATTCACAGTAATGAAAAGCTTTATGGACGATGTAGAGGTAAGTTCTGTAAAAGATAATGGGACTAGAATTGAAATGACTAAAAAAATAAATGTGCCTAAATAAAGTCCAAAAGTGAGGTTTTATTATGGAAGTAACTGTTGCCAGAGAAGAAAAAAAACCTCTTCTTAGTCATGAAGAGACTCTAGAACTTATTGAAAAAGTTCAAAATGGAGATGAAGAGGCAAAGGAAATATTAATATCAAGCAATTTAGGTCTAGTTAGGAGCGTTGTATCTAGATTTTTAAATATAGGATATGATAGAGAAGATTTATTTCAGTTAGGTTCTATAGGCTTAATAAAATCAATATATAAATTTGACCCAAAATTTAATGTAAAATTCTCTACTTATGCAGTACCAATGATTTTAGGTGAAATAAAGAGATACTTAAGAGATGATGGTATGATAAAAGTATCAAGGTCTTTAAAGCAAATAGCTGTAAAGGCAAAGATGGAAAGTGAAGCTTTAACTAAAAAATTAGGTAGAGAACCGAGTATAGAAGAATTAGCTAAAGCAATAGATGTAGAAAAAGAAGATTTAGTAATGGCTATGGAAGCTAATTTCAACGTTGAGTATTTGCAAGGAGTTATTCATGAAGAGGAAGGTTCTCCAATATGTCTTATTGATAAAATAAGCATGAAAGGAGAAAGTGAAGAAGAAAAAGTAGTGGATAATATATTGTTAAAAGACATACTTGGAAGATTAGATAAGAGAGAACGCCAAATAATAGTTCTCAGATACTTTGAAGATATGACTCAAAGTGAAATAGGAGAAATGCTTAATATATCACAGGTTCAAGTATCTAGGATAGAGAAAAAAGTGTTATCTAAGTTAAAAGAATATATATCATGAGAGTACTTATGATATGTAGAATAACAAGGATGTGTAGAATAACAAAAAATAATAAAGGTATTACTAAAATAAGTTGTAATAACTTTTTATGTTAAGTTTTTAAATTATTAATAAAAAATAATAAAAATAAGGTGTCTTTATGAGAAAATAGAATTTTTCTTTATCAGGCATCTTTTTTATTTTTTGACAAAACTTTAAACAGTCAAAATAAATAATAGGTTTATTTTTTTAAAATTAACAAATAATACTTTAGAGAGGTGTTTAGTATGGATAAAAATTATAAAAAATATGTAGACCAAATAAGCCCAAAACCTACATATTTAAAAAACTATACACTTGCATTTATTGTAGGTGGAATTATTTGTATGATAGGGCAAGCAATAAATGATTTATACATGAAAGTAGGAGGTCTTGATAAATTAGGTGCTAGTTCTGCAACATCAATAACACTAATATTTATAGGGGCATTTTTAACTGGGCTAGGAGTTTATGACCTAATAGGAAAAAGAGCTGGAGCTGGTTCTATAATTCCAATAACAGGTTTTGCTAACTCTATAGTATCTCCAGCAATGGAGTATAAAAGAGAAGGTTATGTGTTAGGTGTAGGTGCAAACCTATTTAAAATTGCAGGGCCAGTTTTAGTTTATGGTATAGGCTCTTCTATTTTATGTGGAATTATTTATTATATTTTTAAGGTGTTTTAGAGGAGTTTTATTTAATTTAAATTTTATTAATTACAAAGAAGCTATAAAAGTTAAAGAATAACTATGAAAGTAGTTAATTAGACAATAAACATGCAGATTTTAATTAATATTAAAAAGTTAAATAGTAAAATGCAAAATTAAAAAGGTGTGAAAATATGAAAAATAAAAGAATTGGAAAAAGAACAGTCAAGTTAGAAAATAAACCAACAATAATATCAACTGGAACTATAGTTGGTCCTAAGGAAGGTGAAGGACCACTAAAGGATTATTTTGATATGATTATGACTGACGATTTATATGGTGAAAAAACTTGGGAATTAGCTGAAAGTAAAATGGTAGAGACTGCATCTCAAAAAGCTATACAAAAGGCAGGAAAGAAACTGACAGATGTAAATTATATGCTAGGTGGAGATTTAATAAATCAAATAGTACCAGCATCATTTGCAGCAAGAGAATTAGCTATTCCATTTTTAGGTATATATGGAGCTTGTTCTACAATGGCAGAAGGTCTTTGTATAGGTTCTATGCTTATAGATGGTGGTTTTGCAGATTTAGTACTATCAGGTACATCAAGCCATTATTGTACAGCAGAAAGACAGTTTAGATTTCCACTAGAACTTGGAAATCAAAAGCCAATGACAGCTCAATGGACAGTTACAGGAGCAGGAAGTGTATTATTAGCTTCTAATGGAGAAGGTCCAAAGGTGAAGTATGTTACAGTTGGTAAAGTAATAGATAAAGGTATTGATGATGGTAATAATATGGGACCAGCTATGGCTCCAGCAGCAATAGATACCATATATTCTTATTTTGAAGACACGAATGATGACCCAAATAGCTTTGATATAATTGCTACTGGAGATTTAGGTACTCTTGGAAAGCAGATAACAGAAGACTTTTTAAAAGAAAAGGGCGTAGATATATCAAAATGTTATACTGACTGTGGTATAGAAATGTTTAATCTTAAAGAACAAGATGTCCATTGTGGTGGAAGTGGGTGTGGATGTTCAGCTACAGTATTTGCAGGATATATATATGAGAAGTTGAGAAAAAAAGAATTTAACAAAGTAATGCTTGTATCAACAGGAGCACTACTTTCACCAACAAGTACACTACAAAAGCAGACAATACCATGTGTTGCACATGCAGTAGTAATAGTAAACGAGTAGGAAGTGATATATATGTTAATGGACTATGTAAGAGTATTTATTGTAGGTGGAATTATATGTTTAATAGCCCAAGTAATGATGGATTATTTTAAAATGCAAACTCCATATGTTATGGTAACATATGTAACAACTGGTGTAGTTTTAACTTTTCTAGGTCTTTACGAGCCATTAGTTAAGTTTGCATCAGCAGGTGCAACAGTTCCTATAATAGGATTTGGTTATTCACTTGCTAAAGGGGTAATAAAGTCAATTCAAAGTGATGGATTTTTAGGTATTTTTCTAGGAGGTACAACTGCTACAGCTGGTGGAATAGCCGCAGCTATATTTTTTGGCTATCTTATGTCAGTAGTATTTACTCCAAAAGCAAAACCATAAATATAAATTAATAGAATAATAAATTTTTCAAATAATAACTTTTTATAAAATAGGTAGATATCTTTGAACAGCACCCTATTTAGTAGACACAGTAAACAAGATACTGTAAAATTCTACTAAGTGGGGTGATTTTTTTGATTAAAAAATGTAATGTAAGAAA
>NZ_OEZH01000148.1 GCF_900243075.1 Clostridioides difficile
TTAGAATACAAGGCTAATTGGTATGGTAGAAAAATTGTAAAAGTAGGTAAATTCTTTGCAAGTTCACAAATATGCAATAAATGTGGGTACAAAAACGAAGAAGTGAAGGACTTAAATATAAGAGAATGGATTTGTCCTAGTTGTAATGAAACTCACGATAGAGATATAAATGCAAGTATAAATATATTAAAAGAAGGATTAAGACTAATAACAATTCAAAATAAATAACTTATATAAGAACCGTAGGAACTACGGGGATGGCCTGTGGAGAATTAGTAAGACATATTTTAGTATGCAAAATTCTATGAAGCAGGAACCCTGTGACTTTAGTCATGGGAGGTTCAGTTCCAGATACAGTACTTTTCAAAAAATCATAATGTATTAGTATGGGACGCTCCTGCTCATGGAAAATCAAGACCTTACTTAGATTTTTCCTATTCCAACTTGGTAGAAGAATTGAAAGTAATTTTAGATAAACAAAATATGAAAAAGGTTGTACTTATTGGACAGTCAGCAGGGGGATTTGTGGCACAGTCTTTTATTGTAAAATATCCAAATATGGTAGAAGGACTAATGATGATTGCAACTTGTCCATATGGAACTGACTATTATAGTAAATCAGATATTTTCTGGTTAAAGCAGACCAAATGGATGTTAAGGTTATTCCCAGATAAACTGTTACGAAATATAATGTCCAAGATGTGTGGAGCTACGTCTGAAGGTAGAGGGAGTATGCTGAAAATGTTAGAGGGCTATGAAAAGAAAGAACTATGTCATCTTATGTATTTGGGATTTGCTGGTTTCATACCAGAAATTCAAGATTTAAATATACATTGTCCAGTTTGTTTAGTGGTTGGAGAAAAAGACAAGACGGGTAAAGTGAGAAAATATAATGAGCAGTGGCACAATAAGACTGGGTATCCATTACATATTATAAAAGATGCTTCACATAATGTAAATGTCGATAAACCTAACGAATTAAATCAAATTATGGAGATATTTATTAAACAATTATAGTATGTAAAAACTGCATATCCATCAGGTAAATTATGTAGTATATGTAGTTATAGAAATAAATATGTAAAAAAACTACTTAATACTTAAAAAGTGGGTTTGTCCAGAGTGCACAGTAAGAGATATATATAAATGCTTAGTATAAATAGCTTAAAAGAAGGATTAAGACTAGTGGAGATAGAACAGCCATTAGAACCTGTGAATGATTAGTGTAAAAGTACTATCAAATAGAAATCTCCATATTTAAGCCTTATCAAAAGTAGTTAGGGTGTAGTAGCTTAAAACTTAAAAACTATATAAAGGAATTAGGTATAAGAGAATGATTGAGAGTATACCAGCAAAACAAATTTTACAAAAAGTGAAATTTGATAATACAGGATGGTTTGGAATTGACTATAATATGAATCTATATCGTGGTTGTCCTCATGGATGTATATATTGTGATAGCCGTAGTACGATATACAACATAGAGGATTTTGACAAAGTTAGATATAAGGAAAATGTGATAGAAATTTTAAGTAAAGAATTGCGTTCAAAAAGAAAAAAAGGAGTAGTAGGTATTGGAGCTATGTCTGATACATATAATCCTTTTGAAAAGAAACTTTGTATTACAAAGCAGGCACTGGATTTGATTTCGGAAAATCATTTTGGTGTGTCTATTGATACCAAAAGTAGTTTGGTGGTTAGGGATATACCAATTTTGCAGAAAATTAAAAAAAATAATTCTGCTATTGTAAAGTTAACTATAACCACTGCAAATGACGAATTGTCAAAGAAGATAGAACCTTATGTAAATCCAAGTTCTGTACGATTTGAGGCAGTAAAAGAACTTAATGATTCTGGAATTTTCTGTGGTATATTATTAACTCCCATGTTACCATTTTTGACTGATAATAAAGATGAAATACGAGCAATTGTAGAAAAAGCACATAAGGCTAATGCAAAATTTATTTATTGTATGTATGGCGTGACAATGCGTAGTGGTCAGAGAGAGTTTTTTTATAAGCATTTAAGAGATATACATCCAAAATTGGCACTTCAGTATCAAAAAACATATGGCTTGAACTATGTATGTACTATACAAAATAAAGATTCTTGTGAGAAGTTATTAAGAGAAGAGTGTGCACGTTATGGTATTTTGACGGATATGAAAGATATTATAAAAGCGTACAAGAGGTCGGAATCATATACTCAAATAAAATTTTTTTAAGATAGAATTTAGATAAGATATTATAGATAATTGCTGGTATTGATATTATAGGTAATTGCTAATGCTGATATTTTAGGTAGTTGCTAGTATTAATATTCTAGGTAATTGCTAGTATTAATATTCTAGGTAATTGTCACTATATTTTAAAAAAGTAAAAAAAATCAAAATGAATTAAATGGGTATTGTAAGAAATTTGTTAAATTAAGGTTTGAGTAAAGTGAGGGGGTGAACTTATGGTAGAAATAAAAACTATAGAAACAAATAAAAAAGGTCAAATTGACCTTTTAATGTTAGCTGACCCATGTGAAGAAATGATTGATAAATACCTTGATAAAGGAACTATGTACGCTTTGTATGATAATGAAGAACTTACTTGTATAGCAGTTGTAAATGAAATTTCCAAAGAAATATGTGAGTTAAAAAATATTGCTACATATGAGCATTTTCAAAATAGGGGTTATGCGTCAAAAATGATTTATCATCTTTTAGATGTTTATAGTAAAAAATATTCATCAATAGTTGTTGGTACAGCTGAAAGTGGAGTTCCCTTTTATGAGAAGTTTGGGTTTGTTTATTCACATAAAATCAAAAACTTTTTTGTAGATAATTACCCAGAACCAATCTTTGAGGGTGAATTGCAATGTGTTGATATGTTGTATTTATCGTATAGCCTTTAGAGAGGACAATATTTTTAGGTAGATATAATTAATTTATTCATATAATTATTGGAATTATAATTTATAAATTATGTATAATAAGAGTATAACTTATTTAGAAACTGTTATATTGTGTTAAATTCAAATAAGATATATAATAACTTGTTTATTTTGAATTTTGGAGGAATAACTATGGATTCAAATAATAATACTATAAAATCAACTGTTAAAAAGGGGATTTCTTTTGGCTCTTGTTTAGCAATGATTATTTCTTATACTGCATGGAAATCTATCCCATGGGCTATTTTTCATGGCTTAATGAGTTGGGTATATGTACTTTATTATTGGATTAAATATATGTAGATTAAGATAATAAATAAGTATGTAATATTGTGAAGTTTAAGAAAGCAAATGTAAGGGGTGTCTCAAAATGAACTTTTTAGTTTATGAGGCACTCTTTTTTGTATGAAATAAAATATATTTTCATCACTTAAATAATGAAAAAGGATTTATCTCTACTTTAAAACAGTTCCCTATATTTACTCATTTATCAACAATAGTTTTAAAAATAAAGATATTCAAAAATCTATTGTAATCTAAGTATTTCTCTTTAAAGTTTTAATTTTAGTAATGATATATGAGTTTATCACACTCTTATTTCAATAATACAAATTTTTATTTAGAAGTGCAGACTTTGGTATGAAGAAATGGACATAATAAAAAAGAGGTGTTGATATGAGAGAAAAATTAGAAGAAAAATCTAACATTATTAAAACATCAAAAGAGTATAAGAGAACTATAATTGAAGAAAAGGACAGAGAATGGACCAAAAAATTAAATGACATACTTAGTAGAGGTGATTTTTCTAATGAGAAGTTGGATAAAATCAAGGAGTTAATTCCAACAGAGATTTTGACTAGTGAAAATGTTGGTGAAGTTGTGACTGAAGATGGATATGCTAAGCCTGAGTATGATGAGGTATTTAAGTCATTGTTTACTTTAAATAATGATTACGATTTACTTGTACATTTTATAAATGATATTCTCAAAGATGCTCCATATGCTAATAGGAATATCAAACCGTTCACTCAAATAAAAAGAGTAATTAGAGTTGAAACTGACCCAACAATTAATTACATTGGAGAGAAAAGACCTAGACTTGATATTTTAGCTGAAGATGAAGAAAGTAATCATATAAATATTGAAATGCAAAGAGCTCTTGAAGATGATTATTTGGAAAGAGCTGAATATTATCTTAGTCGTGTACATGGTAGAAAATTAGAAGAAGGTAAAGAATATAAAGAAATTGGAAAAACAATTGGAATACATATACTAAATCATGTAAAATATAATCACATAGAAGATTATGTAAATTGTATGAGATTAACAATGGATGGACATCCAGATATTTTTTCTAGTAAAACTGCATTATATTTTATAGAACTTCCAAAAATTCATAAATCCAGTTATATAGCAAACAGAATTCTAATATGGGGTAAGCTTATTGACAACCCTTCTCATATAGATATTAGAATACTATCTAAAAAGGATTCTGTTATTAAAAAAGCACTTGATAGATTAAAAGAATTAGGCAGTAATGAAGCATATTTATTAAATTTAAAGAGAGGTGCATATATTATGAATAAAAGTAGAAATTTTAAAGAAGAAATTTTTAAAGAAGGTATTGAAAAAGGCATTGAAAAAGGGAAAAGAGAAGAGAAATTTAATATCATTATAAAGTTAAAAAATAAAGGATATAATTTGAGTGAAATATGTGATATTATAGATGACTTGAATAAATCAGAGGTTGAAAAAGTCTATAATCAAAACTAATACTATAATTGATACAGTATTATATAAATTAATATAATTAGGTAATAATAAGGTGTTTGTATCCTTATTATAATGATTTGCCACAAAGTTACTTCCTTTAAATTTCAATCAATATAAAAATTTGTTATTTAAATATGGTAGATACGAAGAGATATATAAATAAAGGAGATGATTCAAAATAAAAATTTGAATTATCTCCTTTTTGTAGAAAAAGAAAGGGGTTGACTTATATATGAAGTTTTATACTATACAGACTTTGGAATTTTGGAACAACAATAAAAACAATAAGTATCTATTAAATAATTATTCTCTTATATTAGAAGATTTTGAAATTCCATATAAATGGATGTATAGTCAAATGATAGAAAGAATACCTAAATTTGATAATAGTATGATATGGGTTTGGCCGAAGAGACCTGATTTAAGATGTAGTGGATACTTAGAGAGAGGTTCAAAAGGTGTTTTACTTGAACTAGAAATAAATAAGGAGAATGTATTGTTATCGGATTTTGATTTATGGCATTTACCTTTAATGGATATTACTGTAGAGATTTATGAAGATGAACAAATTGAAAAGATGGTAAGTTGGCAAAGGATATTTGACTTAGAATTATGTTCAAAATTAAATGAAGTGAATATAGAAGATTTAACCTTGCAAGGAGTGACATCTAAAGTGCCTTTATCTAATGTCAGATTAATAAAAGAATTTGTTGCAAAATGATATTTTTGTTGAAATTTATTTAAAAAAGTTATATATTTATAACAAGAGGTGTTATAAATATATAACTTTTTAAGGAGGATTTTATATGTCTAAACAACAAACTGGTATTAAATCAACACTTATTTCAGAAATATTGGGAATTTCTTATTGTATTGGAGCTACATTAGTAAATAAGTATTTTTTTAAAGGAAGTAGTATTGAATATATTCCTATAATTATTTGGGTATTAGCCATGGGAGCTCAATGGGTCTATGATAAAAAGCATGATGACTTAATTGATGAATCATCTAAATGTATACTATCAAGGGTTAATGATATTGCAATAAAATTATTGTTTTTTTCTGTAGCTATAGTATCTGTATTTCTTGTAACTCTTGACGTAAATGTGTCAAATTTAAATATAGGAATGTCTTTATTAGTCATTTTGCTTATTCAGTCATTGTTGAAGTTAGTTCTATTTATATATTTTGACAGAAAGGGGATATACAATTAGGTGTCAGTATTATTAAAGACAAAAATTAAATACTATAGAGAAAAGAGTTTTATGACACAAGGCGAACTTGCAAAGTCAGTAGGAGTAAGACGTGAAACTATTGTACATTTAGAAAATGGTCGCTACAATCCTTCTTTAAAGTTGGCAATGGATATTGCTAAGATATTTAATACAACTGTAGAAGAGTTGTTTGAATTTGTTGAAGAAAAATAATCTTTAAATTTTACATATTACTTATGAATTAGAGAATGAATAGTTTTATAGGTTAGAAAATTTATAGTTATGAACTAGAGAATGAATGATTTTGTAGATTAAAAATCCATGCTTATGAACTAGAGAATGAATAGTTTTATAGATTAGAAAATTCATAGTTATGAACTAGAGAATGAATGATTTTGTAGATTAAAAAATCTATATTTGAAAATTAGAGAATGAATAATTCTATAAATTAGAAAATTTATAATAATATTTGTATGAAAATTAGAAGTATTTTATCACAAAAAAATTAAGTTAAATAAATATGAAATTACTTCCAAATATACTTCCAAAAACATGTAATCGCATATATAATATAATTATAAAAATAATAAATATTTTTATAGTAGTAGTTAATTATTAATAAGGAGGGGTCAAAATGCCTAGTATGATTATGGAAGTTGTAGGAGTACTATTTATAGCTATTGGATTAATCTTGACATTCATTGAGATAAAAGGAAATTTCCCTTCTTTTTATGGTTTTGGTCAAAATGCTATAGGGAAAAATGCTGTAGGTATTATAGCAGCAGGAATTGCTTTAATTTTCTTCAGAAATGGTATAGAAAGCATAGATTCTATAGCTACTTATGGAATATTTTTAGCTGTAGAACTTGTTGTAATAGCTGTATATTTCTTAGTAAGAAGAAAATTTGTTAAATAAGATAAACATTTAAGAACTAATTAACTAAATTATCTACTATAAAATTGGGGGATTAAAAACAAATAAAAGTTTGTTTTTAATTATTTAAAATCCAAATTTGATTATTTTTAAGAAACTATGTTCTGTATAAAGCTAGAATGTGGTTTCTTTTTTATGTATAAAATAATTTTTTAGTAAAAGTTAAAAGTTATTTTATAAGATAAATGATACTATACAATATTCAAATTATGATGTGTAAACTCCTTAGAATTTTGACAATTAAAGTTGAGATAATAGATAATGAATTTCTTTTTTAATTTAATGATTCAGAGTTATAATGCTAATTGTGTTTTTGTATCTAATTTAATCATTCACATCTATGAGATTGACTGATTTTTATATCCATTTAATGTAAAATAATTAATTTTAGATGTTAATAAAAGAAAATTATGTATATTTTATATAAAGATAAGATAGTATACCACGTTTTAGTCGTTTTTCCAGTAAAGCTTATTGAAAAGAAATTTAACCTAAAAGAGTATTGCTGGAGTGCAGATATAATATCATAAGCAGTTATTTATTGACAACCATTTTTAATAAATATATCATTTGAAGTATATTGACAAAAAGGAGTTGAACAATAATGGAAATCTTATTGGTTGAAGATGATAAGAATATTCGAGAAATGGTATACGATTTTTTGATTAGTGAGAATTATTCTGTTAAAATAGCCATTGACGGAAATACAGCTATTGAAATATTTAAAAATTATTCATTTGATATTATTTTACTGGATTTGATGTTACCAAAGTCTAGTGGTTTTGAAGTCTTAAAGTACATACGAAGTGTGAGTGTTGTTCCTGTTATTATTACTACTGCGAAAGATAGCAACACAGATAAAATGCTAGGACTTAATCTTGGTGCAGATGATTATATTACAAAGCCATTTTCAATCGTAGAATTGCTTGCAAGAATTAAAGCTAATATTAGACGTGCAACAGTGTATAGCAGTTCAGGAAGCTCCCAAGATATGGTTAGGTATAAGGATTTGATTATCAACATATCAAAATATGTAGTTTCAAAGAATGGAGTGGACTTGAACTTAACATATACAGAATTTGAAATTGTTAGATTACTAGCGACTAATCAAGGACGTGCTTTTTCAAAGGAACAATTATACAACACTATTTGGAAAGAGCCTTATTATGGAAATGAAAATGTGCTAAATACTCATATTAACAGGTTAAGAAATAAACTGTCTGATGGTACGGAAAAAAATAATTATATTAAAACTCTTTGGGGAATTGGTTACAAAATGGAGGAGGAATGATGGAGTTATTTTTAGTTGTAGTTTCGATTGTACTATTGGCTCTCTACTTAAAAGAACGAAATAAGTCAAAGAAAATGGAAAGTGATTATAAGTATATCAATTCAAGACTTCGTGATATCACAAATGATGATGAAAGTAATTATATTTTATTGCCATCTGATATTTCGGTTGTAAAAGAAACAGCAGTAGATATAAATAAACTTCTTGAAAAGTTTTACAGCAGGCAAATTGATTATAATAGAAGTGAAAAGGCGATATTACAAATATTTACGAATATATCACACGACTTACGAACTCCTATCACAGTATTAAAGGGTTATATTGAAATGCTATATCTTCAAAGTCAAAAAGAAGAATTATCTTCTTCGATGAGAGTAACTGTAGAAAAAATGCAAACAAATTCAAATGAGCTTGTTCATTCAATAAATAACCTGTTTAATATGGCAAAAATTCAATCTGGAGATATGATATTAAATCTTCAAAAATCCAATCTAACACAATTATGTCATGAGATTATTCTAGAGTTTTATGACTTGCTGGATAAAGAAAACTTTAATGTTGAAGTTAATATTAAAGATAGACCTATATATGCAAATGTTGACACAGAAGCATTACAACGTATACTCAAAAATTTAATTGATAATGCTATAAAATATGGTTCAGCTGGTAGATTTTTAGGGATTTCACTATATGAAAAGGAAAAACATATTTTTATAGATATTGAGGATAAAGGTTCAGGTATTTCTGAAACTGAAAAAGAGCATATTTTCACGAGAGCTTATACTGCTGACAGAAAAAAAGGCAATGGTTTAGGACTGGCTATTTCTCAAGGACTTGCAAATTCTATGGGTGGTTCAATTTATGTAAATAGTAGACCTAATATAAAAACAGTTTTTACAGTAAAATTACAAAGTTAGAAAAAAGTTAGATTTAAAAGAGAGAAAAGATAATTTTATTTTGTATACTGTTTTTAGAAAGGAGGGAGTATGATGAACTATATCATAGAGACCCATCAATTAAAGAAAATATATAAAGATAAAGCTGTTGTTAATGATGTTAATATTCATGTGAAAAAGGGAGAAGTTTACGGATTTGTTGGACCAAACGGAGCAGGTAAAAGTACAGTGATGAAAATGTTACTAAATCTTGTTAAGTCAAATTCTGGAGAAATAGTTATGTTCGGTAAGAAAGTGGCAGAAACTGATTTTGAAATATTAAAAAAGATTGGTACTATTATTGAAAACCCTTATTTCTATGAGAATTTGACTGCTAAACAGAATCTTGATTTACACTGTGAATATATGGGTTACTATAACAAAGAACATATATCAGAGGTATTGGAATGTGTCGGATTGTCAAAGCAATCAAACAAGAAAGTTTCAAAATATTCTTTAGGTATGAAACAACGTCTTGCAATAGCTAGAGCAATTCTTACTAAACCAGAATTATTGATTCTTGATGAACCTATAAATGCACTCGACCCAGAGGGGATAAGAGAAATGCGAGAATTATTCCGTAAGTTAAATACAGATTATGGAACAACTATATTTATTTCCAGCCATATTCTTTCAGAGGTAGAACAAATTGCGGACACTATTGGTATTATTCAAGATGGTAAACTTGTTAAAGAAATTTCTATGTCAGACATACACAAATATCAAACAGATTATGTTGAAGTAGATGTCGATAATGTGGAACTTGTTGGATACTTGTTAGAAAAAGAATTTGGGATAAAGGACTTTAAAATTACTTCGGAAAGTCGTGTTGAGATATATGATTTACGAAAAGATATAAAAGAAATATCCAAAATATTTATTCAAAATCAAATTGGGATAAATAGTATTGGACGTAAACAAAGTTCTTTAGAAGATTATTTCTTTCAAACTACAGGTACAGGAGGTATAGAAACACTATGATACATTTAATGAAACTAGAGTTAAAAAAAGTTGGACTAAAAAGATATTTTTTATTTTCGATAATTGGGATTTTGTTATGTATGTTTTTTGTCTTCACTGGATTGAATGATAAATCTACTTCAATGTATGATTATGAGGTTACATCTAATACAATAAGTTTAGTTTTCTGCTTTTACTATATTATATTATTTGCTGTGTTGAATGTGGCATATATAATAAATGAATATACAAATAAAACAATCTTGATTTTATTCTCTTATCCAGTTGACCGTAAAAAACTTATTTTAGCAAAGTTACTTTTGATTACAACTCTTATGATATCATCAATGATAATTGGATATATCTGTTGTTTTACATTCGTTGCTGTGTTGGATAAGTATTTTAATTTAGTTATTGGAGATTTTCATATTTCAATTTTATCTTATTGGATACCAGGAGCAATTAAAAGTATTATTGTATTCTGTTCATTAGGTATATGGACATTCGTTGTTGGAATGATGAGAAAATCAATACCTGTTACCCTTGTCAGTTCAATTATTTTTATCAATTTAAGACAATTTATTTTAGCTGGGACAAATACAACTCAAGACAGTTTGATTTCTGTTTTTATTATAGTTGGTATAACTGTGATTGGTATATATTATATACTAAATCATAAAGTTGCTGAAATTGACTAGATACTGTGGATAGGAAGGTAGTTATTGATTGTATCTTCTTGGGATAATAATGATTTGCTATTATATCAGCAAAAACTATTATTATTAGAGTTTTAATAATATTAATAATAGATATATATTTTTTCTTCTATTGACAAATTTAATGATTTATAGCCATAAAATGAACTCTAAGAAGAGATAAAAATACGTTTTATATGTTTTTAGATTAATATAAAATATCACAATGAAATGCTGTACAAAGTGATATATAATAATTATATGAACTATAAAATTAACTAAACTTATTGACTAGTAAATTAGATGAAAAGTTGAGACTTACTGAAAATAAATACAATGAAATATATACTACAAGTAGTAAATTAAATCTGAACTTTACATACTATTAGAATAAGTATTATAAGATTATAATGATTTAAAAATATTAAAATAATTGAGGTGATAACATGAACAATTCCTTTTTAGATAAATTGATTGAGACAAAAGAAATTAAAAATTCACTTTATAATGTGTTAAAACACAATTTTCTTTATCATTCTAATAAGATAGAGGGCAGTACTTTTACTACTGAAGCATTAGCACTTTTACTCGATAAGAATGTTGTTACAGGAAGACATACTTTAGATGATGTACAAGAAACTGTTAATTCTAGTTATGTATTTGATACAATAATTGACTCACTGAAAGAGAAAATAACACATAATTTCTTAAGGAATCTACATTCAAGTTTAATGTTCAATACAACCCTACATTCCAGGGGGATGTCTGGTATATATAAAACTATACCAAATATGATACTAGGAACTGATGTAAGCATAGCACAACCATTTGAAGTTGAGCCAAAGCTTGATGAATTAATTGAATGGTACTATAGTCAGAGTGAAGTATCTATTAAAGTTATAGCTGAATTTCATTATAGATTTGAATTGATACATCCATTTCAAGATGGTAATGGTCGCATAGGTAGATTTGTTATGCTAAAACAGATGTTAGAAAATAATCTTCCTATAAAAATTGTATCTTGGGATAGTGAGGACCTTTATAGAAACTCCTTAAATTCTTGTAGTTTAGGTAATTATGTCCCTTTAATTGAATATTTATCAAGTTTAGATGATTTTAGAGAAGTATATAAAATGTTATGGAAATAATTGTTTGTAGCAAAAAAATATGTTTTTTATACAATTATGTTTTTACTTATGGTATTTAATGTTGATTTCTTAGTTATTTTTAGTTTGAACTATGCCCATTATTTTAACTATATAAAATAGTTGGTATAGTTCAACCAGTTTTTTATAACTATTTTTATGTATCTTAGTTGTTTCTTAATATGGGGACAGTTCATAAAACTAAAAGTGATTTTTAATTTTATCATTTATAATTTACCATTACATCAGAAAAATGCTTATCATTAGAATTTTCATAAAAGGTACCTATTTTTTTCAATTAACTAAATCAATTCTATTAGTCTTAATCTTTCATATTTCAAATTGATAATACAAGAAAATAAAAAATAAAAAATTTTAAATTTTTTATTTATTGCGAAAAAAATAAAAAGGTGCTATACTTTTTGTAACATATTATTCAAATTATTAAGAGATAGTAAACATTTATAGTTTAATTTGTAGTACAATAGCATGATTTGCAGTACAATGACTTAATCTATAGTATAATAGTTTAATTTGAAGTACAAAAGTACTATTAAATAAGAATTTCTACTTTAAAAATATTACTAAAAGTAATTAAAGTCGAGTAGTTCAATATAATATGTCAAAAGAATAGAAATAAGGTGATAGTAATGAAAGTAAAGTCAAATTTAGATGAAGTTTTATATCATAAGATTATTGAAAGTCTTATTCGTGGTGAATACTCTGTAGGTCAGAAAATATTACTAAATGACCTTTGTGAAAAATTTGAAGTAAGCAGAACACCAGTTGTACAAGCAGTAAAAATGCTAAATAAAGATGGTGTGCTTACTATTATGACAAATGGTAAAGTGTATGTACCAGAGTATGAATATGACATGGTAAAACAAGTTTGTGAAACAAGAACACTGATTGAAACATACGCTTTAGAAAAAATGATGCAAGAAGAAGAAGCTGTTTTCCAACAAAAGCTAGATGTGATAAAAAAATATTCTAATAAATGTGAAGAGTTCTATCAACAAGAAAAATCTGTAGAACTTGCACTGGCAGATTTAGAATTACATAAAGCCATTGTAGAAGGGGCAAATAATGAAATTTTAAATGATGTATATGTTGGTATACAAGGAAGATTCATAGTAGTGAATTATTTAATTCGACCATTAAAAAATCGTAATTATGAAGGAACAGTACAAGACCATTTTGAAATATTAAAATTCATTGAAAGCAGAGATACAAAAAAAGCAGTGGAGAAATTAAGAAATCATATTCAAGGAACTATTAAACGATTTTGCGAAGATTAATAATGGATTTCGAGATTTCTATATATCTATATAGTGTAAATTATAAATAGATAATAAAAGGAAGTCATAAGGCTTCCTAAAAAAATAGCCTTTATAAAATTTTTTATTTTAAATTTAAAATTTTTTATTTTAAATTTAAAATAAAAAATGAAAGAGGTGGTAAGAAGCTTGAATAAAATTATTACAGAAAGGATAGAAAATACTATGAAAAAGCTATTTACGAGTGAAACATTTTTAAAATATCAATTTATAAGTGATTGCCAGTTATCACCAGATGGAGGATATACAGCATTTGTTGTAAAAAAATCTGATATCAAAGAGAATGGTTACACAAGCCAAGTTTATGTATTAAACAATAAAAGTGGCGAATTAAAGCAAATAACATCTATAAATTCTGTTGGAGCATATGCTTGGGAAGATGAAAATACTATTTTATTCCCAGCTTTGCGAAATGAAAAAGTAAAAGAGTCTATCAAAAATGGTAAGCAATGTATGAGTTATTATGCTTTATCTTTAAATGGTGGAGAAGCAGAGGAACTTTTTAGACTTCCTATCAAAGGTGGCAAATTAAATCCTTTAGGAAAAGGTTTGTACGCAGTTATTGCTTCTTATGATAATGACCGACCTGTTGTGGAGGGACTGTCAGAAGAAGAAGGAAGTAAAAAAATAAATGCTTATAACAAAAGACATTATGAACATTTCAAAGAAATTCCTTACGCTGTTAATGGTGAAGGGTATATTAGTAGAAAAAGAAAACGTTTATACCTATACGATAGTAATACAAATGAATTGAAGGCAATTACAGCACCTATGTTCAATGTTGTAGGCATGAAAATTAGTGATGGCAAAATCCTATATGTAGGTCAAGAGTTTGAAGATGTAAAAGGTTTAAAAAATGGTGTTTATGTATTTGATACAAAAACTAATACTAATGTTTGTATATTAGAAAAAGATAAGTATATTGTAAAAGGTTTTGAATTATATCAAAATCAAGCAATACTAAACTTAACTGATGCTTTATCTTATGGCAATGGAGAAAATGGAGATTTTTATACTATTGATATTGATACAAAAGAAATAAAACTTCTTTCAGAGCATCAACATCATTGTATTGGAAATACAGTAACATCTGATGTTAAAATGGGTGTTGGTCAAACAACAAAAGTAGATGGTGAATATATTTATTATACTTCTACAGTAAATATGGACTGCATTATTGAAAGAATACATATTCCAACAGGAAAACAGGAAAAAATAACACAAACGGGTTCAGTTGATTTTATAGATGTAAAAGATGGCAATATTGTATGTATAGGTTGTTTAGGAAATGGATTACCTGAAGTTTATATAGTAGAGAATGGAACATTATATAAGAAAACACATTTAAATGACCATATTTTAGATGAGTATAAAATTTCTATACCAGAATATATAGAATCAAAAGGAAGTTCTGATTGGGAAATACAAGGATACGTATATAAACCAGTAGACTATGAGGCAGGGAAAAAATATCCAGCTGTGTTGGCAATTCATGGTGGACCAAGGCTGACATATGGACCATATTTTATGCATGAGATGCAGGTATTTGCAAGTGCAGGTTACTTTGTATTCTTCTGTAACCCAAGAGGTTCTGAAGGTCGTGGCAATGATTTTGCAGATATTAGAAAACAGTTTGGAGATATTGATTACATAGATTTTATGGAATTTACAGATGCTGTACTTAAAAAATATACAGATATTGATGAAACAAGATTGGCTGTGGAAGGTGGAAGTTATGGTGGATTTATGACAAATTGGATAATTGGTCATACAAACCGTTTTGCTGTTGCTTGTGCCCAGCGTTCTATTGCAAACTGGAGTGGTATGGAGGGTACAACAGATATTGGTTATTATTTCTGCAAGGGACAAACAGGTGCTTCTCACATGGAAGACCACGAACTTCAATGGAAACAATCACCTCTTGCCTATGCTGATAAATGTGTTACACCAACTTTATTTTTACATGGTGAAAAAGATTATAGATGTTATATGCAAGAAGCGTTCCAGATGTTTTCAGCATTGAAAATTCATGGATGTCCTACAAAACTTTGCCTATTTGAAGGAGAAAATCATGAGTTATCTCGTTCTGGTAGACCAAAGCAGAAGCTTCAAAGGCTAGTTGAAATGCTAGATTGGTTTTCAATGTACATTAAAAAAGAAAACAAAGAACAATAGAGAAAGGAGAATATAAAAATGGAAAAATTAAAAATTGAAAGTTCAGATATTTTTGAATATATATTTCCTCATGATATTTCTTGTTCACCTGATGGAAAGCATATTGCTTATATTATATCAAATATCAATGAGGAAAAAGACTGCTATGAACATGACCTATATGTTATGGATGTCAAAACAGAAAAACAAATACATATGACACAAACAAGAGATGTAACATCATTTAGTTGGATTTCTAATACAGAATTACTTTTTACATCTAAAAGAGATAAACCAAAAGCTGGTACAACAGATTTTTACACTATTTCTATAAAAGGAGGAGAGGCAAAAAAAGCATTTTCTATCCCAAAAGCTTGTAATGTTCCTATATCACTTGGAGATAAACTATGGTTATTGACAACAAAGAATCCTACAGATTCTAAAAAAGCAGAGCCAGATAGAGCAGTAGAAGGTGCAGATTACTGGACATTTACGGATAAGCCTTTTATAAGAGATGGAGAAAACTTTTCTCAAAGAAGACGTGTAACATTAGAATTGTATCAAGAAGGAGAAAATGAAACAAAAGCCATTACACCAAAATATTGTGAGGTGGCAAATATAGACGTTTCTTCTGACAAAAAAAGAATTTTATATACTGGTCAGATTTATGAAGATTGTGCAACGCCTTTTGCTGGTCTTTGGGAATACCATATAGAGAGTGGCAAAACAAAAGAGCTTATACCACAAGGAAAATATCAAATTAGTTTAGTAAAATATATTGGTGAAGATAAAGTAATGTTACAGGCTTCTATACTAGACCGTTCTATTACACAGAATCATGACATTTTTATGCTTGACTTAAATACTGGCGAAATAAATATGATTGCTAGCCCAGATGGTATGTATGCTACATTATTGGATGTGGATGCTGTATATGGTGGTGGACGTAGTAATAAAATTATAGGGGATAAGTTCATTGGTGCAAGAATTTGCAGAACTATGACAGAGTTTGATGAGTTTGACACAAAAACGGGTAATATACGTATTATCACAAAAGTAGATGCTTTTACATCTTTTGATATTTATGACAACACTATGTACACAGTAATGTTAAAAGATTATGAGTTGGCAGAAATATATAGCATTGATATGGCTACAGGTACAATGAAAAAAATGACTGCTTTTTCTAAACCATACCTAGATAGTCATAAGGTTTCATTACCTGAAAAATTGACTTTTGTAGCAAAAAATAAAGAAGAAGTTGATGGTTTTGTTATACCTCCTATAGATGCTAAAGAGGGTGAAAAATATCCAGCTGTATTGTTTATCCACGGTGGTCCTAAATGGGCGTATGGCTACATGTTTACACACTTAAAGCAGTGTGTAGCAGCAAAAGGAATGTATGTTATTTACTGTAATCCTCATGGTGGTGATGGTTATGGTGAAAAATTCTTGGAAATGGTAGAAAGATGGGGGTATGTTGACTATGAGCATCTCATGGAATTTGTAGATACCTGTATTGAAAAATATCCTGGAATTGATGCAGAACGCTTGGGTGTTGCAGGGGGAAGTTATGGTGGTTATATGACAAACTGGATAATTGGTCATACAGACCGTTTTAAGGCAGTTGCTTCTCAAAGAGGTATTAGCAACTTGGTTACAGCTTCTTTAATTATTGACTTTGGGGATAGAATTATGAAGCAAACTTGTGGAGATAAGACACCTTGGAATCATGAAGAAGTTCTTTGGAACCACTCACCTATTAAATATGTAAAAAATGTAAAGACACCAACATTATTCTTACATAGTGATAGAGATTATAGATGTTTTATGGGAGATACTTTCCAAATGTTTACAGCGTTAAAACAGCTTGGTGTAGATACAGAAATGTATTTATTCCATGGAGATACACATGGATTGTCTAGAAATGGAAGACCATCTAATAGAATTGTACGTGCCAATGCTATTGTAGATTGGTTTGAAAGATACTTATAATAAGGGGGTTATTCTATGGGTGATATGTTATTATGGTTTAGTGTCGTATTAGTTTTATTTGCTATTGGTGATTTGATTGCAAGCAAAACAAAAGCAAAAGTTTCAGCTGTATTTGTGACATTACTTTTATTTTTGATTCTCTTTGTTACAAAAGTTATACCAGCCGATATTATTGAAAAAGCAGGTATGACTGCAGCCGCTAGTTGGAGTGTTCCAATGATTATGTTTAGTATGGGGACAATGTTGAATGTCAGACAGTTTATAGATGAGTGGAGAACTGTATTGACAGCATGGCTTGGAATTGTAGCAGTTATAGTTTGTGTTTCACTGTGTATTCCTCTGTTTGGAAAAGCAACAGTATTGACAAGTATACCAGTTATAAATGGGGCTTTACCTGCCACTACTATTATGACACAAGCAGCACTAGAAAAAGGATTGACACTTGCAGCAGCTACAGCAACAGTTGTATTTGCAATCCAGAAATTTATTGGTACACCAATTGCATCTAGAGCTGCACTACAAGAAGCAAACCGTCTTTTAGTAGAATATCATGAAGCAAAATCAAAAGGTATTGATTTAGCAAATGTCAATGGTGATAAGAAAGATGGAGAAGGTACAGAAACAAAAGCAAAACAAGCTTTCTGTGAAAAATACGATAAATATTATTCTACAAATGTTTGTATATTTTTTATAGCGCTATTCTCTTATCTAGGGTATGAGCTTTCAGAGATTATTCATGTAAATTATTCTATTGTATGTCTTGTTGTTGGTGTTCTTGTAACACGTATTGGTATTGTTCCAAAAGACATTTTGGAAAAAGGAAAAATCAAGGGATTTATTAACATGGTTGTGTTTGCAGCAGTTATTCCTTCTTTAGCAAAAGTTTCTTTGACAGATTTAATTAGTCTTTTTGTACCAATTGTAGGTATGTTCGCAGTTTCTATCATTGGTATATTCCTTATGATGAAGGTACTACCAGGTTGGAAAATTATTGGCTCTAAACCTCTTGCTTTTGGAGTAGGGTTCTGTCAGATGTTGGGATTCCCAACTACATATTTGATTTCAAATGAAGTGTGTAATGCTGTTGGAGAAACAGAAGAAGAAAGAGCATATTTGATGTCTAAAATTATGCCTAAGCTGGTCGTTGGTGGTATGGCTTGTATGGTTTCTATTGTAGTAGCAGGTCTTATGGTACCTATGTTGTAGATGGGTTTCATAGTTAAAAAAGTAATATTAATTTATAGGCAAAGATAAAAAAACAGTATTAATTTATAAACAAAGCTAAAAATCAGCGTTAGTTTATAAACAAGGCTAAAAAGTAATATCAATTTATAAACGAATTTTATATTAGTTAATTTGTTATAAGAATATTTTCTTTTTAGGATTATAATTTTGATTTTATAAAGGAGCAGATTTTTTATTTGCTAAAATACAACTTTAATTTAATTTATGTATAATATAGGGTATTTAATAATATTTTGGGAAAATTTTTATAAAAAATTAAAAAGAGGATAAAAAAGGGAGTGTCTCAAAGTGAACTTTTAGTTCATGAGGCACTCTTTTTTGTATGAAATCAAATATATTTTTATCATTATGATTTTATATATGCCTATAAAGCATAACAATAGATTTAATATAGGTATTTGATATTTGAAGAGTCAGATTTTATAATGTAGTTGAAAGGGATGATACTATAATTGATAAACCAACTCAAGATAGTTTCATCATCTAAAACTTAAAGTGAACACATCCTATTATCAAATTACAGGTGTATGCCCTTTAATTTGTAGGTGTGTGTTTCTTAACAAAATCAATGAAAATCAAAACCTTGGTTACTTGATTTTTAACACCAGAAAAATAAGAATTGAAATCCAAAAAAGGAAAGGTGGATAAAATGAATACTAACTTTAATTTTTTTATACCAACACGTGTAAAAGTTGCTTGTGGGCAACTAAATCAACTACATAATAAGAACTTACCTGGCAAAAAATGCTCGTGATACTATGGGGGGGTTATTCCTTGCAAATCCTTGTGAAATGAGTCGTGAGGAATGTGTTTTCATTTTTGAAAAATCATACTATTAAAAGGATGATATATAAATGTAAAGGGGGATGTACAAATGATAAACTATTACAAAAAGCTGATAGGTGTGGTTCTTTGTTCTACATTGATGTTTTTTCTTGTTGCATGTGAAAAACAACAAGAATCAGAATCTACTCAAAGTAAAACATCTGAAACAAATGAATCATTAAAAAATGATAGTGAAGCAATCAAAATAGAAGATGCACGTATCTTAGTCGCTTATTTTTCTCGTATTGGGAACTCAGATACTCCAAATGAAACAGAAGCTGTATCTTCTGCAAGTGTAAATATTAGAAACAATGTAATTGAAGGTAATACTGAAATTGTTGCAAAGATGATTCAAAGTAAGGTTGATGGAGATATATCTCTTATAGAAATGGAAAATAAATATCCATCTGATTATAGTATTATTGAAAGTCAAGGTCGTGATGAAAGAAATAAGAACATTCGTCCAAAACTTTCAACTAATATAAGTGATATAGACTCTTATGACATAATTTTCCTTGGCTATCCTAACTGGTGGGGTGACATGCCAATGGCAGTGTACAGTTTTTTAGAAGAATATGATTTTTCAAATAAAATTATCATACCATTTTGTACTAGTGGAGGTAGTGGGTTTTCAAATAGTATTGAGAATATCAGAAAGGTACAACCTCAAGCAACAATTAAAGATGGTCTAGCTATTAGTCAAACCCTTCCAGAGGGTACAGAAGATGAGATAAGTACATGGTTGTCTAGTCTTGGATTAACAAAATAAATTTATGGATAATTAAGAGAAAAGGGGAATAAAAATATGGGAAAAAATGTTTGTATAATATCTACCAGTTTACGAAAAAACGGAAATTCTGAAGAACTAGCAGATGAATTTGCAAGAGGAGCAAGAGAACAAGGTCATAAAGTGGAGAAGGTTACTTTATATGATAAGAATATTCAGTTTTGTATTGGTTGTCTTTCTTGTCAAACAACATGTCAATGCGTACTAAAAGATGATGCAAACGACATCATTAGAAAAATGTGTAATTCTGATGTACTTGTATTTGCTAGTCCAATATATTTTTATGAGATGACTGGACAGATGAAAACACTTTTAGATAGAACAAATCCAATCTTTCCAGCTGAGTATGCTTTTAATGATATTTATTTACTTGCAACAGCAGCAGATGTTAATGAAAGTGCTATGGATGGTGCACTTAAAGGGTTGCAGGGGTGGATTGATTGTTTTGAAAAAGCAAGATTGGCTGGTGTAGTAAGAGGTACTGGTGTAGACCAAATTGGTGCAATTAAAAATACCCCAGATATACTTAAACAGGCTTATGAAATGGGTAAATCTATTTAAGAAAAGCAAAGTATGAAAAAGTAAAAGTGTGAGAAAGGTAAAATATAAGAAAGTAAATTATTGAGTTGTATGTGTTGTTTAGTTTGATGTTAAGTATCTATAACAATAGTATTGCTTAGGATAATGTTATTTACAATTAAACAGTAAAAAATCATTTTATCATAGAATAGAAGATAAACATTATTATGAAAAGAATGGTACATATCATATCCGTTTGAATATGAATCTTTAATAATATTATGATATTACTAAAAAACAAAAATTATGAATTTTATTGATTGATAAAATGGTATTACTGATTAATAAAAGGAGGGTTTTGTATGTATAAAATAAGAAAATGGATTATATTTTTGGCTATATTAACTGGTAGTTTTGCTTTATCAGCATGTAGTAATATGTCATCTGCTAAAACAAAGATAGATGATACGAATTCAACTGAACTATCCCAAACTCCAAACAATCAAGACTCAAGTATCACTGACAAAGCAAATATTACTGATAAAGTAAATGTAACTGATGAAGCAAATATAACTGATGAAGCAAATATTACTGATAAAGTAAATGTAACTGATGAAGCAAATATAACTGACAAAGCAAATATTACTGATAAAGTAAACGTAACTGATAAAATAAATCAACATGAAATCCGTATTAAGCTGACATTTAATGATAAAGAGGCTATTGCTGTGCTTGAAAATAACCCAACTACACAGAGTCTGCTTGTTCAGCTTCCAATAACAGTCTCCTTTGATGACTTTGCAGGTGCAGAAAAAATTACTTATACTCCAACAGAACTTTCTAAAAAAGAAGCACCCAATGGCTATAACCCAAGTATTGGAGATATTGCATGTTATGCCCCTTGGGGTAATTTAGCAATATATTACAAAGACCAGCCTTATGCTAATGGATTGATTCCTATGGGTCATTTTGAATCTGGACTGGAAGAATTGAGTAATATGGGGAAAGAAATTAGAGTCACTATAGAACAAATATAAAGTTGTATACTTTAAAGGAGTGTTTAAATATGTCCCCTAGAAAAAACTTACAAATCCTTCTTGATGCCATAATGATTGGAATGTTACCAATTATAATGGCATATGAACTAGTAGGCAAATCTACACACGAATGGCTAGGATTGGCAATGTTCATTATATTCATTTTGCATAACATTTTAAATTATAGATGGTATAAAAATATACTAAAAGGACGGTATTCCTGTACTAGAATTATATTACTGATAGTAAATATGCTACTATTTGTTTGTATGATAGGTTTAATGATTAGTGGAATAATTCTTTCAAACCATGTTTTTGTTTTTCTACCAATACATAATGGAATATCGTTGGCTAGAATAGTACATTTACTTGCTTCTTATTGGGGATTTGTATTGATGTCAATACACCTTGGTCTTAACTTGGGAATCATGATAAATATTGTAAATAGTATGTTTCATCTTAAAGATTCAAAAATTAGAGTTTGGATTTTGCGAATAGTTTCTACTATGGTAGTTATTTATGGTATTCATACATTTGTGCATCAAAGCATTATAGATTATATGTTTCTTGTGAATCAATTTGTATTCTTTGATAGAGAACGTCCAATAATTTTGTTTTTCATTGATTATTTGTCAATTATGGGTATGATTGTGTGTATTGTGTACTCCATTTCAAATTATTTTAAAAAAGTACATTATTAAAACATAAACATAATGAGTCATATAAATAAATTAAAAATATTATTAATTAACAAATCAATATATCTAAAATATTATTAATCAACAAATCAATGTGTGTATAAATAATGTATATAAATAATTGTTAACTTAAATTCTCATACCAATTATAAAGTAATATATAATTTTTTAGTATATCTAATATAAGTAAAATTAAAAATTAGTATTTTAGATGTTTTAATTGTGTATAATATTTTGATATATTTTGAATTCATATAATGATAGAAAAAATATATTAATTCTAAGTATTATATCATTAGGTTTGTTAATTTCGATATATTAATAAAAAAACATTAGTCATATGGCTAATGTTTTTTTATTAATTAAATAATATTCTGTTCTTTATAAATAATCATCTCTACTTAGTGTCTTTTTATTAATTTTTTATTTATTAATCATTTATTTTTTTATTACAGATTTTCTATATTTTTTACCTTACTTTACTTTTAACACTATACAGATTATAATAATCCACATAGTGATTAGAAAAAAATAAAAATAGCTGTAAACCTTGTAATTACTTACTTATATATTAAACACTATACCATAAAATAACAAAAAAATCAAGTCGGGTAATCCCTCAACTCAAGTGATATACTAGGTATTAATAGTTTTTAATAAATAAAATATAACTAGAGGCTAATCTACATTTTCTCAATTTCTTTAATCAAATTGACCTCTAATTAGGTAATTATAAGGAGAAAAATTATGAATTTAACAAAAGGGTTAGATATTTTAAAAATTTCATCAAACGTATTAGGAGAAGATAAAGTCATGTATATTCCTGTAATCTATACAGAAGATGAGGCAACTCTTGTTGATACTGGTCTTCCAGGGCAAGGGGATTTAATAATTGAGGCTCTTAATAAGAGTAACATAAGCTTTGATAAGTTAAAAAATATAATAATCACTCATCATGATATAGACCATATAGGAAATATAAATTACCTAAGAGAAAAATCTAATAATAACATCAAAGTATACGCATATAAAAGTGAAGTTAGTTATATAACAGGAGAGGAAACGCCTTTTAAACTTTATATGTTAGAACAAATGGTAAATAATATTGATGATAAGATGCTTGGTATGTTAAATGTTATGGGACTTGGATTTAAATCATCATTTGCTAAAGTAGATGTATTTTTAGATGACCATGAAGTTTTGAACTTAGGTGAAGAAGTGGAAGTTATACATACGGGAGGTCATACTAGAGGTCATATCTGTCTTTATTTAAAAGAATCTAAAGTACTCATTGCTGGAGATTTGTTGCAGATAGAGAATGGAGAACTTAAACCTGTTGATATAATACATAGCAATAAGCAAGAGTTAGCAGATGCTATTAAAAATATAAGTAATTATGATATAGAAGAGGTAGTTTTTAGTCATGGTGGATTGTATCAAGAAAATATAATTGAAGCATTGAAAAACATAGTTATTGAGTAGTTCAATCTCTTAAATTACTCAAAATATTATTTAAAGATAGAGAATGAAAATTAAATATAAATAGTAAGAATTTTACATGTCTTATAATACTTCAGTTGAACCATATATTTTAAATTTGATTGATAATTCTATATTATATTTTTCTTTTAACCTTAGAAAGATTGTGTTGATTATTATACCAATAAAAATCTGGTTTATCTTTAGATATAAATGATTTTAAGAAAGTGGGAAGCCCAGTATAGATTTTAATGTATATAATGATTATTAGAATTGATTTTGTGAAATTATTATTGTAATATTTAACTATATAGATAAAGAATTGGAGTGATAACCATGTATTTAAAAAAATTATCAAAATTAGAGTTAGTTATTATGAAATTTATTTGGAATTTAGATATAAAAACCAATTCATATGAGATTATTGATTATATGAAAGAAGAACATAACTTATCAGAAAAAGTTGCTTTAAAAACTTTAGCAAAATTATCAAAGAAAAGATTTTTATATGTTCAAGAAACAAGCAAATGTATCTATTATACAGTTGCAATCAAAGAAAGGGCATATCTCGAATTTATATCAAGAAATGTGCAGAGCCTTTTGAAGAATAATTTTATAAGGAATTTATTAGTGTCATTTCATGAAGAGAAGTTAACAGAGGAAAAGATAAAGTCGTTAGAAAACTGGGTAGTAAATTGGGAAGAGGCTTGTATATAATATAATTTATAGTCTGAAAAGAGTTTTGTAATAGTTTATTTACAATTATAAAACTCTTTTTAACTGTGTAGATTTAATTTAAAATAATTTTGATTAAAAAATAGCTACGCACGCTTGTGAATTTAGTCATGGGAGGTTCAGACTAACTATAATACTCAAAGCAAATAATTAAATTCAACTAGAACAAAAATGAATACATTATAATGAGCTAGAAATTTGTTTCTTTATAATTCCTATGCTCTTGATGAAATGATATAGAAACTTCAAATAAAATAGAAAACAAACTATATAAGAACTAATAAAAGGAGGTTTTACAATATGAAAAACGAGGTAGTAGTTATTGCTCCTTCTAAGTTATTTTCAGATACAGTATATGAAGTACTTGAAGAACTACATATAAAAATTCCATCATACATTGCTACAGGTAAAGAAACCATAGAACTAGCAGATAATCTAATTAACTTAGGCACTAAAGTAATAATTACTCGTGGTCAAAATGTTGATTTATTGCGTAAACATGTTTCAATCCCTATAGTAGACGTTGGATATAAATACGAAGACATATTTTATTCATATAAAAAAGCACTTAAATATTCTTCAAAAATAGGATTTATAGGTCTAGAATCATCGTATAAAACGGCTAAACGATTCAAAGAAATATCAAATTTCGATTTAGAAATACCTAAGTTAAATTCTCTTTATGAGTTTGAACATACAATAAAAAAATTAATTTATAATGGCACTGAAATTTTTATAGGTGGCAAAACAACAAAAGAAATCACTTCTAAGTATAATAGACCTTGTATAGAGACTGAAGTTGAAAAGTCTTCTATTCATGCATCTATCAATGAAGCAATTCATCTATATAATATAGGAATTGAAAAGAGAATAAATAACTCTATTACAGAAGAAATTTTAGAATGTACCCATAGTGGTATAATTGCTATTGATAAAAATCACTCACCACTTTTTATAAATAATCAAGCAAAAAGGTTACTATTTAACCAAGTTGATAAATTTATAAAAGATTATCTAACTTCTGGTGACATCTTAGACTCACTTAAAAATGGACATTCTCTATGTAACAATATAATTAGTTTTAAAGGTTCTTCTCTTACATTTGATTAAAAAATAGCTACGCACACTTGTGACTTTAGTCATGAGTTAGTAGCTAAATTAGTCAGCATATAGGGAAACTTATATGTAGAGATAGGATAACACCTATCCAATACTACTTGAATTGCTAAAAACCCCTAAAGCTAACCAAACTAAAAC
>NZ_OEZH01000139.1 GCF_900243075.1 Clostridioides difficile
GATGGATACCATCTGTCAACTACTCTAAGTTCTATATTATTTTGTTTGCACTTAGCAGTTAGTTTAGTTCTAAATTCAAAAAACTTTTGACTTGATATCGCCTTTGATAAATGCTTATTCTTCATCATTCCAGTAACATTTAAATCTTCAATGGTTATATAGCTTGGTTTTTGCTCTATTACCTGGGATACTGTTTTATTAATATAATCAGTTCTTATATTAGCTAATCTTTGATGAATTTTTTGTACTTTGACTATCTGTTTTTGGATATTTTGACGAGTAGCTACTCCTTCTTTTATATTTTTATTTTTTACTTTTAAACTCTCATATTTTCTTGAAAGTTTTCTTTGCTCTCTTTTTAATTTCTTTTCAACTTTTTTGACAATTGAAGTCTTGTTTATATTTTTAAATTTACTTCCATTTGAACATATTGCAAAATCTTTAATTCCTAAGTCAATACCTATTCCTTCATTAGTACATTTA
>NZ_OEZH01000135.1 GCF_900243075.1 Clostridioides difficile
ATGATAGGTGATTAATAAATTGTTCACCACAGCATTATATAATATATTAAATATTAAAATCATTAAAAAGTGTATCAAAAAACAATTAAAGTGAGGTGGTAGTAGTGGAAAAAGCTTATAAGTTTAGAATATATCCAAATAAAAAACAGCAAGAGCTAATTAACAAAACTTTTGGATGTTGTAGATTTGTATATAATAAGTATCTTGCTAAAAGAATAGATGCTTATAAAAACGATAAAGAAACTTTTACTTATAAACAGTGTAGTTCTGATTTAACCAATTTAAAAAAAGAATTAAAATGGCTTAAGGAACCTGACAAATTTTCACTACAAAACGCCCTAAAAGATTTAGAAAACGCATATGAAAAATTCTT
>NZ_OEZH01000134.1 GCF_900243075.1 Clostridioides difficile
TTTTCTTACATTACATTTTTTAATCAAAAAAATCACCCCACTTAGTAGAATTTTACAGTATCTTGTTTACTGTGTCTACTAAATAGGGTGCTGTTCATGTAAATCCCACTACTTTATTGTGTAATTTAAACGTTTATATCTAATAAGATTTTAGTTTAAAACAATTTAAATAGATAATAAAGTTGATATATAGTATAATTATAAAAAGAAAAGAAGTATTATATTATAGATATATAAACGCATTTGAGATATAAGAGGGAGTTATAAATCATTAGTTTTGAGGTGAATGTTATGAGCGATAAAGAGTTATCTATTTTGTTGTTAGAAAGTATGAATAACTTTCATAATTTAATAAAGATTATTAATAATGAAAGATATAAAAAAGATAAGGTACTTACAGAAAGACAGTTTTTTGCCTTAGTAAAAATAAGAAAACATGATAAAATAGAGCTTAAAAATCTGAGTAGAGATTTACATGTATCTACTTCTAGCTTGTGTATACTGCTTAATAAATTGGTTGAGCAAGAGTATGTGTATAGGGAAGAAGATAGTAGAGATAGACGAAATACTTTTTATGGAATAACTAAAAATGGAGAAAAGATACTAGATGATGAAATATTAAAGTTTGTGTCTATAATAAGTGATAAAATGGATTGCTTAGATATAGATAATAAAGATAAATTATTTGCTTCTTTAGAAGAGTCCAAAAATATAATAGAACAATTATTTTAAAAAGGAGATGTTATTATGCAGATAAAATGTTCTAAAGAAATATTAAAAAGTTTAGAAAATGCTATAACAGTAGTGGCTGTATTTGAGGGAGAAGATGTTTCTACGACATTTGATGAGTTAAATATGATAAGTAAAAATTTTAATGGTAAAGAAAATAATATAGATACTGTAACATTAATTGAAAATGATAATTTAGTAAATGTTTGTTTTATTGGTTTTGGTAAGAAAGAGTTATTGAATAGAGAAAAAATCAGAATCATAGGTGGTAATTTATGTAAGAAGTTAAAAAATATATTAAAAAATAAAGTATGCAAGAGTAATGATATTAATATACTGAATCTTGATTTAAATAGTGATGAAATAGGCTCTTTTACAGAAGGTATATTACTTGGAAATTATGAGTTTGATAAGTATAAGACAAAAAATAAGGATTTTGAAAAAAAAGAAGTTGATACTATAACTATATTTACTGAAAAGAATGTTGAGTGTCAAATCGAAAAGGCTAAAGTATTAGCTAATTCAACTATAATAGCTAGAAATCTAGTAAATGAACCATCAAACGTAATATATCCAAAAACATTAGCAATAGAAACAGTCAAACTTGGTGCAGAGTTTGGGTTCAATGTTGAGGTTTATGAAGAAGAAAAAATAAAGGCATTAGGTATGGAAGCTTTTTTTGCTGTTTCAAGAGGTTCGATTAATAAACCAAGATTCATAGTGATGAGATATTTTGGAGATAAAGAAAGTACAGATACATTAGGTCTAGTAGGTAAAGGATTGACTTATGATACAGGTGGATATTCTTTAAAATCAAATGCTTCTATGCTAGACATGAAGACAGATATGGCTGGTGCTGCAAGTGTTATAGGTGCTATGTGTGCTATATCTCAAAGCAAATTAAAGAAAAATGTTATAGCAGTAGTTGCTGCATGTGAGAATGCTTTATCAGGAGGTTCATACAAACCTGGGGATATAATTAATTCGATGGCAAGGAAAACTATCGAGGTTTTAAATACAGATGCAGAAGGTAGACTTACATTAGCTGATGCAATATATTACATTATAAATAATGAAAAAGTGACAAAGGTGGTTGATGTAGCAACATTAACTGGCGCTGCTTTAACATTGTTAGGTAATGTTGCAACTCCTATAGTAACAAATAATGAGGATTTTTATTGTGAATTAGAAAAAGCTGCCACTTTATCTGGAGAAAGAGTGTGGAAGATGCCAATTTATGATGAATTTAAAGATATGATAAAAGGAGAAGAAGCAGACCTTAAAAACACTGGAGGTAAAAATGCTGGATGTATAACAGCAGGAGCTTTTATTGGCGAATTTGTTGGTAGTACTCCATGGATACACATGGATATAGCAGGGACAAGTACATCATCAAAATCAACTGGATATAAAGCAAAGGGAGCAACCGGAGAACCTGTGAGAACATTGTATTATTTAGCAGAAATGTAAGATATTATATAGTAAAATATAATTTATAAAGCCACATGAATAATCTTAGATTACAAAAATTATTCATGTGGCTTTATTTGTAAATTTAAATAAATTATTTACTCTTTTTCTTTTTTTCAAGTATAAAAGTATCTCTATTAGATAAAAGAGCGGGTATGTACATAATACTAGTAACAAAAATGAATGTAAAAATAGCAGTTGTGCTATGACTTAAAAAACCATAATAATATTGTGCGTTAGTAAATGTGTTTAGTAAAAAAATGAATGAAAAATAAATGAAACAGATAGCTAAGTTATCTCTAAGTGCATATCTGTTAACTTTAAATTTTCTAACATCGACCATATATATATCTGCATAAATTATCAGGCACTTAGAGAAGATAAATATAAAGTATATTAAGCTAGGAAATTCATAACCCAAGTTTTTAGAAAAAATGAGTTCTCCAACTGAACAAACTAAACTCCAAGAAAAAAATATGTTAAAAAGATGATACTGTTTAAAAACCAGTATAGCTATACATAGATATATGCAGATATAATTAATTCCAATTGGTAAAGAGTTTAAAGTACTATAATTACCTGAAGAAATGATTAATAGTTGTTCTAAGGCCATAACCACTACCATTAGTGTACAAATTATCTTCTCAACTGTGTAACTATAAGGTAAAATATTTTTGGTTAGTTTTGGACAATAGTATAGAAACAATCCAAATATAAAAAGACTTACAAATTGTTCACTAGAAAAAAGAAAAATTTTAAACATATAACATTCTCTCCTATAATAAATTTGATATGTATCTATATAAATATATTCATTCTCTCTCAATTTAATATATAAAAAATTCAATAAGAGTTTTATTTTATATAAGAATTTTAATAAATAAAACGCAATGTTATTTTGTAAGTGTAGTTTCATCATGTCAAAAAATAATTTTTTTTTTATTTACTAGAGTTTTTGGGAATAATAATAACAAATATTAGAACTAATTAATAGTTTTTGTAAGTATTTGACAATAGAGAGGATGTAGCAAATGGGAATAATAGAGTCCGCATCAAAATTGGCTGAGATGGTTCATTTATTAGCAATTGAAAAGGGGATAACTGATATAGAAGCATGGGATGAAGCTGTGGAAGAATATAGTAAACTTTATGAAGAAAGAAGAAAGGAATAAAATAATTAAAAATAAAAATTTTATGGTAAGAAGTAACTTTATTTAGATAAGATTAATTTTTTATAAAAATATTAAAAATCACATAAATAAGAAAGATGGTATTTCATATGTACTTAGAAAGTCATTTTGAGATACCATCTTTAGATTTGTTTTGATAAATAGATAAGTAAGAAATTTTACTTATCTATATTTTTTATGTAGCCTCTTTTTTCTAATTTTTTTATATGTTCTTTTCGTATTTCATCAAGATTAATACCATATTGTTCTTCTAACTTAAACATCATTGTAACACATGTCTGCGCTACATCCATTAGTTCCTTAGCAGTTTTCTTTATAATATCAACTTCATCTAAGTCATTATTTTCTCCACTTAGATTTCTAAATTTACCTATACATTCAGCTAGTTCACCTTGTTCTTCACCCATTTTGATAAATGTAGATTCTAGTGTTGGGTCTAAATTATTAAGCTCTGGTAAGGATATAGTTTTTAGTTTCATAAAAGCTCCTTTCAAGTTATTCATATTTATACTAAAACATCATAACAAAAATAATACTAAAAAAAAACTTTAAATTCAACATAAAAACTCATATGTATAATAAAAATCGTGAAATAAATCTACATTTGTCTTAATACAGCGTCATATAAAACTTCTCCAATAGGCTTATTTATTACAAGAGAAGCTGACTTATCATAAACTGTGTTTGCTTTATTGATAAGAGCAATATACTTGCCTTTGTAATAATCTATAAAACTTGCTGCTGGGTATACAGCTAATGATGTACCACCTATAATTAGTAAATCAGCATTACTTATAGCAGAAATTGTTTTAGTAATGACATCACTATCAAGGGCTTCTTCATAAAGCACTACATCAGGTTTTACTATAGAACCACAGTTGTCACAGTAAGGAATATTACCACCTAGATTTAACATAGATTCTAAGTCAAAAAACTTACCACATTTAGTACAATAATTTCTGTGTACAGAACCATGAAGTTCTAAGACATTTTTACTCCCAGCCATTTGATGAAGTCCATCTATATTTTGAGTTATGACAGCTTTAAGTTTACCCATTTCTTCAAGCTTTGCTAAAGCTATGTGAGCATTGTTGGGTTTTGCATTAGGATATATCAATTTATCCTTATAAAATTCAAAAAATTCTTCTGGGTATCTAACAAAAAAAGTATGTGAAACTAATTGTTCAGCAGTAAATTGTTTATTGAGTTTTTGGCTAAATAGTCCAGTAGAACTTCTAAAATCTGGAATATTAGATTCGGTTGAAACACCTGCGCCACCAAAAAATACAATATTATTGTGATTGGCTATTAAGTTTTTTAAGTTATTTGCATCCATAGTTACACCTCCAAATTATTATATATAAATTGTACTACATCTTGAGGTGTTTATGTTACTTTATTAGAACTGAGTATTTGTAAACTACTACATTAAAATTAATTTAGTCTTTTCAATATTAATATTAATTTAATGATAGACAAAATTATAAGAGAAATAAAAGATTTTTATTTATTTACCTCAAATAAATATACAATTCAATCAGTTAAATAAAGAAAAAATAAAGTGAGTATAAAGAAAATGTATACATAATGTAAATAGACAATATTTACTAAAATAACAAGTTGTCGTATAATTATATTAAAATTGTTTTAATGTATAAGAAGGGCGGGGGAAGTACGTGAAGAAAAAAGCAGCTTTAGCAACATTAGCTATGTTACCCTTAAGTGTGGTAAATGCACATGCTGATGGAGATATAGGTATAGTGACTATAAATTATTTAAATGTAAGAAATGAACCAACTGCCGAAAGTAGTATAGCCTTTGTTGCTAAAAAAGATGATAAAGTTTTGATTAAAGACTCTTCTAATGGATGGTATAAAATAAAAGCCGAATCTGGACAAGAAGGTTGGGCTTCATCAAAATATATAGCAAAATCAAATGGTGATTCTTTAAGAACGTCTACAAATAAAGAAAAACAAGTTATTTCAAATAGTTTGAATATGAGAAATGGAGCAGGTACAAGTTACAGAGTAATAACCGTACTAAAAAAAGGAAGTAAAGTAGAAGTAATATCAGAGAGTAATGGGTGGTCTAAAATCAAATATGATGGAAGATTAGGGTATGTAGCGAGTTCTTATTTAGGAGATGTTTCAAATTCAACTAATAAATCAAAGACTAAACAAGTAAATACAACTTCACTAAATGTAAGAAGTGGCCCAAATACAAGTTATGGTTTGTTAGGCAAGTTGCCAAAAGGAAGTAAAGTAGAAGTAATATCAGAAAGTAATGGATGGTCCAAAATAAAGTATAATGGAAAAGACGCATATGTATCTAGCATGTACTTATCAGATGTAAGCCAAAGTAATTCAGATGATTCTAATCAAAGTAATGATAAAAAAAATACTGATAAGGTTGTAAATACAGCTTCTTTAAACGTAAGAAGTGGACCAGGTTCTACATATAGTAAGTTGGGAAAGGTTTATAAAGGAAGTAAGGTAACCGTACTATCAGAAAGTAGTGGATGGGCTAAGATTAATTTTAACAATAAAGAAGCCTTTGTAGTAGGAAATTATCTATCTACTTCAGCAGATACATCAAATAATAACTCTGATAGTAGTTCTAATAATAATGGTAATGATTCTTCATCATCAGGTCAAGTAAATGGCATGTCAGGTATAAGTGGCGCTAAAATTGATTATAAATCTTTGAACTATACTTTGGCATCTCATATAAGTAAACAAGTTGAAAAAGCAGCAACAGGAGGAAATGTAGTAGCACCAGGTAATAGAAAAAGTACTCCAAGTCCTGAATTTAGTACTTTTTCAGCACAAAGAACAAGCTCATTTGTAAATGCAAGTACAAGTGATATAGAATACTATTTAAATCCTAAAAACTTTACAAATACTACTAAGGGTATGATGCAGTTTTTGAAGATTAACAGTTATAGAGGTGGTATTTCAGAATCAAGTCTGAACTCATATCTTAATGGTTTGTCTTCTAGTGTATTTAAAAACCAAGGAGCAGCATTTATAAATGCTGCTAAGAAGTATAATATAGATGTCGTATATCTAGTATCTCATGCTATGTGGGAAACTGCTTATGGCAAGTCAACACTTGCACAAGGTCAGACACTAACTTCTTATAAGGGTGAACCTCTTAGTAAACCAGTTAAAGTATACAATTTTTTTGGGATAGGAGCAATAGATAAAAGTGCTAATGTTTCAGGAGCAGAAGCAGCATATTCTAATGGATGGACTAGTGTAGAAGCTACAGTAGATGGTTCTGCAAAGTGGATATCTCAAAACTATATAAATAGTTCTAAGTACAATCAAAATACTATCTACAAGATGAAGTGGAATTATGATTATACATGGCATCAATATGCAACTGACGTAAACTGGGCTAATGGGATTTCTGGAATTATGGAGAATTTAATTGGTCTTTATGGTGGAGGAAGCAGTTTAGTTTTTGAGGTTCCTCAATACAAGTAATATATAAATAAAAAATACAGACTATGGGTAGTTTTCATTTTGTTTAAATTATCTATAGTCTTTTTGTATATAATTTACCAATTATAAATTTAATATTAACAAAATTTTTATGTTATAATAATGATTCTAAGTAAATATAAGTGAGTAATTAGATAGAAATAGATAAAAAGTGGTAATAATATATATAAAGATAATTTTGAGAAAGGAGGATATAAATGGAAAGTATTAAGGAATATTTAGATAAGTTGGAAATTAATAATAGTGGTCTTGGAAAGCAACTTAAAGATGTTTACATAAATAGAGTAGTTTATTTTAAAGAAGACAAAATAGTTTATTTTTATCTTACATCTAAAGACATTGTTTCTCATGAGCTTTTAGATAAATTTAAAGAAGAATTGATGTATAAACTCGATTATTTTAAAGATATCAGAATGAAGATAAGGTTTACTGGTTTTGAAAGGAAATCCAATAAAGATGTTATAAAAAAATATTGGAACAATATATTGTATATATTAAAATATCTTTGCCCATCTATTGCAGGATGGTATAAACAAGTAGAATTTCTTTGTTTAGATGAAGAATTAAAAATAAAACTTCCAAAGGGCATATTTTATGAGCGATTAATGAAAAAAAATGTAATCTATGTACTCAAAACTGTACTTAGTGAAGAGTTAGGATTAGATTTAAATATAACAATAGAAAAAGCTGTGGATGAAAAGGTAAATAAAGAGAGACTTATAAGAATCAATGATAGAGAAATGGAAGAAAAAATTAGAGCTTTAGAAATTGGGAAAGTTAGTAAGTGTGAAGAAAGTGAAGAAGAAAGTTATGTCATTAAATCTGAAGTAGATGAAAATTTAATCTATGGAGATAATGCAAATGCTATGATTGAAAATATAGTTGAATTAAATGCATCTTCTGGAACAGTTGCAGTTGTTGGGGATATATTTGATGTTGAAACTAAAGAACTTAAAAATGGAAAAATACTTATGATAGCATCAATTACAGATTATACTAGTTCAATAAGCTGTAAACTATTTTTAACAGATACAAATAAAGATGGAGTACTTGAAAATGTCAAAAAAGGAGCTTACTTAAAAATAAAAGGTGACATAGTTTATGATACATATCAAAGAGAAATTAGTATGATGATTAGTGGGATAAGAAAAGAAAGTAGACCAGAGAGAGAGGATAAGTCAGAGGAAAAAAGGGTAGAACTACATGCACATACTCAAATGTCTTCTATGGATGCTATTTGCTCTGTTAAAAAGCTTGTAGAGCGTGCAGCTAAATGGGGTCACCCTGCTATTGCTATAACAGACCATGGTGTTGTACAAGGCTTTCCAGATGCTATGAATGCAGGTAAGTCAAATAACATAAAAATACTTTATGGAGTAGAAGGATACTTGGTTGAAGATGATTCTCTTATTATAGAGGATGCAAATGATAAAGAACTTTCACAAACCTTTGTTGTATTTGATATAGAAACGACTGGATTTTCCAATACAAATGATAAAATAACTGAGATTGGTGCTGTAAAAATAGAAGATTTTAAAATTATAGATAGATTTAGTGAATTGATAAACCCTGAAAAAGATATTTCATATAAGATACAGGAATTAACAGGAATAACTAACGAGTTAATTAAAGACAAGCCAACTATTGAAGAAGTTCTTCCTAAGTTTATGGAATTTGTTGGGGATAGTGTATTAGTAGCACATAATGCAGAGTTTGATACAGGGTTTATATCACAAAAATGCAGAGAACAAGGTTTATTATATAATAATAAAAAAGTAGATACGCTTATGTTGGCAAGAGTAATGTTACCAAATTTAAAAAGACATAGATTAAATATTGTTGCTAAAGAACTTGGTATCCCTCTTTTAAATCACCATAGAGCAGTAGATGATGCTGAAGCTACAGCACTCATATTTAATAAATTTTTACAAATGCTTACAGAGAAAGGTGCGAAAACTTTAAGTGATGTAAACAATATACTTGGAAAAATTGATTATACAAAGCTTAGTACAAACCATATAACCTTGATAGCAAAGAATTCTGTAGGTATAAAAAATCTGTATAAAATAATTTCAGATGCACATGTAAATCATTTTTTTAGAGCTCCAAGAATCCTTAGAAGTGTATTAAATGAATATAAAGAAGGGTTAATAATTGGTTCGGCATGTGAAGCAGGAGTGGTTTTTCAAGCTGTAAAGAAAAATGTGTCTGATGAGGAAATGAAAAAAATAATAGATTTATATGATTATATTGAAGTAATGCCTATAGATAATAATAGATTTATGATTGATAAGGGAGAAGTTAAGGACGAGGAAGAGTTAAGAGAATTGAATAGAAAGCTAATTGATACAGCTAAAAAATTTAATAAAATTCCAGTAGCTACTGGGGATGTTCACTTTTTAGATAAACATGAAGCTGTGTTAAGAAAAGTTCTTAAGTATTCTCAGGGGTTTAAAGTAGATGAAGAAGAAACTTATTTACACTTTAGAACAACAGATGAAATGTTAGAAGAGTTTAGTTATCTTGGTGAAGAATTAGCATATGAAGTTGTAGTTGAAAATAGCAACTTGATTGCTGATATGGTTGAAGATATAAAACCTATACCAGATGACACTTATCCTCCAATTATAGAGGGTTCAGATGTAGAACTAAGAGAAATGTGTTACAAAAAAGCCAAACGAATATATGGAGACCCAATACCAGAAATAGTTCAAAAAAGACTGGATAGAGAATTAAATTCAATAATAAGCAATGGATATGCAGTTATGTATATTATAGCCCAAAAACTAGTTGCAAAATCTCTATCAGATGGATATTTAGTTGGGTCAAGAGGTTCAGTTGGTTCATCTTTTGCAGCTACAATGAGTGATATAACAGAAGTTAACCCTCTTCCGGCACACTATATATGTGAAAATGAAGATTGTAAATATTCATTCTTTTATGAAATAGGTGAATGGGGTTCAGGTGTTGATTTACCAGATAAAGATTGCCCAAAATGTGGAAGAAAGCTTGCTAAGAATGGTCATGATATTCCATTTGAGGTATTTCTAGGTTTTGAAGGTGATAAAGAGCCAGATATAGACCTAAATTTCTCCGGAAATTATCAACCAATAATTCATAAATATACAGAAGAATTGTTTGGAGAAGGATATGTATACAGGGCTGGTACTATAGGTACTGTAGCAGAAAAAACAGCTTTTGGATATGCAAGAAAGTATGTAGAAGAAAACAACATAAGTGTGCCAAATGCAGAAGTACTCAGACTTTCAAATGGTTGTACAGGAGTTAAAAGGACTTCTGGACAGCATCCTGGTGGAGTTATGGTTATACCAGACTATAAAGATGTATATGATTTTACACCTATTCAATATCCAGCAAATGATACTTCTTGTGGTGTAATAACCACTCACTTTGACTATCACTCAATAAGTGGTAGAATACTTAAATTAGACATACTTGGACACGACGGTCCTACCATCATAAGAATGCTTGAAGATATTACTGGAATTAATATAACAGAAATTCCATTGGATGATAAGGAAACTATGTCTTTATTTACATCTACAGAAGCATTAGGAGTTACTCCAGAAGAGATAAATTGTCCTATAGGTTGTCTTGCTGTACCTGAATTTGGAACTAAGTTCGTACGACAAATGCTACTTGACACCAAGCCTACTACATTTGCAGAGCTTGTACGTATATCTGGTCTTTCTCATGGTACAGATGTTTGGGTAAACAATGCACAAGACTTAGTTAGAGAAGACATAGTTGGATTAAAAGATGTTATATCGACACGAGATGACATCATGAACTATTTAATATTTAAAGGATTACCTCCAAAAATGAGTTTTACAATAATGGAAAGTGTAAGAAAAGGTAAAGGTTTAAAACCAGAACACATTGAAGAAATGAAAAAAAACAATGTTCCAGAATGGTATATAGGCTCATGTAAAAAGATTAAGTATATGTTCCCAAAAGCACATGCAGTTGCTTATGTTATGACATCATTTAGAATTGCATATTGTAAAGTTCACTATCCAGAGGCATTTTATGCTACTTATTTTACTACAAAAGTTGAGGATTTTGATGCAGATTTAATTGTTAAGGGATTGGATGCTATAAAATCAAAAATAAACGAAATTGAGTCGCTGGGAAATGATGCAACTACAAAAGAAAAAGGTATGTTAACTGTATTAGAAGTTGCTCTTGAAATGTATGCTAGAGGAATAAAATTGTTACCAGTTGATATATATAAATCAGATGCGACTGAGTTTATAGTTGTAGGAGAAAAAACATTACTTCCACCAATGGCAGCAATACAAGGTCTTGGAGGAAATGCTGCTATAAACATCCAAAATGAAAGAAAAAATGGTGAATTTATATCAAAAGAAGATTTGAGAAAGAGAACAAAAATATCAAAAACGGTAATAGAAACTCTTACTAATCATGGTTCACTTGAGAATATGAGTGAGAAAAATCAATTGTCACTGTTTTAAGTTAGTTTAAAAAGTTGCAAATAAAAGAATTTTATGATATCATAGTATAGAAAATAGTATACTTTGCAGAAACTAAGAGTGAGACAGCTGTTCTCACTCTTTTATTTTAAATATATTATTAAAAAACTAGTTTTAGTTTTATTAAATGTATTTTGTTTAAGATTATAGGAACTGGTCATTTACAATTGAATAGGAGGAAATTTAATGAAAAAAAATTTAGAAGCTACAATCGAAGAGATTGTAACTAAAATAACAGATGAACATGGATTTGAAATGGTTGATGTTGAATATGTAAAAGAAGCAGGAGAATACTACTTAAGAGTATACATAGATAAAGAAGAAGGAATATCTTTAAACGAATGTGAATTAGTTAGTAGAGAATTAAGCCCAATACTTGATGAAAAAGACCCTATAAAAGAGAATTATTTTTTAGAGGTATCCTCTCCAGGACTTGATAGAGCATTAAAAAAAGACAGAGATTTTGTGAGATACCAAGGTAGAGATGTAGATTTGAAATTATATAAACCATTAAATGGATGTAAACAATTTGAAGGTGAACTTGTAGGACTAACAGAAGATAATAATATAAAAATCCTTGTAAATGGTAAAGAAATGGAATTTAATAGAAAAGATGTTGCTATTGTCAGATTAGCAATAAAGTTTTAGTGGTATATTAAATAGGGAGGATATAAAAAAATGAATCATGAATTTATGGAAGCATTAGATGAATTAGTAGTTGATAGAGGTATAGACAAAGAGATACTTATAGATACTATAGAACAAGCTCTTTTAACTGCATACAAGAAAAACTTTGGTTCAGCACAAAATGTTAGAGTTGAGTTTGATAGAGACAAGGGAGATATAAAAGTATTTTCTCAAAGAGTTGTTGTTGATGAATCAGATTTATATGATACTTTCTTAGAAATAGAGTTAGCGGATGCTAGAGAGATAAATCCTAATTATGAATTAGGTGATATTATAGAACATGAAGTTACTCCTAAAAACTTTGGAAGAATTGCAGCTCAGACAGCAAAACAAGTAGTTGTTCAAAGAATAAGAGAAGCTGAGAGAGAAATAGTGTATAATGAATTTATAGAAAAAGAAAATGAAATAGTTACAGGAGAGGTTGCTAGAGCAAATAAAAATGTTGTTTATGTAAACCTTGGAAGAATAGAAGGTGTAATGACTCAAAGTGAGCAAATACCATTTGAGAATTATAAAGCAGGTCAAAAGATAAAATTCTATATACTTGAAGTTAAAAAGACTAACAAAGGACCTCAAATAGTTGTATCAAGAAGTCATCCAGGTCTAGTAAAGAGATTGTTTGAAGAAGAAGTTCCTGAAATATATGAAGGAATAGTTCAAATAAAATCTGTAGCAAGAGAAGCTGGATCAAGAACTAAAATGGCAGTAAGATCTATAGATGAAAAAATAGACCCAATTGGAGCTTGTGTTGGACCAAAAGGACTTAGAGTAAAAAATATAGTGGATGAACTTGGTGATGAAAAAATAGATATAATAAAATACAGTGAAGATCCAGCAGAGTTTATATCAGCAGCACTTAGCCCATCAAAAGTTGTTAGAGTAGATATAAATGAAGATGAAAAGTCTGCTTTAGTAATCGTTCCAGATTATCAGCTATCACTTGCTATAGGAAAGGAAGGTCAAAATGCAAGACTTGCAGCAAAATTGACTAACTGGAAAATAGATATTAAGAGCGAATCTCAAGCAGAACAAGAAATGTTAAATCTTGAAAATTCCAAAAAAATAGAAGAAGAGGATGTTAAAGCTGAATTTATCAACCAAGAAGAGTTAGATACTTCAGATGATAATTTTAATGAAGAAGAGTAAGGAGGGATGATTTTGAAAAAAGTAAAAAAAGTACCTCAAAGAAAATGCATAGCATGTCAAGATAGAGACTCTAAAAAAGAGCTTATAAGAATAGTTAAAAATAAAGAAGGAAAAATATTTTTAGACCCAACAGGAAGAGCTAATGGAAGAGGAGCATATGTATGTAAAAGCTCTGAATGTCTAAAAAAAGCTATAAAAAGTAAAGCATTAAATAAAGCTTTTAAGATAGATGTTCCTGATGAAGTCTATGATAATCTACTTATGGAGTTAGAAGAATATGAAAAATAATAAAGAAAAAGTACTTTCGTTCTTAGGACTCGCAACTCGTGCCGGGAAAATAGTGTCTGGTGATGATTCAACTTTGCTTGACCTTAAAAAAGGAAAAGTAAGTTTGATTTTGATAGCAGAAGATGCGTCAAATAATACTAAAAAACTTTTTAAAGATAAATCAACTTTTAGAAATATTCCATATCTATTTTTTTCAACAAAAGAGGAAATAGGATTTGCAATAGGAAAATCTCCAAGGGCAGTTGTAGGAATAAAAGATGAAAATTTTTCTAAAAAGATAATTGAATTAATAGAAATTTAAAATAAAATAGGGGGTGATCTTGTGTCAAAAACAAGAGTATACCAAATAGCAGAAGAATTAAATATATCAAATGAAGAGCTTATAAATAAGTTAGCTGAATTAGATATAAATGTAACTGACAAAGATTCAGTATTAGAAGGTGAAGAGTTAGAATTAGCACTTGAAATGTTAGGTGAAGATTCATCTCAAGAAAATGGAAATGTTATAGAAATAGATGGAAAGTTGACAGTACAAGTATTAGCAACGAGATTAGATAAATCTCCATCAGAAATAATTATGAAGCTTATGAAAATGGGAACTATGGCAACAATAAATCAAGAGATAAGTTTTGAGATTGCTGCCTTAGCTGCCAAAGACTATGGATTTGAATTAACAGTAGCTGAAAGTGATGATACAGAAGCTTTAGAAATAGAAGCTTTAATGGAAATTGAAGAAGATAAAGAAGAGGATTTAAAACCTAGACCACCAGTTGTTACAGTTATGGGACATGTTGACCATGGTAAGACATCTTTACTAGATGCAATAAGAAAAACTGATGTAATTTCAGGTGAAGCTGGAGGAATAACTCAGCATATAGGTGCTTCAGAAGTTAAAATCAATGGACAAAAAATAGTATTTTTAGATACTCCAGGACATGAGGCTTTTACATCAATGAGAGCAAGAGGAGCACAAGTTACAGATATAGCAATACTAGTAGTTGCAGCAGATGATGGTATAATGCCTCAAACAGTGGAAGCTATAAACCATGCTAAAGCAGCAGGTGTGCCTTTAATAGTTGCTATAAATAAAATAGATAAGCCAGGTGCAAATCCAGATAAAGTTAAACAAGAATTAGCAGACCAAGGATTATTGGTTGAAGATTGGGGCGGAGAAGTAATAGCAGTTCCAGTATCAGCTAAGAAAAAAGAGGGAATAGATACACTTTTAGAAATGGTATTATTGGTTGCTGAAATGGAAGAATTGAGAGCAAATCCAAATAAAAGAGCAGTAGGAACTGTTATAGAAGCTGAGCTTGATAAAGGAAGAGGGCCAGTTGCAACAGTACTTGTTCAAGGTGGTACTTTAACAGTAGGTGATCCAATCGTTGCAGGTGTTGCATGTGGTAAAGTTAGAGCAATGATAAATGCAAAAGGTAAAAGAGTAAAAACAGCAGGACCATCTACAGCAGTTGAGATATTAGGTTTATCAGAAGTTCCACAAGGTGGAGACCAATTTGTAGAAGTTCCAACTGATAAAATTGCTAGAAGTGTAGCAGCAAGAAGACAGCAAATAGTTAGAGATGAAATGTTAAAATCAACTCAAAGATTATCACTAGATGCTTTGTTTAGTCAAATGAGCGAAGGTTCTATAAAAGACCTTAATATAGTTATAAAAGCAGATGTACAAGGTTCAGTACAAGCAGTTAAACAATCTTTAGAAAAATTATCAAATGAAGAAGTACAAGTTAAAGTAATACATGGAGGTGTTGGAGCTGTAACTGAATCAGACATATTACTTGCAGCAGCCTCTAATGCAATAATAATAGGATTCAATGTAAGACCAGTTCCAGGTGCAGAATCTTTAGGAGAAAAAGAAAATGTTGACATAAGAACATATACTATAATATACAAGGCCATAGAAGATATACAAGCTGCTATGACTGGTATGTTAGACCCTGAATATGTTGATGAAGAAACAGGAAAAGCTGAAATAAGAGAAATATATAAAATATCTGGTGTTGGAACAGTAGCTGGATGTTATGTGACTAATGGCAAGATATTTAGAAACTGTAAAGTAAGATTAGTTAGAGATAGTATAATAATACATGAAGGTGAGCTTGCAGCACTTAAGAGATTTAAAGATGATGTAAAAGAAGTTAATTCTGGATACGAATGTGGTATGAGTTTTGTAAATTATAATGATATAAAAGAAGGCGACATAGTAGAAGCTTATATAACTAAAGAAGTAGAAAGAAAATTATAAATTCGTATCAAAGAAAATCAGTTAGTAAAGAAGGTCGATGGTATGGCATCATATAATAGAACAAGAAGGATAGCAGAAGAAATAAGAAAAGTAGTAAGTACTATGCTTATAAATGGAGTAAAAGACCCTAGAATAACATCTATGGTAAGCGTAACTGATGTAGAAGTTACAAATGACTTAAGATATGCTTATGTATATGTGAGTATTTTAGGTGGAGATGAAGAATCTACACTAACAGGACTTAAAAGTGCTGGAGGGTATATAAGAAGAGAAGTAGGAAAAAATATAAAACTTAGATATATTCCTGAAATAATCTTTAAAATTGATGATTCAATAGAAAAAGGAATGTATATGGATAGCCTTATAAAAAGAGTTAATAAAACAAATACTCAACAAAATGAGGATAAAAATTATGATGAATAATATGGATAGTATTATAAATTATATTTATGAGGGTGACTATTTTATAGTTACCTCTCATATTAGTCCAGATGGAGATAACATTGGTTCTACACTTTCAATGTATTATACATTAAAAAAATTAGGAAAAAATGTATATTATGTACTTGATGATGAAGCTCCATTAAATCTAAAATTTTTGGTTGAAGGTGTAAAAATCTATAAATCTAATGAATTTGATATAAATAAGTATTCTCTAATAGCACTTGATTGTGGAGATGAAATGAGAATATGTGTGAGTGATGAAATCAAAAATAATGCATCAAAATTAATCTGTATTGACCATCATGCTAGTAATGATTCATATGGTGATTTAAATTATGTAGATATTGATGCATCTTCTACATGTGAATTAGTTTATAATTTATTGGTTAGATTCCAGAAAATAAAAGATATTAAGATTATAAATAAAGATATAGCAACATGCTTATATACAGGTCTTGTAACTGATACTGGAAATTTTTCATATTCAAATGTACATGCAAGTAGTTTTGAAATGGCAAAGAATTTACTTGTTTTAGGTGCAGAAAAAAATACTATAATACAAAATATATATCAAAGTAATTCTTCTGACTATTACAAATTGTTAGGAGAAGCTTTAAAAGCTTTGGAGATATTTGATTCAAAGGTATCTAGTATAGTTTTAACCCAAGATATGATGAATAGAAACAATATTAGTTTCAATGACGTTGATGGAATAACAACATATACAAGGGATATAAAAGATATTGAAGTTGGAATTCTATTTAAAGAGAAAAAAGAAGATGAAATTAAAGTAAGTTTTAGGTCAAAAAATTATGTTGATGTAAGTGAAATAGCCAAGTTATTTGGTGGTGGTGGTCATATAAGGGCTGCTGGATGTACTATTAAAGATAGTGTTGATAATGCAAAAAAAATGGTACTAGAGGCAGTGTTAAAATCAATTTAAGGTGACAGTAAAATGAATAAGATTATAAGTATATTGAAACCTACAGGTATGACATCTCATGATGTTGTAAGTAGAGTGAGAAAGATTTTAAATATAAAGAAAGTAGGTCATACAGGTACTCTTGACCCAGATGCGTCAGGTGTTTTGCCAATCTGTATAGGGAAAGCTACAAAAGTATGTGAAGTTATTTTAAATAAAGATAAATCGTATATATGTGAGCTTACTTTAGGAATAAGTACAGACACTTATGATGCCTCAGGTGAAATTTTAAAAAAGGTTGATGATTTTAAATTCAGTAATGAAGAGATAGAGAGAGCTTTTGATACACAAAGAGGAGAAATAAATCAACTTCCTCCAATTTATTCAGCTTTAAAAGTAAATGGAAAGAGAATGTGTGATTTAGTAAGAAGTGGTAGACAATCTGAAATCACTTTAAAAACAAGAAGGGTAAATATAAAAGACATAAAAATACTCAGTATAAAGGGTAACAAAGTAATGTTTTATGTTGAGTGTTCTAAAGGAACTTATGTTAGAAGTATTTGCCATGATATAGGAGAATATTTAGGTTGTGGAGCACATATGTCATTTTTGAATAGAACATCTTCTGGTAAATTTAACTTAGAAAATTCAATAACATTAGAAGAATTAGAATTATTTCATGAAAATAAAACTTTAGATAAATACTTATATGATATAGATTATGTACTTGATTCGTTTAATTATATTGTATTAAATCCTAGCGCTATAAAATATTATAGTAATGGTGGTTCAATAGAAGATAAAAGATTTTTGAAAAATAATTTTGATAAAGATGATGAATTTGTAAGAGTATATAGTACAGATAACTTCTTAGGATTAGGAAAGTTATCAAAACATAATAATACAATAAGTGTTAAAAGTGATAAGATGTTCATATAACTAATGTATTTAAAAAAACAACAAAAGAGATAGTACTATAATAACTTCTATAGTCTATCTCTTTTACTTATGCTATAATAGTTTGTGAATAAGTTAAGAGTAAATTATATTTTAGCGGGGAACATTTATTATGGTGATTATAAAATCTATAGAAGAAATAGCAAACATAAAAGAAAGTGTCATTACCATAGGAAATTTTGATGGTGTACATAAAGGCCATCAAGTTCTTATAAAAAAGACAGTTGAATATGCAAAAAAAGAAAATATACAGAGTATTGTATTTACATTTGCAAATCATCCTGTAAATTACTTTAGACCAAACTCAACAAAAAATATTATAAGTAATGATGATAAGATAAAATTATTAGAAGATTTGGGAATAGATATAGTTGTAATCATACCATTTGATGAGTATATGACTAAAATACCTGCAAAGGATTTCGTAGATGAGATACTAGTAAAAAAATTAAAAGCTAAAAAGATAGTAATTGGACATGATTTTACATTTGCAAGAGCAAAAGAAGGTAATGTTAATCTATTAAAAAGCTTAGAACATGAATTTGGTTTTGAAGTAGAAGTAATAAGACCAATCAAAATAAATGATGTAAGAGTGAGTAGTACTTATATTAGAAGTTTAGTATCCCAAGGTGATATGACTAATGTCAAAGAGTATTTAGGGCGTAATTACAAGTTAGAAGGCTGTGTTATACATTCTAAACACCTTGGAAGAACTATGGGATTCCCAACAGCGAATATTGACCTTAAGAATAATATGCTCGTTCCAAAGAGAGGTATTTATGCTTCTATTGTACATATTGGAGATGAGACTTATTTTGGTGCTACAAATGTAGGTTACAACCCAACAGTTAATGGAAAATCTTTATCTATTGAAACAAATATTTTAGAGTTTGACAGGGATATTTATGGTGAAAATATAATTGTTGAATTTTTGGAAAGAATAAGGGATGAGAGAAAGTTTAATTCGATAGATGACTTAAAAAATCAATTGTCTCATGACACAAATTATGTATATGAAAACTATGTTTGCAAAAACAAGTAATGTATGATAAAATGATTAAGGAAAATAACCATTACTCGGCATTTGAATACTCCAATCAATGCTTAGTAATAGGCGTTTCTAAAAAAATACGGAGGTAATCTAAATGATAAACAAATCAGAAATAATAAAAGAATATGGAAGAGTTGAAGGAGATACTGGTTCTCCAGAAGTACAAATAGCTTTATTAACAGCTAGAATAAACGAGTTAAATGGACATTTAAAAACTCATAAGAAAGACCACCATTCAAGAAGAGGATTATTAAAAATGGTTGGTAGAAGAAGAAACTTATTAGCTTACTTAAAAGAAAAAGATCTTGAAGGATATAGAGCATTAATAGCTAAATTAGGATTAAGAAAGTAATTTCATTCTTTATAAAAAAGCAGGTATACACTATACCTGCTTTTTTATAGTTAATTCATTATAAAATAAAATGGTTAATAATAAAAGTAGTTTATATATTATAAAACATTATAAAATGAATAATATTGGGTAAGAATATTAAAATAGTATATAAATACATAATCAATTTAAAAGGAAAGACAGGATAAATATAGAAATTTTATAACAGTATAATCAGTTGGAATAAGGAGGATATTATTTTGAAAATAAAGTTAGTATGTGATAGTTTATGTGATATTCCAGATGAAATATCGGAAAAAGATTATATAGAAATAGTTCCACTTACAGTTATTTTTAATGACAAAGAATATATAGAAGGAGTAGATATAAAGAAAGAAGAGTTTTATAAAAAAGTAAAAGAAATTAAGCAAATACCTAAAACTTCACAAGCTACATATATGGAGTTTAAAGAAGTATTTGATAAGTTTACAGAAGAGGGGTATCATATAATCTGTCTAACAGGAGCATCAAACGCATCAGGAACCTTTCAAAGTGCTATGATAGCTAAAAATGATGTAGATGAAAATGAGAAAATACATATATTTGATACTAGAAATTTATCTCTTGGTAGTGGACAATATGTTATAAAGGCATGTGAACTTCTTGAAGAAGGATTGGGATTTGAAGAAATCATAGATGAGTTAGAAAATACTCGTAGTAGTGTAAGATTACTTTTTGCACCTTATACACTTGATTTTTTAAAGCAAAGTGGAAGAGTCCCAGTTGCGACTGCTTTGATAGGAAATATGTTGAATATAAAACCTATATTTTTCTTTGATAATGGGGAAGCTAAGTTGGTAAATAAGGTTAGAGGAACAAAGAATATAGCAAGTAAATTGGTTGATATAATTTTAGAAATGAATGAAGGGTCTTTAGAAGGAAAAATCGTCACAATAGGTTGTGGGGATAATTTACATGATTGTGAAATATTAAAAGATGAAGTAAATAAAAGAATAAAGGCAAGAAGAGTATTATTTACTCGAGGAGGAGTTTCTATTTGCTCTCATACAGGGCCAGATATATTGGCTATAAGTTGTTCTAATTAGTAGTAATATAAGGTTTTTGCATATATATGTGAAGATAATTTTATATTGTTAATTTATAGTATTTTTGATAATATAGTAAATAGAGTGATATACGTGTTTTTAATAAGAGGAGGACAAGCATTAATGTTTGAACATAAAATATTTAAAATGGATTTTGCAGGAAGAGAACTTTCTGTAGAAATAGGCAAGATTTGTGAAATGGCTAATGGTAGTTGTATAGTTAGATACAGCGATAGTATGGTAATGGTAAATACAACGAAGTCTGCCAAACCTAGAGATGGAATAGACTTTTTTCCATTAAGTGTGGATTATGAAGAAAAATTATATTCTGTAGGTAAGATACCTGGAGGTTTTTTAAAGAGAGAAGGGAAGCCTTCAGAAAAAGCTATACTTACATCAAGATTGATAGATAGACCAATAAGACCTTTATTCCCAAAAGGATTTAGAAATGATGTTCAGGTAGTTGCAACAGTTTTATCAGTAGACCAAGATTGCACACCAGATATAGTAGCAATGATAGGTTCTTCAATAGCCCTTTCTATATCAGACATACCATTTAATGGACCGACAGGTTCAGTATGTGTTGGACTTGTAGATGGCGCATTTGTTGTAAATCCAAACGCAGAGCAAAGAGAAAAAAGTTCAATGCATCTAGTTGTTTCGGGTACAAAGGAAGCCATAATGATGGTTGAAGCTGGAGCAGATGAAGTTCCAGATGATATAATGCTTGATGCTATTTTATTTGCTCATCAAGAAATAAAAAAAGTAGTGGAGTTTATAGAAGGTATAGTTGCAGAAGTTGGAAAAGAAAAAATGGCTGTTGAATTATACCATGCGGGAGAAGAAATAAATCAATTGGTTCGTGAATTTGCAACTGACAAGATGAAAAAAGCAGTTCAGACTTTTGAAAAGTTAGAGAGAATGGAAAATATGGACAGAGTTAAAGAAGAAACTTTAGCTCACTTTGAAGAGACTCTAGAAGATTTTGAAGAGTTTATTGGTGATATAGAAGAAGTATTACAAGATATAATAAAAGAAGAGGTAAGAAAGCTTATAGTACATGAAAATGTAAGACCAGATAATAGAAAACTTGAAGAAATAAGACCTATATGGTGTGAAACTGGTATGATACCTAGAGCTCATGGCTCAGCTATATTTACTAGAGGACAAACTCAAGTACTTAATGTGGCTACTTTAGGTGCTTTAGGAGATGTTCAAAAATTAGATGGATTAGATGAAGAAGAAAACAAGAGATATATGCATCATTATAATTTCCCTGCATATAGTGTTGGAGAAGCTAGACCATCAAGAGGACCAGGAAGAAGAGAAATAGGACATGGTGCTTTAGCAGAAAGAGCTTTATTACCAGTAATACCATCTCAAGAAGAATTCCCTTATGCTATTAGATTGGTTTCTGAAGTATTAAGTTCAAATGGTTCTACATCTCAAGCAAGTGTATGTGGTTCAACATTATCTTTACTTGATGCAGGTGTACCTATAAAAGATATGGTTGCAGGTATTGCAATGGGACTTATAAAGCATGATGGTAAAGTTGCAGTGCTTTCAGATATACAAGGTATGGAAGACCATTTAGGAGATATGGACTTTAAAGTTGCTGGTACAGAATATGGTATAACAGCAATACAAATGGATATAAAAATAGATGGTATAGATAAAGAAATTTTACAACGTGCTTTAAAACAAGCTAAGGAAGGTAGAATCCATATATTAGGAGAGATGAGAAAAACCATATCTCAACCAAAACCAGAACTTTCACCATATGCACCTAAGATTGTTAAAATGCAAATAAATCCTGACAAGATAAAGGATGTAATAGGACCTGGTGGAAAGATAATAACTAAGATAATAGATGAAACTGGAGTTAAGATAGATATTGAACAAACTGGAGAAGTATTTATATCAGGTATTGAGATTGATATGATTAAGAAAGCTCAAGAACTTATAAATAACATAGTAGTTGAACCAGAAGTAGGGAAAACTTATAAAGGTAAAGTAAGTAGAATAATGAACTTTGGAGCATTTATTGAGATACTTCCAGGAAAAGAAGGATTACTTCACATATCTCATATAGCTCATGAAAGAGTTGCTAAAGTTGAAGATGTATTGAATATAGGAGATGAAGTTGAAGTTAAAGTTACAGAAATTGATGAAAAAGGAAGAGTTAATTTATCAAGAAAAGCTCTTTTGCCAAAACCAGAGCATAAAAATAAATAATTTATTATATAATTAAAAGCAAAGCCTTAGGACTTTGCTTTTTTGATACAAAAAAGTAGATAACCCTAAAAGCTTAGCAGTAGATAACTTAAAGTTATTTTTCTTGGATGTTTTATTCTTATAAAGAATCTATTTAAAATGTAATTGATAGAAAGCTTTATTGGATATGCAGAGAATCATTTAAGTTATATTTAGTGCATAAACAGAGCTTATTTTTAATAGTATTAAATAAGAAACAATTTGTACATAATTAGGGGGAGTTTTAATGATAATGATGGTACTTAATAAGAGTAAGCTCAAAAAAATCGTAGTACTAATTTTAGTAATATTATTAGGATTATCAGGAGGGGTAATGGTATTAAAGCTATTTAATAATAAGCCAGTATTTAATTTATTTAATGGTGTAGATTTGCCATATGAAAGAGGTACTAAGGATAAAAGTGGATACGTTGCGTTAACTTGTAACATAGACCTTGGATGGGAAACAGAGTACGTAGAATCCATTTTAGAAACACTTAAAAAAGAAAATGTAAAGATTACATTTAATGTAACTGGTAAATGGGCAGAAAAGAATAAAGACGAATTATTAAAGATAAAAAAACAAGGACATGAAATAGGTAATCATGGATACAAACATTTAGATTACTCAACACTATCATATGAAGATAACTATGAACAAATAGAGACATCTAAAAAAATAATTGAAGAAATTATAGGCGAAAAAACTAAATTTTTTCAAGCACCAGCAGGTTCTTTTGGTCCAGAAACAGTAAAAGCCGCTAAAGCATTAGGATATACTTCTATCAAATGGGATGCCGATACTATAGACTGGAAATACAAAGACCAGCCAGAAGTAATCATTGATAGAATGAAGAAAAAAGATATTAAAGATAGTAGCATAATTTTAATGCATCCAACAAGTGCAACTACAAAATGTATAGATGATATTATAGCAATTGTAAAGGAAAAGGGACTAAAACCAGGAAAACTTAGTGATGTATTTAAGTAGACAAAGTATAAATATTTGATTAAGATTGTATAAGTTGTAGTTGAATTAATTAAAGGACTGACTTATAATGTAATACATATAAAAATAAATATAATTAAAACATAGTGTTTTCAATAATCCAATATGAAACAAAGAATAAATTGTTAGGAGAATGTAATGTATAAGACAAAAATACTGGAAAATGGGCTTACAATAATTGGTGAAGAAATACCATATCTAAAGTCAATAACATTAGGTATTTGGATAAATGCAGGTTCTAGGATAGAAGAAGTACAGGTGAGTGGAACTTCTCATTTTATAGAGCATATGATGTTTAAAGGAACCAAAAACAAAACATCAAAAGAGATTGCTAGCTCAATAGACAATTTAGGTGGTCAAATAAATGCATTTACAAGTAAGGAATGTACATGTTATTATGTAAAACTAATAGATGAGCATATAGATATAGGAATTGATGTATTAAGCGATATGATACTAAATTCTAAATTTGATAAAAATGATATAGATAAGGAAAGACTTATAATATTGGAAGAACTTAAGATGTATGAAGACTCTCCAGATGACTTATCTTATGATTTATTGGTAGAAAATATATATGCTAATGATGGATTAGGAATGAATATAATTGGGACAAAAGAATCTCTATACAGTATAACTAGGGAATCTCTGTTAGAATACTTAAACAAGTATTATATTCCAAATAACGCTGTTATTTCTATAGCTGGAAACTTTAAATTTGATGATATGTTAGAAAAAATTAAATCAAAATTTGGACACTGGGAAAAGAAAAATTTGAGTATAGACATAAACGAGGCTAAGTTTAATCCTTGCTTTATATCAAAAAATAAAGATATTGAACAAGTAAACCTAGCTATGTGTCTAAAAGGTATTCCTTTTGAAAATGATGAAGAAGTCTACTCAATGGCAGTGGTAAATAATATTTTCGGTGGAAGTATAAGCTCAAGGCTTTTTCAGAAAATAAGGGAGGAAAAAGGTTTAGTATATTCAATATACTCATCACAGACATTATATAGAAAATGTGGTGAATTAGGTATATTTGCAAGTATGAGTACAGAAAATTTACAAGATGTGTATAATTTAATAAAGAAAGAAATTGAAAATATAAGAAAAAACTATCTTACAGAAAAGGAAATATCTGAAAGTAAGGAACAGTTAAAAGGCAATTATATATTGGATTTAGAAAGTACTAGCAGTAGAATGATGTCTACTGGTAAATCTATGTTACTTAGTAAAAAAGTAAAAACTACAGATGAAATACTTGAATGTATAAATAATGTTGATATTAATTCAGTAAAGAAAGTTGTTGACAAGGTATTCAATATCGAAAATATTGGTACATGTATAGTTGGAAGAGACGTAGAAAAGATTCTACATCTGGATTAGTATCTTAAAAAGTAAATCTCTGGAGGTATAAAATATGAATTTATCTGAAATAGCAGGTAAGGAAATAGTTAACTTGGTCACAGGAGAAAGACTGGGGGTCATTGGAGAATGTGACCTTATACTAGATGAAACTACAGGCGGTATATTAGCGCTTTTAATTCCAAAAGAAAAAGGCTTTTTTGCCAGAAGAAAAGATAAGTCATTTTTAGAAGTACCATGGAGAAATGTAAAAAAAATAGGTAATGACATGATAATTATAGAATATGAGGGATATATTTAGGAGGAAAAAATGAGTATTTTAGTGCAGAAGTTTGGTGGGACATCAGTAGAATCATATGAAAAAATGAATGAAGTATGTAAGATAGTAAAAGCATACAAAAATAATGATGAAGAATTACAATTAGTATTAGTAGTTTCAGCAATGGGTAGAAAAGGAGCTCCATATGCTACAGATACACTTATAAATTTATGTAATGCAGTAAATGATGAGCCAAGTAAAAGAGAACTTGACTTAATAATGTCTTGTGGGGAAATAATATCAGGAACAATTCTTGCTAATTTATTGAATTCACAGGGTATAGAATCTGTTTTCTTTACTGGTCAACAAGCAGGTATAATTACAAGTGATGAATATTCTAATGCAAAAATAAAGTATATAAATCCTAAAAAAGTAAAAAGAGCTTTAGATGATGGTAAAGTTGTAATTATAGCTGGATTCCAGGGTGTAACAGATGATGGAGAAATAACTACTCTTGGAAGAGGAGGAAGTGATACATCAGCAGTTGCTATTGGTAAAGCTTTAGAATGTGAAACAGTGGAAATTTACACTGATGTAGATGGTATAATGACTGCAGACCCTAGAGTAGAACCAAACGCTAAAGTATTGAGTTTTATAGATTATGAGGAAGTATTCCAAATGGCTGACAAAGGTGCAAAGGTAATACATCCAAGAGCTGTACAATTAGCTAAAAGTGGAAATATAACTTTAGCCATAAAAAATACAATGAACCCAACTTTTGAAGGTACAAAAATAGGCTCTTTATGTAGTCATTTAGAAGAAAATATAGAATATGAGCAAGAAAAAGACTTTAAAGTTGCTGTTGCAAATAAAGATAATGTGGCTCAAGTTAAGATTAAATCAGCAGAGGAAGTATTTACAGAAGTATTAAATGAAATAGAAAATAAACTTATAACTATAGATATGATAAATTTCTTCATATCAGAAAAAGCGTTTGTTGTAGAAGATTCTGATATAAAAGCATTAAAAGAAATACTAGATAAATTTGAATTGGATTATGAAGTAAATAGAGATTGTGCTAAGGTAACACTGATATGTTCAAGAATTGCTGATGAAATGTCTGGTATCATGTCAAAGGTAGTTAGAGGCTTATCAAAAGCAGGAGTATCTCTTTTACAAACATCAGATTCAAATATGACTATATCTTGTCTAGTTAGTGAAGAAGATATGAATACAGCAGTACATGCTATACATCAACAATTTTATGTAAAATAAGCACTATAATACAATTATTTTTATTCAAATTTGATAATTTCATATATATCTTAATATATTTGATTTATTTGGTAAAACTAAGTTAAATATAATTTTGATAGGAGTTTGTTTATGAAAGATTACAGAGAAGATAATGAAAGATTTGATAAAGAGAATTGTGGTGAAGAATCTAGTTGTGAAGAAAGAGAATGTATAAAACAATTTGGTACCAATGAAATGCCACCTCAACCTCCTAAAGATATTCAATGTATAACTATAATTGGAGAAATTGAGGGACATTTTATAGGAAATCCTCAAAAAAAAGCTACAAAGTATGAGCATATAATTCCAATGTTATATTCAATTGAGGAAAGTAATGATGTTAAAGGAGTACTAGTTGTTTTAAACACTGTTGGAGGAGATATTGAAGCAGGTCTAGCTATTGCAGAACTTTTAAACAGTACATCTAAGAAAGTAGTTACTCTTGTTCTAGGAGGAAGCCATAGTATAGGAGTTCCTCTTGCTACAGCAGGAGATTACTCATTTATAGCACCAACAGCAACCATGATTATACATCCTGTGAGAACTACTGGTCTTGTGATTGGTATAAATGAGACCTTTGAATATTTTAAAAAGATGCAAGATAGAATAATTCAATTTATAACAAGAACATCAAATATCAAAAAAGATGTACTTGAGAAACTTATGCATGAAAAAGACGAGCTTGTAAGTGATGTTGGTAGTGTATTAATAGGAAAAGAAGCTGTAGATTATGGGCTTATAGATGAAGTCGGAGGACTAAAGGAAGCTCTTAAAAAATTAAAAGAACTTATAAAAGAATCTGAGGACGAAAAAAATAATGATTAAAATTTGTTTAAATAATAAAATTTATGATATAATGATGTAATAAAGTAGGAGTGTTAGTGTTAAGGCATTAGCACTTTTTGCTGTGAAGGGGTAAAACTTGCTAAAAATAAGGAGTGATATTAATGGCCACGAAAAAGAAGAAAAAAAAGAAGGTGAATACCTTAAGTTTTAATGCAGAATATCATAATTTAATAACAATATTTGTAGGTGTATTTTTATTATATAGTTTAAATTCTAATTCTATGGGATGGGTACCTGTGTTAATGCAAAATCTTTTTAAAGGACTATTTGGAGGGCTTTCTATAGCAATACCATTTATAGTAATTATAACAGGACTTCTAGGTTTTTTTGATGGAAATGAATATATATATAGGCTAAGAAAAACTAAACTATACTACATAATTATTTTATTTATCTTTGTATTTTATGGATTATTAAATGCAGGAACTATTCCTGTAGATAGCCCACTAAAAGGTAATATGTTTGATGATGTTATGAAATTGGGTGTAAGTGGACAAGGTAGTGGTTTGATAGCAACAACTATTGCGTATTACATGAGCAAAATATTTGGAATAGCAGGTGGATGGTTAATAAGTATCTTTGCCCTTATACTTTCTATAATGTTTATATTTAATATTTCTATAAAAGATTTGATATCAAATGCAAAATCAAAATCTAAAGCATCAAAAGATAGTAATTTAACATTTAAAGATAAAATTGCAAATATGAAGAAATCTGCAATAGATATGATGACTGATGAAGTAGATGACACTACTATAAACAAGAAACCAGGATTCTTTAAAGGATTGATGTCAAAAGGTCGTAATAATGAAGATGAAGAAGATGAATATTTTGAAGCGGAAAATGGTGATGGTGTTGATGATAAGACTATTAAAATAGTTGGATTTAATAAGGCAGAAGATGAATACTTAGAAATATTAGAAGGAACTCAAAGTATGCCAGAGCTAGATGTTTTAAAAGAATTACAAAAAGCTACAAATGAAAGTCCAGTTGTAGATACTAAACCAGAAAAAAAAGTTGATATAAGTAAATCTAATTACAATATAGAAAAAACTCAACCTATGAGTATTATAGCAGAGCCAGTTAATGAAGATTATTCAAACTATAAAAAGCCTAGCATTGAGCTTTTAAACAAAGTAAATAAGAAGTCTGATGAAAATGGTAAAAAGAAAGTATTAAAAAATGCTTCTCTTTTAGAAAAGACACTATCAGATTTTGGGGTAGAAGCAAAAATTAATCAAGTTACAGTTGGACCTACTATAACAAGATATGAGATACAACCAAGTCCAGGAGTAAAAGTAAGTAAAATTGTAAATTTAACTGATGACATAGCTTTAAGTCTAGCAGCTAAAAGTATAAGAATTGAAGCACCAATTCCTGGGAAAAGTGCAATTGGAATAGAAGTTCCAAATGAAGAGGCTCAAATGGTTGGAGTAAGAGAAGTTCTAGAAAGTGATGAATTTAATAATTTTAATTCTCCTCTTGCAATGGGACTTGGAAAAGATGTAGCAGGTAAAATTATAATTGGAGATATAGGTAAGATGCCACACTTACTTATAGCTGGTTCTACAGGTTCAGGAAAGAGTGTGTGCGTAAATACTTTGATAAGTAGTATATTATATAAGGCAAACCCTGATGAAGTAAAATTATTATTAATAGACCCAAAAGTAGTTGAACTTGCAAATTATAATGGAATACCACATTTATTAATACCAGTAGTTACTGACCCTAAAAAAGCTGCAAATGCTTTAAATTGGGCAGTTACAGAGATGAATAGAAGATATAAGTTATTTGCAGATGCTCAAGTAAAAGATGTAACAAGTTATAATGAGAAAGCAGAAGAAAAATTACCTAAAATAGTAATAATAATAGATGAGTTAGCAGACTTAATGATGGCAAGTGCAAATGATGTGGAAGACTATATTTGTAGACTAGCTCAAATGGCAAGAGCTGCTGGAATGCACTTAATTGTAGCAACTCAAAGACCATCTGTTGACGTTATAACAGGGGTCATAAAGGCCAATATACCATCTAGAATAGCATTTGCTGTATCATCTCAAACAGATTCAAGAACAATCCTTGATATGGGTGGCGCAGAGAAGCTTCTAGGTAAAGGAGATATGTTATTCTACCCACTTGGTGCAGCAAAGCCAGTTAGACTTCAAGGTGCATTCATATCAGAGAGCGAATCGGAAAAAGTAATTGATTTCGTAAAAAGTCAGGTTAAAGATGGAATAAAATATGAAGAAGACATAATTGAAACTATATCTAAGGTTAATACTTCAAAGAGTAGCGATGAGGATGAATTCTTGAGTGAAGCAATAGAATTTGTTGTGGAGAGTGGTCAAGCATCTGCCTCTATGTTACAGAGAAGATTTAAAATAGGATTTAATAGAGCAGCTAGACTTATAGACTCTATGGAAGAAAGAGGCATAATTGGAGCAAGTGAGGGAAGTAAACCAAGAAAGGTATTAATAAGCAAACAGGATTTGCAGAATTTAGAAGGTGAATAGAATTGTCAGTTATAAAAATAGAAAAAGCACTTAAGCTAGATAAAGTAATATTCGTAGATGTAAGAACAGAAGGGGAATATGAAGAGGACCATATATTGAATTCAATTAATATGCCTCTTTTTAAAAATAATGAGCATAATGAAGTTGGAACAATTTATAAAATGCAGGGAAAACATGAAGCAATACAAAAGGGTTTTGACTATGTATCGTATAAATTAAAAGATATATATTTACAAGCAGCAGAGCTTACAGCAAATTATGATAATATTGTCATATATTGTGCAAGAGGTGGGATGAGAAGTGGAAGTATAGTAAATTTATTATCATCATTAGGTGTAAATGTATATCAACTTGAAGGTGGATATAAGGCTTATAGAAATTTTGTTTTAGAGTATTTAAGGAATATAATGGATACAAAAAACTTTGTATCTGTTCATGGATTGACTGGCACAGGAAAGACTGATTTACTACATTTATTAGAAAGAAAAGGAATAGATGTATTGGATTTAGAGGGGATAGCTAGAAACAGTGGTTCTACTTTTGGTTTTATAACATTTGATAAAAAACCACCATCTCAAAAGAACTTTGAAACGAAATTATTTGAAAGTATATTTTTCTCAAAAGAGAATTATATATTTGTTGAGAGTGAAAGTAAACGAGTTGGAAGTGTTACAGTTCCAAATGAGATTTTTGAGGCAATGACACGAGAAGGATATCACATATTGTTAAATTGTGATATTGAAAATAGAGTTAATAGACTTTGTAGAGATTACATTTATGATAAAGATGAAGACAATATATTGGTCTTAAAAGAATGTATAAATAAATTTAGAAAAAGATTGGGTCATAAAGTAGTAGATGATTATATTGATTTATTAGAATTAGGTAAATATAAAGAACTTGTAAGAAGGTATCTTTTAGAATACTATGACCCATTGTATATGCATTCAGTGGAGAAATATAAGTACAATAAGATTATAAATTTTAATGATACACAAAAGGCTTTGGAAGATGTTATAGATTTATATGAGAGCATATTGGAAGGAGATAGGAAATGTTAAAGATAGCATTAGAATCATTAGGATGCTCAAAAAATTTAGTAGATGCAGAAATAATGATGGGAATTTTAAATAAAAAAGGCTATAAATTAATTGGAGATTTTGAAGAAGCTGATGTAATTATAGTAAATACATGTGGTTTTATAGAGTCAGCTAAACAAGAATCTATTGATACAATAATAGACTTTGCAGAATTAAAACAAACTGGCAACTTAAAATTGTTGATAGTAACAGGGTGTCTAGCACAAAGATATTCTGAAGAATTAAAAGCTGAAATTCCTGAAATAGATGCTATAGTAGGTACAGGAAGTTATCAAAATATAGATGAAATACTAAAAGAGCTAAGTGAAAAACATCAAATTGTAAGTCTTGATGATATAGAATTTGTATTCAATGAAGATTTACCGAGATATGTATCTACACCTAGTTATATGGCATATTTAAAAATTGGAGAAGGATGCTCTAATAATTGTACTTACTGCATAATACCAAAATTAAGAGGTAAATATAGAAGTAGAAAATTTGAAGATATAATTAAAGAGGCTAATAAATTAGCTGAATCTGGAGTAAGAGAACTTGTAGTTATAGCACAAGATACTACAAAGTATGGTTTTGATTTATATGGAAAAGAAAGACTATCAGAGCTTTTAGAAGAACTTGCAAAGATAGATGGATTTAAGTGGATAAGAGTTATGTATTCATATCCAGAATCTATAACAGAAGAATTGGTACAAGTTATAAAGAAATATGATAATATATGTAGTTACTTTGATATGCCAATACAACATGCAAGTAACAATATTTTAAAATTAATGAATAGAAAAACTACTAAAGAAGATATCTTAGATAAAATTAATCTTATAAGAAGTAATATACCAGATGCAATACTTAGAACTACGATAATAGTAGGATTTCCAGGTGAAACAGAAGATGATTTTAGACAACTTGTGGACTTTGTTAAAGAAGTTAAGTTTGATAGACTTGGTGCATTTGCATATTCAAGAGAAGAAGATACACCAGCAGATAGATTGCCAAATCATATAGATGAAGAAGTAAAAATACAGAGAAGAGATACTTTAATGATGATTCAACAAAAAATATCTGAAGAGCTCAATGATAAAAAAATAGGAAAAACATATGAGGTGCTAATAGAAGAGCAGATAGAAGATAATGTGTATACGGGAAGAACACAAGGCGATGCAGAAGAAATTGACAGTATAGTATATGTGAAAAGCGTAGACAATCTTGAAGTAGGAGAATTTGTAAGTGTTCAAATAAATGATGCAATGGAATACGATTTAATGGGAGATGTTTTATATGAACTTGCCTAACAAATTAACTTTGTTTAGAATATTTTTAATACCAGTATTTGTTTTAATTATGTTACTCAATGTACCAAATAAGTTTTTAATAGCTTGTATTATTTTTATAATAGCTTCAATTACGGATGCTTTAGATGGAAAAATAGCTAGAAAATACAACTTAGTTACTGACTTTGGAAAGTTTATGGACCCATTAGCAGATAAGCTATTGGTTATTTCAGCACTTACATGTATGATAGAAGACCATCTTGTAAGTAGTTGGATGGTAATTATAATTGTAGCTAGAGAGCTTACAGTTAGCATATTAAGAGCTATAGCAGCGGCAGATGGGAAAGTAATTGCAGCTGGCAACAGTGGAAAACTTAAAACGATAACTCAAATGGTATCGATAGTGTTTTTATTGATAGGTGCTCAGTTTGAAAATGGATTAATATTAAACATAGGTGGAATTCTTATTCTTATAGCTACACTACTTACTTTATATTCTGGGTGGGAATACTTATATAAAAATAAAGAGCTTTTTATGTCTTCTAAGTAAATAGTTATGCTTTAATAAATAAAAATTAATGATTAATAAATAAAAAATAACAACTTGAAATTTTAAAAAGATAAAAAAGGGTATACTATTATAGTATACCTCTTTTCATTTTAAGAATATTTTCTTTTGTGTATATAATTATTAATAATGGTTTATAAATAAAATGTAATGAATAAAAATATAATCATTAGTAGCGTTTTTAAATTGACTAGGTTTGATTTATGTTATATAATTAATATATAACAGGAGAACAAATGTTTGTAGATAAATGAAGGGATGGTATAGAGATGAGTGTAGATCAAGAAAAATTAAAAGCGTTGAATGAAGCTTTAGGTAAAATTGAAAAAGATTTTGGTAAAGGTTCAGTAATGAAATTGGGAGAAGCAACGTCTATGTCTATAGATGTTATATCAACAGGAGCAATTGGTTTAGATATAGCAATTGGTATAGGGGGGCTACCTAGAGGGAGAATAGTTGAAGTATATGGTCCAGAATCTTCTGGTAAGACTACTGTTGCGCTTAGTTGTGTAGCATCAGCTCAAAAAGAAGGAGGAATAGCTGCATTTATAGATGCAGAACATGCACTTGACCCAGTATACGCAAAAGCGTTGGGTGTGGATGTTGATAACCTAATAATATCTCAACCAGATACAGGTGAGCAAGCTTTAGAAATAGCAGAGGCATTAATAAGAAGTGGAGCGATAGATATAATAGTAATAGACTCAGTAGCAGCATTAGTTCCAAAAGCTGAAATAGATGGAGATATGGGTGATTCTCATGTAGGTTTACAAGCTAGACTTATGTCTCAAGCACTTAGAAAATTAACTGGTTCAATTAAAAAATCAAATTGTGTTGCTATATTTATAAACCAGTTAAGAGAGAAAGTAGGAATAATGTTTGGAAATCCAGAAACTACTACAGGAGGACGTGCACTAAAGTTTTATTCATCAGTTAGATTGGATGTTAGAAAAATAGATACAATAAAACAAGGTGATAAAGTTATAGGAAGTAGAACAAGAGTCAAAGTTGTTAAAAACAAAGTAGCACCACCATTTAAGCAAGCTGAATTTGATATAATGTATGGAGAGGGTATTTCAAAAATTGGAGACCTTTTAGATATAGCTGCTGATGTAGATATAGTTAAAAAATCAGGTTCATGGTATAGTTACAATGATACTAAACTTGGTCAAGGAAGAGAAAATGTAAAAAAATTCCTGGAAGATAATTTAGATTTAACTAATGAAATAGACGAGAAAGTAAGAGCATTTTACAATTTAAATGAAGAACGTGAAGAATCAGGTACTTCAGTAGCAAAAGAAATTGTAGAAGAATAAATAAAAATACAAAAAAATAACTAGTAATTAAAGACATGCCACGCTCCCTATTAGCTTGACACAATGTTGAAAAAATTATAAAATTAAGTGAGGATAAAATATCTAAATTTAATTTTAATTATTAGGAATATTTTTTAATCATAGTGATGACATTTTGGGATTATTAACGAAGGAGGTGGATGTCATAGATAGTGTAGTAATGATTGTAATAGGTGCAGCTGTTGGTATTATAGCTGGATATTTTGTTAGAAAAAATATATCTGAAGCAAAAATTGGACAAGCTGAAAACTTGGCCAAAGAAATAATAGATAAAGCACACCACGACTCAGAAACAGTACAAAAAGAAAAATTGCTAGAAGCTAAAGAAGAGATCCATAAGTGGAGAACAGAAGCTGAAAGAGAAAACAGAGAAAGAAGAACAGAAGTACAAAAGTATGAAAAAAGAGTAGTACAAAAAGAGGAAGTCTTAGATAGAAAATTACAAAATTTAGAATCTAAAGAAGTAAACCTAAGTGAAAAATTAAAGGTAGTTGAAAAGAAAGAAGAAGAAGTTGAAGTAATAAAAACGCAACAATTGGAAAAATTAGAAAGTATATCAGGAATTACTTCTGATAAGGCTAAAGAAATCATCTTAACAAATGCAGAGAGAGATGTAAGACGTGAAATGTCTATAATGATAAAAGAGATAGAAAGTCAAGCTAAAGAAGAAGCTGATAAGAAATCAAGAGAAATTATAGGATATGCAATTCAAAAATGTGCAGCAGATCACGTAGCCGAAACTACTGTCACAGTAGTAAGCTTACCTAATGATGAAATGAAAGGTAGAATAATAGGTAGGGAAGGTAGAAATATAAGGACTTTAGAAACCTTAACAGGTATAGACCTTATAATAGACGACACTCCAGAAGCCGTAATTTTATCAGGATTTGATCCAATAAGAAGAGAAATTGCAAGAATTGCTCTAGAAAAATTAATAGCAGATGGAAGAATACATCCAGCTAGAATTGAAGAAATGGTTGAAAAGGCAAGAAAAGAAGTTGACAATATTATAAAAGAATATGGTGAACAAGCTGCATTTGAAACTAGTGTACATGGAATTCATCCAGAATTAATAAGATTATTAGGTAGACTTAACTATAGAACTAGTTATGGACAAAATGTTCTTAAACACTCTATAGAAGTTGCTCATATAGCTGGTATAATGGCTGCTGAAATAGGAGCAGATATTAGATTGGCTAAAAGAGCAGGTTTATTACATGATATAGGTAAGGCTGTAGACCATGAAATGGAAGGTACACATGTTGAAATAGGTATGGATTTACTTAGACGTTATAAGGAATCTAAAGAAGTTATACATGCCATGAGTACTCATCATGGAGATTACGAACCTCAAACAGTAGAAGCTGTATTAGTTACAGCAGCAGATGCAATATCAGCTGCTAGACCTGGTGCTAGAAGAGAAACTTTAGAAGCATATATTAAGAGACTTGAAAAACTAGAGGAAATAGCTAATTCATATGAAGGTGTAGAGAAATCATTTGCTATACAAGCCGGTAGAGAAATAAGAATAATGGTAAAACCAGAAGCTATAAATGATGAAGAAATACACCTATTGGCTAGAGACATGACTAAGAAAATAGAGGATGAACTTGAGTATCCTGGACAAATAAAAGTAAGTATAATAAGAGAAACAAGAGCTATAGAATATGCGAAGTAAAAGAAATAATATCTAAATAATAAGAAAATATTTTTAGAAATTTAAATTTGCCACAAGATACGATAATCTATCTTGTGGCTTTTAAATTGTTTAAATTTAATTTTACATAATATGGAAATAATCTAAGTGATAAAAGTGCTACTTACAAAAGATTAATGAAATAAGGACTTATATATGCATTGTTTATATAATTATTCAAGTTTGTTTGATATAATAAAGTTGTAAAATAATATATTACTACTTGGAATGATTATATTTAAAGAGGGTGAAAATACAATGAAGCCAAAATGAGGGTTAAAGAGAGGGCATACTATGGAAAAAAATACACTTTTACATACAAATGTTATTGTTTGTATTATTATTACTCTTGGTTTTGTAGCTACTTCTGTAATTGGATACCAATCTAATACTAATATTTTTAAAAATGATATTGAACATGTATCTACACTAGCTGCTGAAGGTATTTATTATCAGATAGATAAACTCCTTTCAGAACCTATAAATGTATCTCTTACCATGGCAAATGATAGTTTGCTAAAAAACTTTTTATATGGTGAGAAAGAACATATAAATGATGAAGAATTTATTTATAAATTGCAAGATTATCTGAATGTATATAGAAATAAATACTCATATGATTCCGTTTTTTTAGTATCAAGTAAAACAAATAACTATTATCATTTTAATGGACTTGATAGAAATCTTAGTGCTAATAATTCAGAGAATCAATGGTATTATAATTTCTTAAAGAATGATGATGAATACTCATTAAATGTTGATAATGATGAAGCAAGTAACAATAGTATTACAGTATTTGTAAATTGTAAGATAAAAGAGGATAATGGAGCAACTATGGGAATTATAGGCGTTGGACTAAAGGTGAATTCATTACAAACGTTGCTTAAAGAATATGATGATAAATTTGATATTGTAGCACGCTTAATTGATGATAAAGGATTTGTACAATTAGCATCGAATAAAACTGGTCATGAAAATATAAACTTTTTTGAAAATTCTAGTAGTGACTTATCTGATTCAAAACAATTAATATTAGATAATAAAAAGGAACAAAAGAGTTTTTGGCATTCATCTAAAAAATCAAAAAGTTACGTTGTATGTCAGTATATACCTAGTTTAAAATGGCATCTTGTGCTAGAAAATGATTTGACTATAATGAGTAAGCAACTTCATATACAATTTTTTAAAGGAATTGCAGTCATAATTTTAATTATAATATTTGTACTTTTTACAATTACGCGTGTACTTAAGAAGTATAAAAATCAAATAATGAAGCTTAGTGTTTCTCAGAAATTAGAATATCAAAAGTTGTTGAGTCAATCTACTGAAGAACTTTACGAGAATATTTTTGAAATTGATGTCACTAATAATAGAGCTGGTTGTGAAGATGAAAATAGATATTTTCATGAGTTTGGGTTAGGGCTTAATACACCATATGATGAAGCATTACATATTATTGCTACAAAACAAATCAAAGAAGAGTATGCACAGGGTTATTTAGATACATTCCTTCCTGAAAATGTGCTTAAGTGTTATAATAGAGGAATCAATAATATAAGCTATGACTTTTTAATTAAGAATAATGAAGAAAATTATCACTGGATGAGAGTTAATGCACGAATTTTCTTTTGGACATCAGATGAATCTGTTCGTATGATATCTTATCGTGAAAATATAGATGAAGAAAAAAACAGAGAATTAGTACTTCTTGAACGTTCACAACGTGATTCTCTTACTGGTCTTTACAATAAAGGTGTGACAGAGGAATTTATTAGTTCATTTTTAAAAAATAAAAATAATCAAGACTTAGAACATGTTTTTTTAATATTCGATATTGATGATTTTAAAAATGTAAATGATAAATATGGTCATGCATTTGGAGATTTTGTCATAAGTGAATTTGCCTTAGAATTAAAATCTCAATTTCGTGAGGATGATATTATTGGGCGTATTGGAGGAGATGAGTTTGTAGTATTGATAAAAAACTTTAATAGTAATAACTATGTACTTGTGGAGAAATTAGAGCGTTTTTGTTCTAAAATTAATCAGAAAAAATTTACTGAACAAGCAGAGTTTTCTATTGCATGTAGTATTGGTGTAGCAATGTATCCTGAACATGGATATGTATATTCTGAGCTATATGAGAAAGCAGACCAAGCACTTTATTATGCAAAAAGCCATGGGAAAAATTCTTATCATGTATTTTCTGAGGATTCTATTGATAGTATGTCATTTCGTATAGACCCTAGAGATATAAAAGCATTATTAGAAATGGCCACTGATGGTATTGTCAAATTTGCTTGTATGGAAAATTTGAAATTACTTTATTTTAACCAAAAGATGCTTGAATTTACTGGATATTCATCTCAAGCTGTTTCGTCTACAGAGTTTGATGTTTTGTCGCCAGTATTACAAGATGACTTACAGATAGTACTTGATACATTGAGAGAAGCAATTCCTAAGAGAGAAACCTTTGAAGTGGTTTTTCGCTTCTGTCACACAGATGGACATATTTTCCCTGTAAGAATGCAAGGGAAGTTTGTAAATGAATTATATCAAAATCATTATCCTGTTTTTTATGCAATTTATACAGATATATCAAGCCTTAATACTCTATCAGAAAATAAAAAGTGATAGCACAGTAAAATATAAAGTTTAATATAACAGTATTAATATATGAGAATTATAAATAAAACCTGCTAATAAAAATAGATTATTTTTAGCAGGTTTTTAAATTTTTAATAATAAATTTTCTTGCTTATATACAATAAGATTGATTATTTTAAAGGCTTTACAATAAAATTTCGAAAAGCCACCTTCTTTAGATGTGGGGATGAAAGGCAAGGTCTTAATATAAATATCTATACTTATTGCAAATTTTTTAATAGTTTTGTATTTATTTGTGTTTATTTTGAATTTATTTACTAAATTTGCATATAAAAAGTATATATAAAAATATAGTTCAAAATGGTATAATTAAGTATAACAGAAGGAGGTAATGTAAGTGAGCCAATACATAAATATAAACTCTCAGTTAGACGCCCTAAAATTGAAGGAATTCGAGAAAATATTTTACGAGAATATCAATGAGGACGTTAAAGTAGTGCCAAAAGTTACTCCTTTTAAAGGAATAAATACTGATTTGTTGTATGTTAAAGATGGAAGAATTTTATTTATAAAATTTATGGATACGACAGAAGATATATTTTTTATTTTGGAAGAAGAGTTACTTGAAGTTATGAATGAGGAATATGAACTTTTGAAACTAAAAATGGGACAAAAGAATAGAAATATAAGCTATAATTACGTTTACATTATGCCATATGTTGAAGTTGAAGAAGCATATGAGTTTGGAAAATTTGTTAATAACAATATAATAGATAAAACTAAGCTTCAAGATATAATGAATAAAGGTTCTCTGGATGAATATCTTAGTGAGAAAAATGATGAAATAAATTTAAATTTATTTTTATTAGATGTATGTTCAGAGTACTATATAATAAATGATAAACTTCATCTAAATGAGAAATTTAAAAAAATTTCTTTCTATAATGATGACTATAAGTATACAGCAACTATGATGGAAGAAGTTCAAATTAAAGATGCTATTTCTATTAAATATGGAAATACACTTATTGAAGGTGGTTCTGGTATAGGCAAAACAGCAATTATGCTTTCTAGAGCTATAAAACTAGCAAAAGTATATCCACATCATAAATTAATCATATTTACACATACAAAACAATTGTGTAATGAACTTAGAGAAAGAATAGAGTTATTATACAAAGATAATAACAATTTAGAAGTCCATACATTTAGTTCCTTTATATTTAAACTGGCTAAAAAGTTCAACTTAATTATAGACTATAACATGTTAAAAAATGATTATGAAAAAACATTTAATAATCTTGTTAAACAAGCACAGAACATTATAAAAAATAAAAATATGTTCAAGGCTATTTTTATCGATGAAGCAGAAAGCTTTTTAGAGTATGAAATAGATTTTATAAGAGAGTTTTTATATAAAACAAAGTTTATATTCAATATATGTTCTTGCAATTCCTTGAACATCTCTAATAGATTGAATATATTTAAGACCTTATATAATGGCATAGAATTTGATGATAAGATTAGTTTAAGTAAAAATTATAGACAAGCCAAAGAGATTGTAGATTTTACAAATAAATTTTCAAATAATTCTAACTCATATATCAATGAGTTAAGACCAAAGACAAAGTTTAATACTTTCTTTTACACTAAAGCACTTAGAGGTGGTAATAAGTCTGTTGATATAATAAAGGTAAGTGACCTTGATGACCAAATAAGTTCTGTGATATGGGAAATTGAATACTTAATAAGCAAAAAAGGTCTTGATTATTCTGAAGTTGCTATAGTCTATCCTTATAATAAGAAAAAATTAAAAAGTGGAAAAACTATTTATTTCCAATATATGCTGAAAAAAGCATTAGAAGAAGCAAAAATTCCTTATATATGTGCAGAAGATAACTTGACAAATATAAGTAAGAAGGTAGGAACTACAATAGCAAATATATATGCAATAAAGAATTTAGAATATAAAGCAGTAATAGTATGTGAATTAGAAATGTTATATAATCAAACTATAAATGATACAGAGCAAGATTATCAGGTAAATGATTTTGTGGGAGATTTAAATAAGGTATATTTGGCTATGAGTAGAGCAACAGATTATTTAAGTATAGTAACAACTTTTAATGAAGAAGCAAGCGATATAATAAGACTTATCACAGAATCAAAAGATTCTTAGTAAAAGAATATTTTTTTAATTTAAGAAAATTAAAAGAGACTGAGATTTGTAAAATAAACTTTACTAATTCAGTCTCTTATTTTTCTATTCTACTTTTCCAATATTATCAAGAGGTAATAATCTTACCATAACTTTACCAAGAATTTCATCCTCATCAACCATACCTACATCAGGGAATCTACTATCATTGCTATTTTCCCTATTATCTCCCATTGCAAATAGCTTTCCCTTTGGAACAACTGTATCTATATCTCCAGAAGTATAATTATTGTGTATATATGGTTCATTTAATAATTTTCCATTTACATATACTTTAGAATTGGATATTTTTATACTATCACCTTCAGTAGCTATAACTCTTTTTATTAAGTCTTTTTTCTTTCCTGTATCTCCATCAACTAAATTGGTTTTAAAAACGACAATATCGCCTTTCTCAGGTTTGCCAATCTTGTATGAAATCTTATTTAAAATTAGATAGTCTTTATCGTCTAAAGTGGGATACATTGATTCTCCACTGACAATAGAAGGTCTTATAAATTGTAGGATTACAAATGCAAGTACAATAGCCATAGCTATTGATTTAATCCAATCAAATATTTCTTTTTTAACACTCATAACTTTTCTCCTTATCATTTGTCATTAAATTAAAATACATTAGAATAGAAAGAAATAAGCAAGGACAACTATACCCAAGACTATTCTATAATAACCAAACACTTTGAAATCGTGTTTTTTGATATAGTCCATAAAAAATTTAATAACTATAATTGAAACAATAAAAGCTACTACAGAACCAACTCCTAAAATAAGCCACTCAAAGCCAGTAAATCCAAATCCAGCTTTTAGAAGTTTTAATGCACTAGCTCCAAGCATTGTAGGGATAGCCAAGAAGAATGAGAATTCTGCTGCTACATATCTAGAAGTACCAAGTAATACTGCACCTATTATAGTTGAACCAGACCTAGATGTACCTGGTATAAGAGCTAGACATTGGAATAATCCTATACAAAGAGCTAATTTATATGTAACTTGAGAAAAATCTTTATACTTAGGTCTTTTATTTCTCTTTTCAAGCCCTATCATTATTATACCATATACAATAAGAGCAATAGCAACTACTGTTGAATTAAAGAATAATCTATCGATATCATCTTCAAACAGTATTCCAATAACTCCAGATGGTATAACTGCGATTATAACCTTAAGCCATAAACGAACTGTTTCTTTTTTCTGTTTAATATTTTTTGAACTATCAAAAGGGTTTAACTTTCTAAAAAATATAACAAGTACAGCTAATATTGAACCAAATTGAATTACAACCAAAAATGTACTTATAAATGTATCTGAAAAATTCAATTTTATAAACTCATCAACTAATATCATATGCCCTGTACTACTTACTGGTAGCCATTCTGTGATTCCTTGAACTATGCCTAAAATGACTGCCTTAAAAACTTCAAGCAAACTAAATGTTTCCAAACTAAAATACCTCCAATACAAATTTATAGTAGCATATTCTATGCAGATATTAACAAAAAAATGCCACCTTTTACTAACTTATAATACCACAGTACTGTGTAGTGCACAATGGAAGATTGATATTTTCATAAAACCTTCATAATTTAACAAAATAAAGTTAAAAGCTATCTATTGAATAAGGGGTATATTTGAAGGGGAAATATATGGTATAGTAAAAGTATAACCATTTTATTTTATGAAAAGGAAAGGAGTTATTATGTATAGTACAAAAATACTAGATGATTATGAGTACGAAACCTTTAATGTTTTTTCTACAAAATTAAACCCAAACACAAAACACGATTATTTATCAAAGGTTATGTTATTTAAAGAGTTCTTAAAAGGGAAAGAATTGATTTATGCGACAAAAGAAGATTGTAAAAATTTTGTAGACTATATACAGACTAAATATGCGAAATCAACTTGCGAAAAGATATATAGTTATTTACATAGTTTTTATAATTTCTTAAAAAAAGAAGGGTACATAGATATAAATCCATTTAGATATGTAGAAAAACCAACAGTAACAAGAATAAAAACAAAAGATGATGTCCTAAGTATACAAGAAATAAATAAACTTATAGGTATTTTACCAAAATTAAATATAAGAGATAGAGTAATAATAGTCTGTCTTGTTACTACTGGGTGTTTATTAAATGAATTAGTTAGTTTAAAGTGGAAAGACCTTATGGTAGATGAAAACGATAACTCTTATGTAAGATTAGGTAAGGGAAGAAAAGAGAGAGTAGTTAAATTACATCCATACTTTTTTAAACTTTTAGAAGACTACAGGAATTATTCTGGACTTCCAGAGGTAATAATACCTAGTGATGACTTTATTTTTACAACTCAAAAAAGTAATTCTATAACAGATAGAAATGTCAGACTTATAGTTAAAAAAGCGTTAGATTTAGCAGGGCTTTCTCAATATTCAGCAAGAGACTTTAGACATTCATTTGCGGCAATAAGCTTAAGACTTGGGGCGGATGAGAGTGATGTAAAAAATCAACTTGGTTGGAGTGATAAATACTATGCAATTAGATATAAGTATGTATTAAATTTTGTTGACAGCGAAATAGTGGACTATTTAATTGAAAAAGATAATTTAGATATAAATAAAAAATATTAATAAATAAAAAACACTACACATAAATATGAACAAAAAATAAAAAAGTCTTGTTATAGTTCGTAAAATTATATATAATTATTTATGTACTAATGTGTACACAGTAATCACACGACAAAAGATTTAAGGAAGGTGCTAATATAATGATAGATAATAAATATACTACTTACTCAAATCCACTTACAGACAGATATTGTAGCAAGGATATGAGTTATATATTTTCTCCACAATTTAAATTTTCTACATGGAGAAGATTATGGGTTGCTCTTGCAGAAGGTGAGCATGAGTTAGGAATAAATATAACTGAAGAACAATTAGACGAGCTAAGAGCTAATATAGATAATATAAATTTTGATGAAGCTAGAAAAATAGAAAAAGAAGTAAGACATGATGTAATGTCTCATGTAAAAGCTTATGGTCTACAATGTGAAAAAGCCAAAGGAATAATACATCTAGGAGCAACATCTGCATATGTTGGAGACAATACAGATGTTATACAAATGAATGAAGCTTTAAAACTTCTGAGAGTAAAACTTGTAAATTTAATAAACAATTTAAAAGAATTTGCACTTAAGTATAAGGATATGCCAGCTCTTGGATTTACACATTTTCAAGCTGCTCAACTTACAACAGTAGGAAAAAGAGCTTGTTTATGGGCTCAAGATTTAATTCTTGATTTGGAAGATTTAAACTATAGAATAGACAATATGAAGTTAAGAGGGGTTAAAGGTACTACTGGTACTCAAGCAAGTTTTTTAAGCTTATTTGAAGGAGACCATGAAAAAGTAAAAGAATTAGATAAGAAAATTTGCAAAAAGATGGGATATAATTCTTCTTATGCAGTAAGTGGTCAAACATATACTAGAAAGTTAGATTATCAAGTGATAAGTATATTATCAGGAATAGCTCAAAGTATGCATAAAATGACTAATGATATAAGACTTTTACAAAGTTTAAAAGAATTGGAAGAGCCATTTGAAAAAAATCAAATAGGTTCATCAGCAATGGCTTATAAGAGAAATCCTATGAGAAGTGAGAGAATAGCATCTTTATCTAAGTATATAATTTCTGAATCGATAAGCCCTGCAATGGTACAAGCTACTCAATGGTTAGAGAGAACATTAGATGACTCAGCTAATAAAAGATTGGCAATACCTCAAGCTTTTATGGCAGCAGATGCTATACTTGAAATAGGTATAAATGTAACTGATGGTTTAGTAGTATATGAAAATATGATAAATAAACGTGTAAATGAAGAACTTCCTTTTATGGCTACAGAAACAATACTTATGGAAGCTGTAAAAAGAGGTGGAGATAGACAGGAATTACATGAAATAATAAGAGAGTATTCTATGAAAGCTGCTTATAGAGTAAAACATGAAGGTAAAGATAATAACTTAATTGAGCTTATAATGAATGATGATTCATTTAAAATGAGCAAAGAAGAAATATTATCTATAATGGACCCAAAAAACTTTATAGGTAGAGCCCCAGAACAAGTTGTAGAGTTTGTAAATGAAGTTGTAGAACCTGCTATAAAAGATTATAAAGAAGATTTAGGAAAAGTAGATGTGGATTTAAGAGTATAAAATTCTACAGATAAAATATAATTAAAAACGGGGCTGTCGCACTAAAAAATAGTGCTACGCCCTTTTTTGTATAAAAAAAATAAATCCCAAGTTCAAAAGAGCCTGGGATTCTTGTATAATA
>NZ_OEZH01000132.1 GCF_900243075.1 Clostridioides difficile
CTACGGGGATAGCCTGTGGAGAATTAGTAAGACATATTTTAGTATGCAAAATTCTATGAAGCAGGAACCCTGTGACTTTAGTCATGGGAGGTTCAGAATAAAGGGGATTATATTATTGGGAAAGACATAGAACAATTAGCATAAATCTTTATAGTAATATTATAATAAGTATATATGCTGTAAAAACTTGACAATAAATACTATTGTAATATAATGAAGTTATAAATATAATAAATTAAAATAGCTAGGGGAGCCAAGAGCTGAGAGGAATACCGACCCTTACACCTGATCTGGATAATACCAGCGTAGGAAAGCTTAGTATAAAACTTAAGTATGTATTATTTGTGATATATGCTATTTCTAAGCTATACCTATTGTAGGTATAGCTTTTTTAATTAGACTATATAAATCAAACTTTAGGAGGTAATAATGAGTAATTATAAAATACCAACACTTACAATAGCTGGGTCAGATTCATCTGGAGGAGCTGGAATTCAGGCTGACTTGAAAACTTTTAGTGCAATTGGCACTTATGGTATGAGTGTAATAACAGCTATAACAGCACAAAATACTCAAGGAGTTTTTGCTGTAGAAGATTTAAGTAAAGAAATAATAAAAAAACAGATAGAGGCAGTGTTTGAAGATATACCTCCAAAAGCTGTTAAAATAGGAATGGTTTCAAGTCCTGAGATTATACTTGAAATAGTTGAGAATCTAAAGAAATACAATCCAAAATATTTGGTAGTAGACCCAGTGATGATATCTAAAAGTGGATATTATCTATTAAAGCCAGAGGCAAAAGAAAACTTAATTAAACATTTGATACCACTTGCATACATAATTACACCAAATATTCTAGAAGCAGAAGAAATCACAGGGATAAAAATACATAATGTAGATGATATGAATAAGGTAGGAAAAGAAATACTACAGCTTGGACCTAAGTTTGTCCTTATGAAAGGAGGACATTTAGATGGAGAAGCAGTAGATATTTTAATTGGTAAAAATATATTTAAAGTTTATAAAAGTGAAAGAATTGATAAAAAAAATACACATGGAACAGGGTGTACATTATCTTCTGCAATAACATCTTATTTAGCATTAGATTATGAAATAACAGAAGCAGTAAATTTAAGTAAAATTTATATAACAGAAGCAATAAAAAGAAGTTTTGACATAGGTCATGGAGTAGGACCAGTGCATCATTTTTATAAATTTGAATAGTAAAAAAATTGTTGGAGGTACAATATGTATAATTTAATTAAAGATGTTAAAAAAGCTAATCCATTGGTAATCCATTATACTAATAATGTAACAATAAATGATTGTGCTAATGTAACTTTAGCTATAGGAGCAAGCCCTCTTATGAGTTTTTCATATGAGGAAGTAGAAGAAATGGTAAGTATAGCAAATTCCGTAGTAATAAATATAGGAACTATGAATTCAAATATGTTAGACTTGTACTTATTAGCTGGAAAGGCAGCAAATAAGTATAATAAACCTGTTATCTTAGACCCAGTTGGAGTATTTGCAAGCAAAGCTAGAGCAGAACTTACAAGTAAACTTTTAAATGAAGTCAAATTTAATGTTGTTAAGGGTAATATGGCAGAAATAAAGTTTATAGGTGGCTTTGATGTAAGAGGAAAAGGGGTAGATTCATTTGATGAAGAAGAAGATTCTACTGATATAATAAGAAAAGTTTCTGAAAAGCTTGAATGTGTAGTTGTGGCAACTGGAAAAATAGATATAATAACCAATGGTAAAAGCACATATAAAATAAACAATGGAACCGATAAATTAAAAGGAATTACAGGAACTGGATGTATGACTGCTAGTCTGATTGCAAGTTTTATGGCTGTTACTGAGAATATTTTAGAAGCAGCTACAATAGGTGTTCTTACAATGTCTTTAAGTGGAGAATTAGCTAATCTAAATAATCCACCAATAGGTACATTTAAAGAAAATCTTATGAATGTTATTTATCAAATTGATACAGATACTTTAACTAAAAATGCTAACATTGAATTTTTAAATGAATAAAGGGTTAAGAGGAGACTTAAAATGATAGATAAAGAATGCTTAAAAAAAGATTTAAAGTTATATCTAGTAACTGATTCTGAAATGCTTGAAGGCAGGGACTTTTATAAATGTATTGAAGATGCAATAGCTTCTGGAATAACAACTGTACAACTTAGAGAAAAAAATGCTTCTGGAAGAGAATTTTTAAAAAAAGCTATGAAAATTAGAGAAATAACTAAAAGATATGGTGTTAAGTTTATAATAAATGATAGAGTGGATATAGCCCTTATTTGTGATGCAGATGGAGTACATGTAGGGCAGAGTGATATTGGGGCAAGAGAAGTTAGAAAACTTATAGGATATAATAAGATACTAGGTGTATCAGCAAGGACTTTAGAAGAAGCTATCTGTGCAAAAAATGATGGTACAGATTATCTAGGTATAGGGTCTATATTTACGACATCTACTAAATTAGATGCAAAATCAGCTTCATTTGAAACGGTTAAAGAAATTAAGGAAAAAGTAGATATACCATTTGTACTAATTGGAGGTATAAAGTTAGACAATATAGATAAACTTAAATGCTTAGATAGTGATGGGTATGCTATAATATCGGCCATACTAAAAGCTGAAGATATATCTAAAGAAGTAGAAAAGTGGACATTGAAAATATAAAATTGCCTCTAGTAGTGAAAAAAATGGGAAAATTTGATATAATCTAAGAGTAAAATTTAAGCAGTTATAAATGATAAACTTTTCTACATATACTTTTTAATCAAGATATATGTAGATTTGATTAAAAAGGAGTTATAAATGATTAGGATATTGTTAGTATGTGTTGGAGGTATGTCTTCTACTCTATTGGTAAATAAAATGGAGAAGGATGCAAAAAAAAGAAATATAGACTGTAAAATATGGGCAGTTGGAGAAGGGAATATAAAATCAGAACTTGGTAACTTTGATATTTTACTTCTTGGACCACAACTTAGATTTATGCTTGATGATGTAAAATCTATAGTTGGAGATAGAGCTCCAGTGTCTATAATAGATATGGTAAACTATGGTACTTGTAATGGTCATGCTGTGTTAAATTCAGTTTTAGAAATATTAAAATAAATAATAAAAAGGGGCTGTCTCAAAATAGAGATTGTACTGCACCCCAATTGTTGGAATGATGGCAATATATTTAATTTCATACAAAAAAAGAGTGCCTTGTGAATTAAAAGGTTTATTTTGAGACACACTCTTTTTATTATTTGTTATTGTAGATTTAGAGCTTAGCTTACCATTTCCTTTTTCAATCTCCACATAGCAAGTGAAAAACTTGCACAGCACAATATTAAAAATAATAGGATAACAGGTAGTATATCTCCAATAAGAATAGTTTCACCAAATATTAAACTACGTAAAGCATTAATAACATGTGTAAATGGATTGAGCATTACTGCTATTTTTAATCCTCCAGATAAATTTTCTATAGGAAAAAGAGCTGAACTTAAAAAGAAAATAGGAAGTACAATTGCAGTCATAATTGTTTCATAAATTATTTCATTTGGCAACAATAAACTTATGGAATAAGCTAGACTTGATAAAAAAAAGGCTGTCATGAATATCAGCACTATCATAAGTATGATTCCGCCAATACCAGATTCTATTCTTACTGAAAAGAATATGCTTACTATACACAAGATAGCTACTTCTAGGAAGGAAACTAATATAGCTTCTAGTAATTGACCAAGGACAATTGAATACCTACTAATAGGTGCAATTAAGACTCTATAGAAACTCCCACTGTTCTTCATTATGAAGTTGATGATACCACCACTACTACATGAAGAAAACACAACCAGTACAATGATACCTGGTAGTATAAAAGCAGTATAATTACCAATATTCATATTATTCATAGTTTGGTTTGCAATAGAGCTATAAAGTACAAGCCAAAGAAAAGGTTGTAATATAGTGACTATAAATGAGATTGGATTTTTAAAACGCCATTTCATACTACGCCATAAGATATTTAACATTTCCATTCCTCCTTTAAGTCTTTTTTAGAACTTGTAAGTGCTAAAAATACATCTTCGAGACTTGGTTCTACAATTTCTATTGCATCAAACTTTATATCGTGTTCTAAAAGCCATTTATTTATTAAAGTAAAAGCAACTCTACTATCATTTACATTTATAAAAATTGAATTTTCTCGTACGCTCATAAACTTGACTAAGCCAGTATTTTTAATTGCATCTTTATATTTTTTTATATCTTCAATATTATGAAAAGCTATACGTAGTATATTTTGTCTAATGTAACTACGTAAACTGGCTGGTGTTCCTTGTGCTACATCTTTTCCATTCTTCATAATACAAATATTATCACTCAATTGTTCAGCTTCTTCAAGATAATGGGTAGTTAGAAATATAGTTGTGCCATACTCATCTCTAATTTTTAATAACATATCCCACATAGATTTTCTTGAATCTACATCCATACCAACAGTTGGCTCATCTAGAAATAGAATTTTAGGAGATGATACCATATTCATAGCTATGTCCAATCTACGTTTTACTCCACCAGAATATGATGAAGTGGGGTATTTTAAGTAACTAGATAAGTCAAATTTATCAATTAAAGAGTTTATTCTTTGTTTTGCAATCTGTGGTTCTACTTTATACATCTTGCTTTGAAATACCATATTTTCCATAAGAGATAGATGTTCATCAATAGAGATTTGTTGTGCTACACAAGCAATTTGAGTACGTATCCAAGAAGGATTATCTACTAAATCTTTTCCAAACATTGTTACATTTCCAGATGTAGGCTTGTAAAAAGTAGTCAAAATATTGATAAGAGAAGATTTACCAGCACCATTAGGACCAAGTAAAGAAAAAATTTCTCCAGCATTTACATCAAAACTTAGACCATTTAAAGCTTTCACACCATTTTTATATTTTTTTACTAAATTGTCTATTTCAATAGCTAACATATATTATTCCTCCTCTTTAAGTGGAAATATGATTTCTGTAATATAGTTATCAGGGTTTCCTTTTATCAGCATACCTGGTCCTTTAATAAATACTTCTCTCCAAGGCGTTTGTATTTTTATATTATTTTCATGAATATACTTAAATATCATTTCATACGTTTTTGGTAAATTACTATAAGAGCCTATGTGAGTAAAAAACAAAGCTTTTATTTTAGGAAATTCTTTTATAGTTACACCCATACGATTTGGAGTCTCAGCAGTTGGAACACATAATTCCATTTCTCCAACACCAGTTTTTTGGTCAACGTTATAGTAGCAAAAGAATGGTGCACCATTGGATTTTCCTTTTATAGATTTAAATACATTTGGAAAATACTTTGTCGCTTCACTCATAGGTCCATTATAACGCATAGTAGCTGCTGTGACTGATTCAATATTTTTGATTTCAATTTTATAACTCATTTGTTTACCTCCTAATGTGTGTTCATATTCTTACTAGATTTTTAAGCATTAATACATATAAGATTTTTAATTAGTTGAAAATATATAACCTTATCTCGTTTGCTTGTTTTCAAGTCTAACATAACATAAAATATATATCCTCTCATTTGATGCTCTATTTTGTAAAGTTATTATTTAAGCTTTACTTTAGATGTTTTAGTAAATTAAAATAAAGTAATTTATAAAAAAAGTATTTACAAATTAAGTGTATTAATCGTATAATACACTTAATAGTAAATAAGGTCTGAAATAAAAGTGTATTTTTTTAAAGTAAATGTACTATCGTATTAATACACTAGAATAGGAGGAATCATGAATTTTGAATTAGATAATACAACTCCCATTTATTTGCAAATAGTAAAGTATATAAAAAGACAAATAGTAACAGGAGAGTTGAAACCAGGGGAGACAATACCATCAAGAAGAGAAATGGCACTTAATCTAAAAGTAAATTTAAATACGGTTCAAAGAGCATATAAGGAGATGGGTGATATGAATATAATAAATACTTTTAAAAATTATCAAAGCAGTATAACAGTTGATGAAAATATATTAAAAAACTTAAAATTAGAGCTGATAAATGAATCATTATCTGTTTTTATAGAAGATATGAAAGCAATAAATGTTACCAAAGAAGAAGTTTTAAAGATAATAGAAGATAAATATTAGTATTTTAACAAATAGAAAACTTAGTTTAGAAAGTTTATTGTACAAGCATATTGGATATGGAGGATAGTAAATATGATAGAAATAAAGAATGTCAGTAAAACATATAAAAGGATGCAAGGGATTAAAATAAGAAAGATAGAGGCTTTAAAGAATGTAAGCTTTAATATAGAAAAGGGGAAAATAACTGCATTACTTGGGATAAATGGTGTTGGTAAATCAACTATGTTAAAAGCAATAGCAGGACTTATAAACATTGATAGTGGAGAGATTCGTATAGATGGAGAAAAAATAAATGAAAAGATATATAATAAGTTAGCTTTTGTTCCGGATGTACAATCTCACTTTAGTAATACAACAATAAAAGAAACATTTGAATTTATGGAAGTTTTTTATCCAAAATGGAATAAAGAAAAATCAAAAGAAATGATGAACATATTTAAATTAGATGAAGATGAAATAATTGATAACTTGTCGAAAGGAAATATTGCAAGAGTAAAATTGATACTTGGATTTTGCCAAGACCCAGAGTACATACTGCTTGATGAACCATTTACAGGAATTGATTTGTTTAAGAGGGAAGAATTTATAGGAGTAATAGCAAGATATATGGAGGAAAATCAAGCTATTATTATAACTACTCATGAGATAGTGGAGATAGAAAGTTTAGTTGATGAGGTTATAATTCTTGATGAAGGGCAGATTATAACTTCATTTAATGCAGAAGAATTAAGAGAAAGAGAAGGTAAATCCATATTAGATAAGATGAGGGAGGTATATAAGAATGAATAAACTTCTATATCTAATAAATGTAGATTTGAGAAGAAACAATAGGTTTTATATAGCTTATATATCCTTTTTTTCATTAATTACACTTGGTTTAAATTTATTCGAAATTAATAAATTTAAAAGTTCTAAATTTATTATGAATTTAGCGATAGAAGATTTTGGAGGTATATTTTATGGAATAGGGATACTTAGTAATCTTGGATTTATCGAACGTATATTGTTCTTTGGGATGTTGGGACTTTTTATATACTATGTTTTTATGTGGAAAAGAGATTTCTTTTCAAAAAATCAAAGTATTTACACACTGATGATGTTACCTCAGAGTAAGTTTAAGATTTGTATAGCTAAGTCAATTGCTTTGATAACAATGATATATGGTTTTTTGACAAGTCAGATAGCAACATTATTTATATGTAAATATATATTTAATTTCATTTTTAGAAATTTGCCAATAATCAATATGAACTTTGCACAAGATTTATATTATCTAAACTTGAAGAGTATACCAATTGATTTTATCTCTTTTATGGCTATTTATGTATTTTTACTACTTATAGCTATTTCTATTGTGAATTGCTGTATATTATTTATATTTTCTTATATAAATAAATTTTATGTAATTTTAATCACTTTGCTGATTATGGCAGGCTTATATTTTTCAACAATATATATAAATATAATCACTTTATTTAGAAAATATTATGGGGTCATAGGATTTCAATTTAATAATTTAGTAGCAGGGTTATTAAGTTTTTTAATTATAATGTTTGTTCTAAATGGAATATCTTATTTGTTAATCAAAAAGAAAGTATCTCTTTAGGAGGGATGGTATGAAATTAAAATCTAAAGTATCTATACTTATTATATTTTTGACTTTAGTAATATATTTTAGTATAGGTTTATTAAACAATGAAGACAATTTGAAGATAAAAACTATAAAAGGTGACTCTGATGAATTAGACTATATAAACATAAATTTTGGATATGATTTTAACGGATATATAAATTCATATTACACAATAAATGGAAGTAACAAAACTAAAAAGACTGAATTAGTAAAACTACAAAAAGATAGTAAGAACACAAATAATTTAATTGATGTATCTAGTGGTTCAGATTTAATTGCTCATGTTGGATTTGAAATGAATGATGATTCAAAAGATATAAACTTTGTAATAGATGAGAAAAAAGAAGATTTAGAAAAAGGTGTATTTCCATCAGAAGGAAGTGATAAAGAACTTGAATATGAAAAACTAGATATGAATAATTTTATAAGGATAAAATATAAAGTAGATAAAAACATTGATGATTATTATGCAAAGATACTATCATCAAAAAGATATAAAAAAAATTTGTATGTGTCTGTACTTTATGCTACAAGTGATTCCTCAGAAAATAACAAAGAATATTTAAGTACTATAGATATAATAAAAATTAATCCAGAAAATAAAAAAATACAGACTATAAAAAGTATAAATTTAAGTAATTATTTTTCTGAAAAATACCAAAACATAGAGTCTATAGGTGTAAGTTATGCTAGCAAATATGAGGATAAGATGTATATTTTAATAAATGTATTAAATGCAAATACAGGTGATAATAGCAATTCTAAATTTCATTTACTTGAGTATAATCTTGAAGAAAATAAAGAAAGCATAGTGGAATTAAAAACTGATAGCAGTATGGTTTTAGCAAAAGCAAAGTTAAAAGATAATAAATTATATATGGTAATGTCAAATGATTATGATGATAGTTCAATTACAGAGTTAAATTTACTTACCTATAATATATTAGATAAAAGCTTAGATGAAGATAAATATGTTTTAGATAATAGAGAAAAAAGAGACATTAGAAGTATTGTAATTGATTCAAATAAAATTATTGTATATACATCAAGACTAAATTCTATATTATCTTGGGATAATAAATTTATGTTATATATAATAAATAAAAATTCTAAGGAAATTGTATATGAAGGAAAATTACAATTTAACAGTTCAAATAGTACATTAGAATTTGAAATAAAGTAGGTGATTTGATGAAAGATTTAATAAGATTATTCGAATTTGAATTAAAAAGAAATATAAAAAATTATATATTTATAATAATTTGTTGCTGTTCTTTTGTAATTTTAAATATAGTAAAAAATTTAAATGACTATAATTACATAATAGAAAATGCATCTAAAAGTGAACAGTTAACAAAAATAGGAAATACAATAGAAATGGTAAATGTCACAGGTTTCTCAAGTTTTAGAAATATAATGAGTTCTACAGAATCATGGTTTATATTTGGTATAATTGCATGTATTTGCTATGCTTTTTTTATTTGGTATAGAGACTTTGAGGGGAGGAGTAAATCTATATATACACTCATAATGTTACCTAAAAATAGAATCAATGTTTATATATCTAAATTATTAAATATATTATTTCTAGTGTATAGCTACACAGTAGTATTTACAATAACTTTATTTATTACAAGTAAGGTGTTGCCTAGGTATATGCTTGGTAATGTTGTAAACTATGGTTTTGTACAAGAAACAATATATAAGTTAAAAATGTTACTTCCATATAGCTTTGAAATACTATTTGTAGAGTATATATTTTTATTGATAGGATTTGTATCTGTAGTATTTACATCAATTCTTATAAATAAATCTATTTATAAACTAAGTACTTTAGTAAGTTTCCTGTTTTTAGTTTTGGAAATTTTAGTATTTATAATTTCTGTAGAATTTATTATACCTTATGAATACAGCAATGTATTTACTGTTTTATATTCAAGTATAAACATATTTGTATGTAGTCTTATATCTAATAAACTTTTGAAGCAAAAGATTGACTTTTAGGAGGGATATTATGAAAGCAAAAAATATAGGAAAATATACAATATGTTTTATAATAGTATGTTTTTTAATGATTACTATGACCTTAATATTGAGTTATTTTAATAAGGATAAACTATCTGTAAAAACTTTAAAAGGTAATGTAAAAGATATAGGGAGAGTAAGTGTAGTATATACACCTAATATAAGCAAATTTTCTTATGAGGAGGTAATTATAAGTAAAAATGGAGTAAGAAATGATACAAACCCTAAATCAATAATTAGAAATGATTATTTAAATATTGACAAAAAATACAGTGATTTTGTTAATGATAAAGGAGATGTACTTATATATAAAGATGATTTGAATATAGGAGAAGCATATACTTCTACTAAGTCTGATTTAGTACAAGGAATGAATGCTTTAAATGATTGCATAAAGGTTTCAAATAAAAATTTAAAAAGTGGGGTAGAAGAAAATTTTGATATTAATTTGAATAAGTCTGATTTTAAAGAAAATAGTTGGAAAACTTTATTTAATAAAATATATAAAGGCAATTTATATATGGTAATTAGTGAAACTAATATTTCAGGTTTTAAAGTCAATAATATTTGTATATTAAAAATAGATATAAAAAATAAGTCTTATAAGTTACTAAATAGATTTAATTTAGTCTTACAGAATGGATATCAACAAAATATCAATGAAATTAAATTTTCTATTGGAAGCAAATTGTATTTAGAAATGGTAAATAATAAAAGTACAAATGGAGATGTTGAAGGACATGATAATTACTCTAACTTTATTATATATGATATAGAAGAGAACACTTTTAATATAAGCAATAAATTTATGGATAATCTAAATAAAGAAAAGAATGCAAATCCAAAGGAGATTGGCTTATTAAGTAAAACTAAGCTAGATTATATGGTAAAAAATAATAAATTGAATCTTATAGTTACGGATATGAGTAATTCCATAACTAATCTTGTTTATGATATTAATTCTAATGAGATTAAACTAGAAGATTATGAGACACTTGATTTAAAAGTAGATTATAATGAAGCATTATCTGGAGTTAGGAAAGTTAAGTTACTGGATGATAAGATATATTCTATTTCAGGTATAAAGGGCAATATATCAGGAGAATTAAAAGGGTTTAAAGGAGTTGTTGACATAGTCGGAACTAAGCCAGTAAAATTTCAAGTATTTGATATGAAACTTAAAAAGAATGTTTATGAAGCTGAGCTAATAAATGGAGATATAAGTTTACAAGATAAGTTATATTTTGTTGCAAATTAAGTGATAGAATTAATTTTATCACTTTGAGCGTTTATATGTGTTTATTATAGGAAAATATAAATAAGGGGGTGTCTCAAAATGAACTTTTTAGTACATGAGGCACTCTTTTTGTATGAAACCAAATATATTTTCATTATTTCAACAATGAAAAAAGGCTTATCTCTATTTTGAGACAGTCCCTTATTTTTAATTTTAATAGAAAAATATTTTTTAATATTTTTGTGTTATATATCGTAATTTAATTTATATTAATACACTTAAATTTGAAATAGAATGAGTATAGTGGTAAAATTAATTATTAGAATATTAGAAATAATAAATAAATAATACATTATACTTAAAAGGGGGAGAAATTTAAGATGAGCAAAAAATATATTAAAGCAGGGAATTTGATTGATGGAACAGGAAATAGTATTATGAAAAACAAGGGTATAATTATTGATGGAGATACTATAGTTGAAATTGAAGATATAAGAGAAGATTTAAATGGATATGATGTGTATGATTACTTAGATAAAACTGTTATGCCAGGTATTATGAATTGTCATGTCCACTTGACAATGGAGCCAGTTGGAAATCCAAAAGTATATTATGACAATGTATCAGATGTAGAGCTTGTAGTAAATACAATAAAACAACTTGATGCATATTTAGATTCAGGAGTGACATATATTAGAAGTCTAGGTTGTCCAAAATATGTAGATGTACAACTTAAAAATCTTGTAGACAAAGGGTCTATAGATGGTCCTGGTATAGTTACCTCAGGTCCAGTTATATGTATGACAGGAGGACATGGATATTATTTTGGTATTGAAAGTGATGGAGTAGATGAATGTAGAAAATCAGCCAGAACAGTTTTAAAAAATGGAGTAGATTGTGTAAAGATAATGGCAACTGGAGGTGTAACAACTGATGGAGTTGAGCCAGGTTCACCACAATTAACTTTGGAAGAAATGAAGGCTGCTGTAGATGAAGCTGTAAAAGCAGGTAAAATAACTGCCACACATGCACAAGGAAGAACTGGTATAAAAAATGCAGTGCTTGCAGGAATTACCTCTATAGAACATGGTGTTTATTTAGATGATGAAATAATTGATTTGATGCTTGAAAGAGGAACTTACTTAGTTCCAACCGTGGCTGCACCGTATTTTATTCTAAATGCAGGAAAAGAAAGTGGAATAACTGAGGCTACTCTTAGAAAGTGTGAGATTGTTGCCATTCCACACAAGGAGTCATTCCTAAAAGCATACAAAAAAGGCATTAAAATTGCAGTTGGTTCTGATGCAGGAACTTCTTATAATGAGCATGGGAAGACATACTATGAAATGAAACTAATGTCAGATTATGGTATGGATAATATGGACGTAATAGTTGCTGCTACAAAAACAGCATCTGAACTTTTAAGAGTTGATAAAAATTATGGAACTTTAGAAAAAGGAAAGAAAGCAGATGTTATAGTTGTAAATGGAAATCCAATAGAAGATATAGATGTACTTGCAGATGTATTAGCAGTATTTAAACTTGGTAAAAAAGTTAGATAAATAAAAAATTAGATAAGTAATATGAAAAAAAGAGTGTCTAAAGGGATTTTTAAATAATTATAGACACTCTTTTTTATTAGTAATAATTAAATTTTTTATAATTTAGAAAATGATGCTATTCTATTATTTAGATATAGCTCTTTAAAATCATTCTATGCAATATAATCTATAGAATCTACACATACAAAGTATATTCTTGAGTCATTAGAATTTCCAAGTACTAGAACATCATTTTTCTTTCCTAGAACTTCAACACCAGTTAGAACTAAACTACCAGCTACTACAGTAACTTGATTATTTATATTGGACATATAAAGGTTATCAAGGATACCTTTATTACAACAACAATCGTCACAATCACAGTTACAATTGCATTCTTTGTAATGTTTTTTATCAAGATAGTAACCTAAAGATGCTACGAAATCTTCGTAATCTGCAGGTGTAATATTAAAGGCAACAGCTTTAAGATTACATAATGATGCTAAATCTACATTTGTTAGTGGATTAACTGTAGAAATTATATAATCAATTATATCATCAAGTATTGAATTTAATATAGCTCCAAGGTCTATAGTAGCAGGAACTGCTGCCTCTATAAGAGTAACTAGTTCAGATACTCCTGGAATAGTACCAATTGAAGTAACTAATCCTCCAAGTGTCAAAGGAACAGGTTTAGGATAATACAATTGACCAGATATATCTATTAAATCACAGTTACAAGCTGAAAATCTTTCAAAAGTACCATTAAGTCCAGATAAATTATCTTTTGGAGGTATTGAATAATCTATACCTACTAAATAAGCACCAACAATAAAGAAATCTGAAATAAAAGCAAATTCATTGAAATTTACAAAAGGTCTTAGAGCATCATATCTTAGAAGTTCTAATGCCTCTCTCATGCTTTTTTTACAACAACATTGTTTCATTTTAGGTTCTTTATATTTATTTGGGTAATTATAGTATCTATCAGCTACTTGATAATTTTCATAGTATCTTTCATTTGTATTTGGATAATCTTCTTCGTATTCCTGAGTAAATCTAAAGTCCTCTCTACATTTATTATTTTCCATTAAATACACTCCTTTTATATTTTGATTTAAATGTATAGATAATTGAGTTTATCTATATAGTAATATTATATTTATTATGTAAAAAAATGTTACAAAAGGTATTATAAAATAATAAAAAATAATAATTTGTCAGATGAGGTTATAAACTCTTATGAATAATCTATTTTAAAATAAAAAACTGTGTATAAAAAAGGTTTATATGTTATATTTATATAAATATATTTATAAAAGAGAAAGGAGTAATTCGATAAATGATTGAGGTAGATAAATTGTGCAAGTCTTTTACAAGAGTTGTGAAAGATGATAAGGATAAAAATTCAATAAGAAAGTTAAAGAAAATAAAAACTAGAAAAGAAGAATTTTTTGCTGTAAACAATGTTTCATTTAAAGTTGTAGAAGGTGAAATTGTTGGAATATTAGGTCCAAATGGTGCAGGAAAGACAACATTACTTAGAATGTTAGGTGGTATATTGACACCAACATCAGGAAGTATAAATATTTCTGGATATGATTATTCAATAGATAGAAATTCAGCAAAAAAAGAAATAGGGTATCTATCTGGAAATACAAAGCTATATGGAAGGCTTTCTCCTAGAGAACTTCTAACAACTTTTGCAAACCTATATGAAATGTCAAAAGAAGAGATAGAAGAATCAATTGAAAATGTTGTAGAAATAATGGATATGAGTGAATTTATAGACAATAGAATTGAAAATTTATCAACTGGTCAGACTCAAAGAACATCTATAGCTCGTTGCTTAATACATTCTCCTAAAGTATACATTTTTGATGAGCCGACGTTAGGGCTGGATGTTTTAAGTAGTGCATCCATAATAGATTTTATGAAGAATGAAAAATTAAGGGGTAAAACTGTTCTTTATTCAACTCATTATATGGAAGAAGCAGAAACTTTATGTGATAAGATTTTTATGATTCACAATGGGAAAATAATTGCATCAGGTACACCACAGAGTTTAAAAGAGGAATCAGGAGTAAATAATTTAAGAGATGTATTCATAAAACTTGCTAGAAGGGAGGAGATTTAAATGAGAAGTAAGATTGTAAAATACATATTTAAAAAAGAAATGTTAGACATATTAAGAGATAAAAAGACGTTGTTTATGATGATTGTTGTACCACTTCTTTTATATCCTTTACTTATGTTATTGATGATTCAGGTAATGAACATGTCTGCAAATAGTATGAATAGCAAGGACATTAATATAGCTTTTAATAATAAACCCAATAAGGTATTAGTATCTATGATTGAAGACGATAATTTAGAAAAAGATACTAAAGACAAAAATACTTCAAATGATAAAGGTAAAATAAGAGTGTTAGATGTGGATAACTATAAAAAGTCATTAGAAGAAAATAAAATTGATGCTTATATAAAAATAGAAGAAAAAAAATCATCTACAAGTTATCAAATATATATGAATTCTTCTCAAGAAAATTCTTCTAATGCAGTAAAAAGAATTGAAACTGTTTTAGATAAATACAAAAGATTTACTATAGAGAAAACTTTATCTGAAAAAGGATTAGATGTACAAGCTACTTTAGAACCAATAACATATAGCACTGTAGATGTTGCAAAGACGGAAGAAGTGGCAGGATACTTTTTAGGGCAGATATTGCCATTCATATTAATAATAGGAGTTTTACTTGGTTCAATATATCCAGCAATAGATGTTATGGCTGGAGAAAAGGAAAGAGGCACACTAGAAACTTTATTTACACTTCCAATATCAAATTTAGAACTAGTTATGGGAAAATACATGGCAGTTTCTCTTAGTGCAATAGTAACAGCAATTTTAAACATTTTATCTATGGGACTGACTATGGCGTTTATTTTAGTTAGTGGAGGTCTTAGCAGTCAGTTTGGTTTTGGAAATTTTAATTATGGGGATTTAGTCTTGCCAATTATAACTACTTTAATTTGTATATGTCTGTTTTCGATGGTAGTTTCAGCAATAAGTATGTGTGTATGTTCACTAGCAAAAAGTTTTAAAGATGCTCAAAACTACATAACACCTCTTATGTTAATTATTATGATACCATCATATGTTTCTATGATACCAAATATAGTATTAGATAGGGTAACAGCTGTAATACCTGTGGTAAATATATCTCTACTTATAAAAAGTGTATTATCTTTTAAAAGTGATTTAAATTTAATAGCTTTAGTTTTAGCATCAAATGTAGCTTTTGTCATATTGGCAATCATATTACTATCTAAGATGTTCAATTCTGAGGAAATACTTTTTGGTAATAGTAAGAGTTTTTCTTTCTTAGAGAAAAGAAGTAACATAAAAAAAGGGTCTATACCAACTGTGAGTGATGGTGTTATTTTATATGCAGTAGGATTAGTTCTATTGATTTATGTTGGTTCTCTAGTGCAAATTAAATTTGGTATGGCAGGTATTATAATGACACAATTTATGATAATTTCTTTGCCATTAGTATTTGCATACTATATAAAAGCTGATTTTAAAGAAGTATTTAGCTTGAAAGTTCCTAAATTGAAGCACATATTTGGGAGCATTGTTCTTTGGATTGGTGGATATATACTTATTATGATTATAACACAGCTAATTTTATTTTTATTCCCTCAAAGTATGGAGGTCGCTGAAAGTTTAAATAAGGCTCTTTTTATGAAAAATAGTTTTTTATTGAATTTACTCGCAATAGCTTTATTACCAGCTATATGTGAAGAAATGTTCTTTAGGGGATTTATATTTTCTTCATTTAGTAAATCAAAGGATAAAAATAAGTCTGTTAAGCTGGCTATAATATGTAGTGGGATATTATTTGGTATTATGCATATGGATTTTATTAGAATAATTCCAACATCAATACTGGGTATTATATTTGCATACAGTGTATATAAATCTGGTTCAATATTTGTATCAATGTTATTGCATTTTTTGAACAACAGCGTAGCAGTTATAGTAAATCATTATACAAGTGGAAATATAGCCAATTTGTATAAGTTTATTGAAGTTGATTTTTCGAACTTAAATGTACTTAAATTTGTTTTAATTCTCTTAGTAAGTTTTATATTAGTTCTGTTAGGGGTAAGAGTTCTATATAGAAAGTCTTTAAGAAATTAAATATAGATTTACTATATATATTAAAATTGATAAGCACTAAAGTATATAAATATATCTTATATATAAAATACTTTAGTGCTATTTTATATATTTTATTTATGTGAAATAATAAATGGTTTTTGTTTTAGAAATTTAACTTGGACACTATTTGAGTTATTTATTTATAAAAATTAATAACTAATTTGTCGAAATAATTGTAATAAGAAAAAATGAAAAAATAAAGTATGAATATGTTGCAAATACTGCGTTTTGCTAAAAAGTAGTCATTTCTTGTAAAATGGATAATTTATATTTATTTTAATTTTGTAAAATTTTCTGCTACTATAATTATAGAATGTAGCATATTAGTTGTCTTTTCTATTGATTTATACATTTCATATCGGTATAATAGAAAATAAATTGGATTATTTTGGTATATAATTATTTATAAAAAATGCTTATTTTTCTTTAAATTATCTGAAAATTTTTATTTTTATATTATAATTTTATTATTTTCTTTTCAAAATTATCCATTTTACAAGAAATGGAAACTTTTAAGATATACTTGTTTGCTAATAAATTATAATCAAATAGAGGTGTTTTAATGGGAGGAAATTTTTATGAGGAATTTACAAAAAAAATTAATGTTTTTTTTATTTATTTGTATAATTTTACAAATTATATATACAACACCAGTCTATTCTTTACACGAACTTTATAAAAACAACTCTATAAATAACTTTGAATCTATTATATTTAATAATCATTTTATTAGCAAATATGCGTTAAAGATAATATTTACTATGACTATAGTATGTATAATACTTATCGTATATATAATATATGATAAATTAAATTTTAGAATTAAATTGCAAAAGACAGCATATACGGATAGTCTTACAGGAGCAAATAATATAGATAAATTTTTGATTGATACTAACAAAATATTATGTAAAAATACTCAAGTAAAATATGCTTTAATGTATATAGATATTGACAAATTTAAATATATAAATGACTTATTTGGATATGAAGTTGGAAATGAAATTTTACGGAATTTAACGAAGATTATTAAGAATAATACATTTGAAGAAGAAATGTTTGCGAGAATATCGGCTGATAATTTTACTGTAATTATGAAATACATAGAAGAAGAAGATATAACAAATAGGTTAGAGATTATATTTAAAGAATTAGATTTATTTAATAATAGCCAAGAGGAAAAATATAAGCTTGTTTTAAGCTGTGGAATCTATTTTATACTTCCAGAAGATAGAGATGTCAACTCGATAATAGATAGAGCTAATATAGCTCATAAAATGGCAAAAGGAGGACATAAAAGTTCCTATGCATTTTATGATAATAAGATTCATGACCAAGAGATAAAAGAAAAAGAGATGGAAAACACAATGTTTTCAAGTTTAGAAAATAAAGAATTCATTGTATACTTGCAACCTAAGATAGAACTTAATACAGGAGAGATACAAGGCTCAGAAGCACTTGTTCGATGGAAAAGTCCTGATAAAGGATTAATACCTCCAAATGAATTTATCCCATTTTTTGAAAAAAACGGTTTTGTCATAAATTTAGATTTATATGTGCTTGAAGAAGTATGTATGCAGCTTAGAAGATGGATTAATACAGGCATAAATCCAGTGACCATTTCAGTTAATGTTTCAAGAATACATTTATATTGCAATAATTTTATAGAAACATATAAAAATATAATTGATAAATATGAAATACCCGCAAAGTATATAGAGCTTGAATTAACAGAGAATATTATATTTGATAATTTTGATATTTTAATTGATATAATGAATAATTTAAAAGAAATAGGATTTTTAATATCTATGGATGATTTTGGTTCAGGATACTCATCATTAAATATGCTAAAAGAAATTCCTATGGATATTTTAAAGCTTGACCAAAAATTTATTATGGAAACTTATAATAGTAATAGAAGTAAAATAATTGTTACTAAAGTAGTAGAAATGGCAAAAGAGTTAGGTATGAAAGTAATATCAGAAGGGGTTGAGACAGAAGAACAATTTGAACTTCTAAAGGAAGTAAAATGTGATATGGCACAGGGATATTTGTTTGGAAAACCAATGCCAATTGAAGAATTTGAAAAATTGATTGTGTCCAGTTCAACAAAAGAATAGTTAATTTATCTTATAAAAAATTTAATAAATTGCATAAAAAATGAACTCTAGTATAGTGTTCATTTTTTTATGAGCTTTTTTATAAATTTGCTCAAAAGTAGTTGACATATAAACTGTATTATTATATTATTGTATTAAGTTATTAATACAATAATATAATAAGGAGGTATGAACATGGAGTGGGAACTTGATAATAATAAACCTATATATATACAATTAGTAGAACATTTAAAACTAAAAATAATTTCAGGAGAAATTAAAGTAGGTTCTAAACTAGAAACAGTGAGAGCACTTGCAGAAGATGCAGAAGTCAATCCAAATACAATGCAAAAAGCTCTAACAGAACTTGAAAGACAAGGCTTAGTTTATAGTCAGAGAACTAAAGGAAGATTTGTAACAGATGACAATGAAAAAATAAAAGCAATGAAAGAGGAAATAGCTAATGTGGAGATAAATACATTAAAGGAAACTCTAGAAAAGCTTGGATATGATAAAGATGAAATGCTAAAACTTATTACAGAAAATCTGAAAGGGGAATTATAAGATGGATAAAAATATAAATAATATTTCTCAAGATGGAATAGTTGAATTTAAAAGTGTAAATAAAGGCTATGGAACTAAGAATGTTTTGAAGAATATCGAGTTGAAGATACCAAGGGGCAAAATAGTTGGATTGTTAGGACCTAATGGAAGTGGCAAAAGTACAATGATTAAGTTAATGAATGGATTATTACAGCCTGATAATGGTGAAATTATGATAAATGGAATGAAACCATCAATAGAAACTAAAAAAATAGTTTCATATTTACCAGAAAGAACTTATTTAAATGATTGGATGAAGGTATCAGATTTACTTAAGTTTTTCTATGATTTTTATAGTGATTTTGATGTTAGAAGAGCAAATGAGATGATTAAGAGTTTAGATATTGATGTAAATGAAAGGTTAAAGACAATGTCTAAAGGAACTAAAGAAAAAGTTCAACTTATCTTAGTAATGTCAAGAAATGCAAGCATATATATATTGGATGAACCTATTGGAGGTGTTGATCCAGCTGCAAGGTCATATATACTTAAGACTATATTAAAAAATTATTCTGAAGATAGTACTTTACTGATTGCTACTCACTTAATCAGTGAAATAGAAAATATATGTGACGAGGTAATATTCATATCAAAAGGAGAGATAGTATTACAAGGAGATGTTGAAGCAATAAGAGAAGAAAAAGGAAAATCTATAGATGCATTATTTAGGGAGGAATTCAAATGTTAGGTAAATTATTAAAATATGAGTTAAAAGCAAGTGGAAGAACATTCATACCATTATATATAGCCATATTGATAGTAGCTGTATTTAATGGAATATTTATGAATACAAATATATTTCAGATACAAGGAATAGGAATACTGATATTAACAAGTCTTTTTATGGCATTAGGAGTTTTAACTGTTGTAGTTGCAATTCAAAGGTTTAGAAAAAATCTTTTGGGGGATGAAGGTTATTTGATGTTCACTCTTCCTGTTAGCACTAGTTCACTTATATTGTCTAAATGCATAACAGCACTTATATATGCTGTGCTTAGTTTTATAGTTGCAGTATTCACTTTTGGAGTACTTATGCTTTCTAGTGCTTCTGGAATTCTCTTACCTGAAATTTTAGAGTTGTTTAATACTGGTTTTAAATGGATTTCTGAAAACTTTTTAGATATTTTATTATTAGTAGTAGCAATGTTTATTTCATATTCATCATTTATTTTGTTATTATATACATCACTTTCAATGGGACAATTGCCAAAATTTAATAAACATAGAAATATAGTTGCATTTGCTTCTTTTATAGCTATAAATATAGTAATATCAACTATTGGAGATGTAGTTGAAAGAGCTTTGCCAAATGAAAATACAAATATGATATATCATATTTATCAAAGTCCTCATTTTATGCTTGCAATACTTGGTAGTATTGCAGTTGTGGTAATACTATTTTTCGCTACAAAATTTATATTAGATAAAAAATTAAATTTAGAATAAATATTTTTATAGGGAGCCATCTTTTGAGTAATATTAAAAGATGGCTCTTATTATTTATATAGTTAATTCATATATAAAATATGAATAAATCTTTATTTCTAGTTAAATATGTACATATATTGTATAATGAGATTGTATGTTAAATTTTAAGTAAATAATTGTATACTTGATATAAGTAATATCAAAAAAATTTAAAGATATATAGATTTGAGGGAGAAAATATGAAAAGTTATACAAAGGCTAAGTGGAGTGTTTGGGGTATAGTTACATTTTCATTTGTTTTAGTCTTATTTTTAAGGATGTCAACAGCTGTTGTTTCAGATAATTTAGCAAATGAATTAGATTTTAATTCTATACAAATTTCAAATATAGCATCCGTTTGCCTATATGCATATGCATTTATGCAAATACCTGCAGGAATTTTAATTGATAAATATGGACCAAGAAAGATTAGTAGTCTTGGAATAATAATGGCAAGTTTAGGATCAATTTTATTTGGATTGATTCAAAATATAGAATTAGCATATATTTCTCGTATAATTGTAGGGGCAGGAACATCAGTAATATTACTTTGTATTTTAAAAATTCAAGGGAGATGGTTTAATAAATCAGAATTTGCTTCTGCAACAGCTAAATTTTCATTTGTAGGGAATTTAGGAGGAGTTCTTGCCACTTTTCCACTTGTGTTTCTGTCTGAACTTGTTGGTTGGAGAAATTCATTTTTATTAATAGGTATAATTGGTGTTGTAATTGGATGTTTTATATATATTATTGTTAGAGATACACCAAGAGAGTATGGATTTAATGTAGATATAGATTCTTATGAAGAGTCAGAAAAGATTAATGTTATTGATGGAATCAAGTCTGTTATAAAGAATAAATCAACGTGGTATAACTCAATGATAATGTTCTCTTTTGTAGGTCTGACAAGTGCATTTACAAGTCTATGGGGAGTAAGATATATAATGGATGTTTATGGAGTGAGTAAGAGTTTTTCTGCATTTATAGTATCATTTTTTACATATGGATTTATATTTGGTTCAATAATTATGGATTTTGTATTTGCTAAAATAAGGTCTAGTAAGTTTAATATAATAAAATATGGAGCAATAATAGATTTGTTTATATGGCTTGTAATTGTAGTTGTATACCAAGTAAAACCACCAATTGTGGTTTTACCAATATCATTCTTTATTATGGGATGTATAGTTATGTCACATCTACAGGTTTTTAACGATGCGAAGTATAAAAATAAAGAAATTTATTCTGGACTGGCAACTAGTGTTATTAATACTTTTGAATTTATAGGAAGTGGCATTATTAATTTGATTATAGCCATTTCTTTGCAAGTAAATTCATACAATATAGTTGATGGATATAAAAGAGGCTTTGTAGTATTTATAGTACTAAGTATTATAACTATAGTGTCATCCCATTTAGGAGTAAAAAATGACGATTTCAAGACTCTATAGTATTTTATTAATTAGTTTAATTTAGCATTATATTTTGCATATAACAAAGAGCGTATATTTATTTTAGATGTATAATTGGAATATAAATCTTGTTTACTATGTTTAAATGGTATTGTATTATATTAAATAGAAAATAAGAACTTTAAACTATAATATTGGTTCTAAAATATAATGTAAGGAGCTTTTTATGGACACGACAAAAATAGATGATATAAGCAAGTTAGATTTAAATAATCTAGATATTAATAAGATGGATATGGGAGGTATAATGGAAAGCCTTTTAGAATGGGCAACTACAAGTGGAGTAAAGCTTATAATAGGTATACTTATACTTTCTATTGGATTTAAAATAATAAAAAAATTTGTAAACCATGTTATGTTATTGCTTGGGAAAAAAGACATTGATTTGACTTTAAGAAAGTTTTTGAAATCTCTTCTTTTGAGTGTACTTAAAGTTGCTGTCATAATAATTGTCCTAGAATATTGGGGAATGAGTTTATCTAGTTTTGCTGCAGTGATAGCATCAGCAGGGGTAGCAGTAGGTTTAGCATTACAAGGTAGTTTATCAAATTTTGCTGGAGGATTTATTATACTTTTGATTAGACCTTTTAAAGTAGGAGATTACATAGAAGCAGCAGGCCATGGAGGAACAGTTGAACAAATAGGACTTTTTTATACACAATTGGTTACTCCAGATAATAAGCAGATACTTATACCTAATGGTTCTGTATCAAATGATAGTCTAATAAACTATTCATCAAAGAATACTAGACGAGTTGATTTAACCTTTAGTGTAGGATATGAAGATGATATATTGCATGTTAGAAGAGTTCTTAAAGAGATTGTTAATAATCATAAATTAATAATAAATGAACCAGAACCATTTATAGGGATAGTAGAACATGGAGATAATGCTATTAAATTTGCAGTTAGAGTTTGGTGTAAGACAGAAGATTATTGGACAATTTATCTTGATTTACTAGAAGAAGTTAAAGTTAGATTTGATGAAGAAGAAATTACAATTCCTTATCCTAAAATGGACTTAACATTAAAAGAATTAAAGCGAATTTAATTATTTAATTATGGTGTTTAAATTGAAGAATATCATATAGATATATTTATAAAATTTATAAAAAATTAATAAGTATTGTTATTTTATAAGTAAAAATATAAAAAAATGGGAGTGTCTCAAAATGAACTTTTTAGTTCATGAGGCACTCTTTTTGCATGAAATCAAATATATTTTTATTATTTCAACAATGAAAAAGAGGCTTATCTCTATTTTGAGACAGTAGCATTTTTTATGTAACTTTGATTTTAATAAATATAAATTTTAAAGTTTTAAAATTACTAAAATAATAGGAATTTTCAATATAAAAGGGTAAATAAAGGGTTTAGAGGGTATAATATAGAATAAATTAATTATTTAAGGAGGATTCTTATGTGTAAAAAAACGTATTTATTAGTAATAAGTATACTTATTGCAGGTTTATTAACTGCATGTAGCAAAAATCCAAATACAGATTCAGGACAATCACAAGATAATACAAAGAAAGAGACAAATGCTTCAAGTAGTGCTTTAAAAGATGAAAAAAATAATGAAAATTTAATGGAACAAGATTTTAAAGTACCGTATACAGATGCAATAAACATATTTAAAGATAAATATAAGGATGCTGACATAGTAGACTTAAGTCTTGAAAGAGATTTAAATAAATTTGTTTATACTGTTGAAGGTGTAGACGATAATAATGAATATAAGATGAAAATTGACGCTAATACAAAAGATGTACTGCAAGATAAAACAGAAAAATTGGATTCAGAAGATTTAAATGGAGTTGCTAGAAAAGAAAAATTAGATTTAAATGATATAATAACACCTCAACAAGCTATGGAAATTGCATTAAAAGAACAAAATGGAATAGTGAAAGAATGGAGTTTAGATAAAGATTTAGATGTTACTTTTTATAAAGTAAGAATAGATAAAGATAAAAATGAATATGACATAAAAGTAGATTCTAAAAATGGAACTATATTAGAGGTAGAAAAAGAAGATTAGAAGTTTTAGATTACTTTTAAAATAATTTCTTTTTTGAATAAAATTTGTTTAAAATATAACAAGCAGGGTATAAAAAGATTAAATAACTATTTTAGGAGGAGTACGGTATGTCATTGAAATCACTAAAAATAAAAGAAAATTTATATTGGGTAGGTTCGCTTGACCCTGATTTAAGAGTATTTGACATAATTATGTATACACCTTATGGAACTACTTATAATTCATATGTATTAAAAGGGACAGAAAAAACAGTTTTATTTGAGACAGTTAAAGATAAGCATTTTGACAATTATATTGAAAGATTAAATGATTTAAATATAGATTTTGAAAAAATAGACTATATTGTTATAAGTCATACTGAACCAGACCATGCAGGAAGTGTTGAAAAGCTTTTGGATTTAGCTAAAAATGCAAAAGTAGTAGCTTCAGAAACTGCAATTAAATATCTTAAGGAAATCGTAAACAAAGACTTTGAATATGTTGCAGTTACAGATGGAGATACATTATCACTTGGAGATAAAACTTTAGAATTTTTCTCTGTACCTATGCTTCATTGGCCAGATACTATATACACATATATAAAAGAGGATAAAACCCTTGTAACATGTGATTCATTTGGTAGTCATTATAGTAATGATAAGATAGTAAATACACTTGATGAAAATGAAGAAAAGGATTACTTAGATGCTTTGAGATACTATTATGATTGTATAATGGGACCATTCAAACCATCTATGGTAACTGCTATAGAAAAGATAAAAGATTTAGATATAGATACTGTATGTCCAGGTCATGGTCCAGTATTAACTGAAAATCCTAAAAAAATTATAGACCTTTATTATAATTGGAGTGTAAATGAACAAATAAAGTTAGAAAAAGAAGTTACAATTTGTTATGTTTCTGCACATGGATATACAAAGATTATGGCAGAAGCTATAAAATCATATATTGAAAAAAATAGCAATTATAAAGTAAATTTATTTGATGTAATAGAGCATAAGCAAGAAGAGATTCTAGCAAAAATAGCAGTATCACAAGGTGTATTATTTGGGACACCAACAATATTAGGAGATGCATTAAAGCCTATTTGGGATATATTAGTGTCCTTAAACCCAGTTCTTCATGGTGGAAAAGTTGCTTCAGTATTTGGCTCATATGGATGGAGTGGAGAAGGTATCGAAAATGCTATGGAGAGAATAAATCAGCTTAGAATGACAGCGGTAAAACCTTTTTCTGTTAACTTTAAACCATCAAGTGAAGAGATTGATAAATTACATTCTTATACAGGTAAATTTTTAGATAAGTTAAACTCTACTTTTGGAAGTAAAAAGAAGACTAAGAAATTTAAGTGTGTAATTTGTAATGAAGTATTTGAAGGGGATAGTGCTCCTAGTGTATGCCCTGTGTGTGGAGCTAAGGAAGACCAATTTATAGAAATTGAAGAAGATGAAGTTACTTTTAGAAGAGATACTGATGAATACTTTGTGATAGTAGGAAATGGAGCAGCTGGTTTTTATGCAGCAGATGCTATAAGAAAAAGAAATAAAACTTGTAAGATAACTATGATTTCTAATGAAGAAGAGTTAACTTACTATAGACCTGCACTTTCTGATGGTATAAATGAAGAACTTGGTTCAGATTTCTATATGGAAGATAAAGCTTGGTATGACGAAAACAATATAGTCGTGATATTAGGAACAAATGTAGATAAATTAGATGAAGTAAATAAAACTATTATAGTGAATGATGGAGCTATTAAATTTGATAAGCTTGTAATAGCTACAGGAAGTAGAAACTTTATACCACCAATTAAAGGTCATGATTTAGAAAACGTGTTTACTCTTAGAAATATAAAAGATTTATATAGTGTGAAGGAAGCACTAGAAAAATCTAAGAAAGTTGTAGTAATTGGTGGAGGTTTATTAGGACTTGAAGCTGCATGGGAATTTAGATTGAAAGGTTTAGAAGTAGTAGTAGTTGAAGCAATGGATAGTATATTATCAAAACAGCTTGATAAAGAAGGCAGTAAAATATTAGAACAATGTGTAAGAGATACAGGAATAGATGTAAGACTAGGTGTAGCAGTTGATGGTATTGAAGGTGATGGAAAAGCTCAAAAAGTTATATTTAAAGACGGAGATAGTATCGATTGTGATATGGTAGTATTTTCAATTGGTGTAAGAGCAAACACTCAAATGGTTCAAGATACATCTGTAAAAGTTGACAGAGGTATTGTTGTAGATAAGACATTACAGACAACTATTAAAGATATATATGCTTGTGGAGATGTTGCACAAGTGGAAAATACTAGTTTAGCAATATGGCCATCTTCAGTAGAAATGGGAAAAATAGCAGGAGCAAATGCAAGTGGAGATAATTTGACATTTGAAAGTGATGTATATCCAGTTTCATTAGATGCAATGAATGTAAAAGTATTTAGTATTGGTAATATACAAAATTTTGATAAAGAAATTTCATCAAAAGATGAAGGAAAAAGAATATATAAAAAATTATTCATGAAAGAAGGCTCATTAGTAGGAGCTATACTTATAAATGATTTAAGTTGTACTGTTAAATTGATAAGATTAATATCTGAAAAAGGTGATTTTGAGGATATTATGAAGGCAGATATACTATAGTTTAAATACATTAAAATAAAAAGGAGTTGTTTCAAAATTGATTTTTTTCTAATCAAATTTAAAATTCAACTCCTTTTTTGAGTTTTTACATAAAATAACATGGAAATTTTAGTAATGTCTGTGGTTACATACATAGGTTTAATTGTTTTTTATATGGATTGTCTCTGGTATAATAAATTGAATTGTGTTTTACTGATAGATATTTTTATTGAAAGTTACTACCTGTTATGCGATAATAAGGACGTGTTAGGGGAGTTTTTATAATAACAATTAATCTCAGTTTTTGTGTTCCAATAGTAGCATCAACACATTCTGATGTAGTAGTTCTTTTCTTATAAAAATTAGTTACAAATATACTTGTAATTATTTGATATGTAAATTTACCAATATTATAAATGATGACCTCAATAATAAGGAGAGTGAAAAATAATCTATGAACGAAAATATTTTGATTGTGGATGATGAAAAAGAAATAGCAGATTTAATTGAAGTATATTTAAAAAATGAAGGTTTTACAGTATACAAGTTTTATACAGGCAAGGAAGCTCTAGAATGTATTGAATCTAAAAATTTGGATATGGCTATTTTAGATATTATGCTTCCTGATATTGATGGATTTTATATTTGCCAGAAAATTCGAGAAAAATACTATTATCCTATCATTATGTTAACAGCTAAAATTGAAGATATAGACAAGATAATGGGTTTAACCATAGGTGCTGATGATTATATAACAAAGCCATTTAACCCTTTGGAAGTTGTTGCAAGAGTAAAGACACAATTAAGAAGATATATTCGATATAATAATTCTTATGAACAACAGTCGATAATTGTTAATGAGTATGATATTAAAGGATTGATTATCAATAAAGAAACGCATAAATGTAGTTTATTTGGGAAAGAAGTAGCATTAACACCGATTGAATTTTCTATTCTTTGGTATTTATGTGAACATCAAGGAAAAGTTGTTCCTTCTGAAGAATTGTTTGAAGCTGTATGGGGAGAAAAATATCTTGATAATAATAACACAGTTATGGCTCATATAGGACGATTACGTGAAAAAATTCATGAGCCTTCTAAAAACTCGAAATTTATAAAAACTGTATGGGGAGTAGGTTATACAATTGAAAAGTAAAAATATTAAAGTCAATCCTGACTTTGGTCAAGTAAGAAATAAAATTTTTATGAGAACAGCTTTAATGGCATTTATAGCCATTATTTTCATATGGATTTTATATTCTTTTATATTGTATGGTAAGTTTTCTACTTGGATAGTATCCTTCTTTGAAAATGCTTTTCGTATGGAATATAAAGCTGCATTGAATTTATATCAGCAGATTTTCCGTAATAGCATGGAGCTTTTTATGATACTAGCTATGGTGATTGTGTTTTTTATAATATTCCGTGTTTATTTAAATTGGTTTACAAAATATTTTAGTGAAATAAATCAAGGTATTGACTCTCTTATCAAAGAAGATGTTGGAGAAGTGGCTTTATCTCCAGAGCTATTGGCAATAGAAAAGAAAATAAACTCAATTAAACATACACTTGAACAACGTAAATTTGAGACACAAATGGCAGAACAACGTAAGAATGAACTTATTGTTTATCTTGCACATGATTTAAAAACACCACTTACATCAGTTATAGGGTATCTGACACTACTTCGAGATGAAAGTCAGATTTCTGAGGAACTGCGAAAAAAATATTTATCTATTTCGTTGGATAAGGCAGAGCGTCTTGAAGATTTAATTAATGAATTCTTTGAAATTACAAGGTTTAATTTATCAAATATATCACTTGAATACAGTACAGTAAACTTAACTCGTATGCTTGAACAACTAACATATGAGTTTACACCTACTTTGATGATTAAGAATTTAAAATATACACTGAATGTTACACCAAATATGATGATAAGGTGTGATGTTAATAAAATGCAACGTGTATTTGATAACTTATTACGAAATGCTGTTTATTATAGCTTTGAAGATACTACTATTGAAATAACAGCTGTACAGGAGGATGATTATATAAAGCTTAAATTTATAAATTATAGCAATACGATTCCAGAGGAAAAACTTGAGCGTATTTTTGAACAATTTTACAGGTTGGATGCATCTCGTAACTCAAATAGTGGTAGAGCTGGGTTGGGACTTGCTATAGCTAAAGAAATAGTGGAGCTTCATAACGGGACAATAACAGCTCATAGTGAGAACAATATAATTACCTTTGAGGTTATTATTCCGATTGTAGGAAATTTGTAAGAATTTATAAGAAAAAAATAGGAAATTCTTTAAGAGAAATAAATAAAGAGCACTTTTGTTATTGATATAATTACTGTATCAAAACAAGAGTGCTTTTATTTTGATACAGTAATTATATCAATAGAAAAATGTGAAAATATATTATGTGGAACAGATGCAATTGTAAGTGAAGGTTGGTTGGATTTGAAATAGAAAAAGTATTTTAACATGTTTCTGTAGATTGTATAAAAATAAATAAATCAACAAAGGAGAATAAAAGATGAATAAGAAAAAAATTGCAGTTATATTTGGTGGAAACTCAACAGAATATGATGTATCATTACAATCAGCTTTTGCAGTACTTGAGAATTTGAATACGGAAAAATATGATATTATACCAATTGGAATTACAAGGGAGGGTAATTGGTATCATTATATTGGAGATTATAATAATATCCAGAATAACACTTGGTTTGAAAGGGCTACTGATATAATTCCAGTTATTGTCTCTCAGAATCGTGTCAAAAATGGTATTATTGAATTTTTAATTCCTGATGCTGTTTCTCAGAATCATATTGCAAACAGTGCCATTGAATCATGTGAAAATGATACTAAATACACTAAACTTGATTTTGTATTTCCTGTATTGCATGGAAAAAATGGAGAAGATGGAACAGTGCAGGGGTTATTTGAATTGGCAGGTATACAGGTTATTGGATGTGGTACTCTTTCTTCAGCACTATGTATGGACAAAGACAAATCACATAAACTTGTTCATTCAGAAGGTATTAAAGTACCAAAATCAATATTACTAAAATACTCTGATAAATTTAATGTGGCTGAACTGTCAAAAGACTTAACTTATCCATTATTTGTAAAACCTGTGCGTGCAGGTTCATCATTTGGTATTAGTAAAATTTATAAAAAAGAAGAGTTACAAATAGCAGTAGACTTGGCTTTTGAACATGATAATGAAGTAATAATTGAGGAAAATATTGATGGTTTTGAGGTAGGGTGTGCAGTTTTAGGAAACGATGACTTACTTGTTGGAAGAGTAGATGAAATAGAATTGTCAAAAGGATTTTTTGATTATACAGAAAAATATACATTAAAAAGTTCAAAAATTCATATGCCAGCTAGAATTGATGTGGATTGTGAGAAAAGAATACAAGAGACAGCAAAAATCATTTATAGAACTCTTGGATGTTCTGGATTTGCTAGAGTAGATATGTTTTTAGCTCCATCTGGTGAAATTATTTTTAATGAAGTCAATACAATTCCTGGCTTTACTTCTCATAGTCGTTATCCAAATATGATGAAAGGTATTGGACTGTCTTTTGAAGAAATATTGGACAAGATAATTGAGGTGTATATAAAATGATGAATAATATTTTATTAGATAAAAATAAAGAAGATAAAATGACAAATACTATCTTATTGACTAAAGATAAAGTTTATGATGGGAATCTAATTCTAGTAAATGCTTTTTTACCAGTTAAAACATCTGAAGATATAGATTTAATTCCTGTAGATACAAGGTTTCCAAGTATTCTTATGAAACGTGAAGCTACAAACATTTTACAAAATATTTTAAAAAGTATATGTGGAATAAATGAAATAGTACCTGTAAGTGGATATCGTACTGCAGAGGAACAACAAGATATATATTCAAGTTCTCTGCGTGACAATGGAAAAGACTTTACTAAAAAGTTTGTAGCACTTCCAAATCACAGTGAACATCAGACAGGGCTTGCTATTGATTTAGGGTTAAAAAAAGAAGTTATAGATTTTATCTGCCCTGAATTTCCTTATAATGGTATTTGTAATGAGTTTCGTAAGGCAGCACTACATTATGGTTTTATAGAGCGTTATCAGTGTAAAAAAGAAGAAATAACAGGAATATCTCAAGAACCATGGCATTTTCGTTATGTGGGATATCCACATTCTGAGATTATCAATAAAATGAATCTCGCTCTTGAAGAATATATAGAATATATTAAGAGATTTTCGTATACAAATTGTTTAAAAATAGAAGATAAAGAAAAAATTATAGAAATCTTTTATGTGCCTATTCATACTAAAGAAGAAGTGAGAATCTCTATACCTGAACAATGTGTCTATCAAATATCGGGTAACAATAAGGATGGTTTTATTGTGACATTTTGGAGAAATAGAAAGGACTAAGAAATGGAGGAACAAGAATGATTAGGAATAAATCTTATGCAGGGCTTGATTATTTTAGGATTATAGCTGCATTACTTATAATTGCAATTCATACATCTCCATTATTATCATATAGTAAAATGGCTGACTTTGTGTTGACTAGTATAATTGCTCGTATTGCTGTGCCATTCTTTTTTATGCTATCAGGCTTTTTTCTAATTTCAAAATATAATTATAATTGTAATAAACTGAAATCTTTTCTAAAAAATGTATTATTTATTTATGGGATAGCTATTGTAATTTATATTCCCTTAAATATTTACACTGGATATTTTTCCATGAATAATTTAGTGCCTAATATTATTAAGGACATTGTATTTGATGGGACTTTATATCATTTATGGTATCTTCCTGCATCAATTATTGGTGCAAGTATTGCATACTTTCTTGTAAAAAAACTAGGTTTAAAGTACTCACTAGTAATCACTATTGTTATTTATATAATTGGTATGTTTGGTGATAGTTATTATGGTTTTTTAGAAAAAATACCATTATTAAAGAATTTATACGGGTATATTTTTGAAGTATCAGATTATACACGAAATGGTATATTTTTTGCACCTGTATTTTTCATACTTGGTGGAATAATATCTAATAAATCTAATTATATGTCAACTAAAAATAGCTTGATTGGATTTCTTATATCATTCTTACTTATGTTATGTGAGGGAATGTTTTTACATAAACTAGGGGTACAGCGTCATGATAGCATGTATATTATGTTATTGCCATGTATGTATTTCTTATTTACAGCTTTAACATTTTTGAAAGGTCCTCGAGCTAGGTTATTGCGAACATCATCATTAATTATTTATATTATACATCCTATGATGATTGTTGTTATTCGTATGTTTTCTAAAATATTCGGAACACAAACTGTCTTGGTTGACAATAGCCTTATTCATTATATAGTGGTAAGTATAGCATCTTTTATAGCTTCTATAATTATTATATTGATTCTTAAACCTCTAAAAAAAGACTTGAAAGGAGAACAGAAGGTAAATACCAATAGAGCTTGGATTGAAATTGATTTAAATAATTTGGAACATAATGTAAAGATGATACAAAAAGCTATGCCAGAAGATTGTGAATTGATGGCAGTTGTAAAAGCTAATGCCTATGGTCATAGTGCTTTTGAAGTAGCGACTTGTGCAAACCAAATAGGTGTAAAAGCATTTGCAGTAGCAACAATAGATGAGGGTATTGATTTACGTCGATATGGAATACTAGGAGAAATATTGGTTCTTGGATACACTAACCCAGTAAGGGCAAAGGAACTTCATAAATACAATCTTACACAGAGTATTATTGACCTTAATCATGCTATCTCTTTAAACAAACAGAGATACAACATAAAATCACACATCAAAATTGATACAGGTATGCACAGACTGGGTTTTGATGCTAATGATGTGATGTCAATTTTAAAAGTATTTAAATTAAAATACTTAGATATATGTGGCATATTTACACACTTGTGTGTTTCAGATAGTCTGAAAGATGAAGATGTAGACTTTACAAATAAACAAATTGAATGTTTTTACAAGTTAATTAATTTTCTGTCAAAAAAAGGTATAAAAATTCCTAAAGTACATATCCAAAGTAGTTATGGTTTCTTAAATTATCCCAATCTTAAGTGTGACTATGTAAGAGTTGGAATTGCATTATATGGGATATTAAGTTCTCCAAATGATACGACTAAATTGCAACTTGATTTACGACCTGTTTTATCCTTAAAATCACAAGTAATTCTTATTAGGAAAATACAAAACGATGATAGTTTTGGATATGGAAGGGTCTTTATTGCAAGTAGAGATAGCGTAATTGCTATACTATCTATTGGCTATGCTGATGGTATACCTAGAAATTTATCCTGTGGAAAAAGTTACGTAATAATAAACGGTTGTAAAGCACCAATAGTGGGTCGAATTTGCATGGACCAACTTGCTGTTGATATTACAGATATACCTAATGTAGAAGTTGGTAATACGGCAATGCTAATAGGAAGAGATAATTTATCTGAATTATCTGCTTCTGAAGTTGCAAATAACTCATGTAGTATATCGAATGAATTATTGAGTAGAGTAGGAAGAAGATTAAATGTTATAAAGAAGTAACTCAATTAAATAGTAATATTTGTTGTACTGTGTAATTTATTTTACTCTGACTAGACATTTTTAGTAATATTATGTCTAATATATATTTTTTATAACTTACATGACAATTTAAGTTATAAAAAGGTGATGTTTCAAATTTTTATTTTGAAATATCACCTTTTTTGTTATAATATATAATAAAATAATTATACATTAACTGTAAATTTATATGGATTGTTTATTTTTTAATATTAGATTCATTTTTTTAGATTGGTATATAATAAAAACATACAGTATATAATAATAGTTAAAGTTAAAAAAGGGGAAAAGCAGTATGCAGTATATACAAGAATTACTTGATTTGACTCAAAATTATTGGGCATTAGCCACAATAATTGGTTTGTTAAGTGCATTTATAGAAAGTTTTATACCAGCCCTACCGCTTGTGGCTATAGTTACAGCAAATGCTGCAATACAAGGATTATTGCTTGGATGTTTGTTATCTTGGATTGGCTCAGGTCTTGGGACAACTTCATTATTTTTATTAATAAGTAGGTTTAATGATAGCAAGTTTTTTAATAAACTGAGAAATAGTAAAACTGAAAAAGCGATAAGTTGGATGGATAAACAGGGATTTAAGTTATTATTTATAGCGTATGCCTGTCCATTTATGCCTGGTTGTTTAGTTACTATCGCATCAGCTTTTGGTAAAAAAGATGTAAAAGATTTTGTGCCAGCAATGTTGGCAGGAAAATTTGTAATGTTTATAGTGATAAGCTATGTAGCAAGTGATATAGAGGGCTTTATAACAAGTCCTTTAAAGATAGCATCATTTATATTATTGGTGTTTTTGTCATGGAAGATTGGAAATAGAGTAAATAAAAACCTTGAAAATCATAATTATGATTTTCATCATAAAAAACATCACAATGACAGAGATAATAAAAAGATTTAACTTGTTCAAAATAAAAAGTATCTTAGAATGCTTTAGTACTTAATCATTCTAAGATACTTTTTATTTTTTTGTGTATTAAGATACAAAATTTTTTATGACTCCTGTAAGGTAAAATATACAAAACTTATTTGTACTTAGTTTGAAATATTGTTATTTATACGACTATAATAAAATATAAAATTGATATCCAATCAAAAAAATAACTATGAAGTTTAATAGCTTAGATATGAATTTTTCTGTTTTTGAGTTAGTTTTTATAGGGAGTAAAGAAATGTTTATGGTAATGGGATAAAACAGTTCAATACCTTCTTTAGTAATAAGGTCAAGACACAGGTGAGATAGATATCCTATTACAAATCCACTGGACAAACATGAAAAAACTATATTGTTACTAGTGAAGATTGTCAAAGATTTAAAAAAACTATAAATAAGTAATAAGGCAATTAGACTATGAGTAAATCCTCTATGTCTAAACTTGCTTCCAAATAATTTGTAGATTAATATAAATTTTTTACTTATGTAAGAACCTCTCATATCTATATCTGGAAACAAAGAACCTAAATATGCAAAGTAAATATAAACTATAATCAATACTATTTTATATGCAATATCATATTTAACTAGATATATATTGTTTATAAAGGGGAGTATCAAAAGTGCAAATATATAACCTCCCCTTTCATGTGTTTCTTTTATCATATAAAAATCCTCCTGAATCGTCACTATAAACATTATACTGGTAAATTTAGACTATCTTTTATTATATTATATAGCAAACATAAGTTTTTTTCAAAAGGATTTTAATATTTAATTAATCTTGAGATTTTAAATTTTTATAATTTTCTAAAGCCCCATTCCAATTTACTACATTAAACCAGTTGTCAATGTACTCATTTCTTCTATTTTGATACTTTAAATAGTAAGCATGCTCCCAAACATCAAGACCTATTATAGGAGTTAGGTTTTTACTTATAGGGCTATCTTGATTTGGAGTAGTCATAATAGATAATTTACCATCTTTAGTAGCTACAAGCCAAGCCCAACCAGAACCAAAAACATCTAAAGCAGCTTTTTGGAATTCTTTTTTAAAGTTTTCAAAAGAACCAAAATCTCTGTCAATAGCTTCTTTTAAAGATTCAGAAGGTATAGTTTTTTCAGGAGTCATTATATCAAAAAAGAATTTGTGATTATAAGCACCACCTGCATTATTTCTTACTGTTGTAGCAATATCTTTAGGCAAAGAGTCTAAATTTTGCAACAATTCACATAAAGAGTAATTATAAAGCTCAGGATATTTTTCAAGAGCAGCATTTAATTTATCAACATAAGCTTGATAGTGTTTATCATGATGCAATTTCATAGTTTCTTTATCTATATAAGGTTCAAGTGCATCATATGCATAAGGTAACGGTTTAACCTTAAATTTGTTATTTTCGGGTGTAAAAGCAAATGAAGTTATACACTGTGAAATTATAAATAAAGACATAATAACTGGTATTATCATTTTTTTCTTCATAAAAATCACCTCCTAATATAGTATTTCTAGAAATAAAAAAAATATGAAAGATTAACAGATAATTTATAAAAATTTAATAGTAATTTCGTTTTAAATTGAATAAGTTTTGAAGTCAAAGACAAAACTATGAAATATAGAATAAGACCAAAAGTCAGGAAGGAATTTTGATGATATGGATGGCAATATTTCAATTTATTATAAAGGAGATATATCTAAAAAAGAAAATATTAAATTTAAAATAAAAGAATCTGTAAATAATATAAATAATACAAGAATTTCTAGTAGGATAGAGTCTAAAGATGAGGAAAAAACTTTTAATTTTGAGAGATTTAATGTAATCAATGTTATTTATGGAAATAAACCATTTGAAAAGGATGGAAAAGTTATTGTTTTTAATGGAAACATATATAATTGTCATGAAATAAAAGAAGAATTAATTAAAAAAGGACACAATTTTACTACAAATGATGATATTGAAATCTTATTAGCATCTTATATAGAATTTGGTAAAAATTGTGTACATAAGATTAAGGGAATGTTTAACTTTATAATCTATGATAGAGAAAATGAAAGTATATTTGGAGCAAGAGACCTATTTGGAATAAAACCGCTTTATTATATAAATAAGGAAAAAGCAATAATTTTTTCTTCAGAGTATAAGTTTATACTTGAATATATGAAAAATTTAAATATAAATGAAAGAAGTTTACAAAGTTATTTTTCCTTTCAGTATGTACTTCCTGAAGATACTATGATACAAGGAATAAGGCTGATACCAGCAGGTCACTATTTTAGGGTAGAAAATGGCATACTATCTTTAAAGAGATATAACAAACTTGAATTTAGAAGTAGTACTAAATTTTTTTATACTAAAAATCACTTAGGCAATAGAGATGTGAGTGAGGAAGATGTAAGAAATGTGGTAGTAGATTCAATAAGAAATCATATGGAAGATAACAAAGCAATTGGAACATTTCTGTCTGGCGGAATAGATTCATCTATTATAACCACTGTAGCTTCACAAATTAATCCAAATATAAAATCTTTTTCTGCAGGTTTTAATGTTAAGGGATATAGTGAGTTGGAAGTAGCAAAGAAAACAGCTGATAAGTTAGGTATAGAAAATATACAGATTAATATAACTCAAGATGAATATATAAAAGCATTACCAAATGTAATTTATTCTTTGGATGACCCCGTAGCAGACCCTTCAGAAGTAGGTCTTTATTTATTAATTAAAGAAGCCAGCAAACATGTTAAAGTAGCTCTGTCTGGAGAAGGTGCAGATGAATTATTTGGAGGATATAATATATATAAGGAATATAATAGTATGAAATCAGTTGTAAACTCACCCACTTATATTAAAGGTATGTTAGGAAGAGTTTCAGAATTTATGCCAAACATCAAAGGAAGAAATTATCTTTATAGAGCTACAACACCATTAGAAAAAAGATATATAGGAAATGCAAAGATTTTTGAAAATAGCGAAGTAAAAAGATTCTTTTTTAAGTATAAAGAGAAGTATATATATGAATATTTGTTGTCTAATTTGTATAGAGAAGCACAAAAAAATAATTATGATTATATAAGTAAAATGCAACACATAGATATAAACACGTGGCTTCAGGGTGATATACTTCAAAAAGTGAGTAAACTTTCTACATCTGAGCAACTTGAAGTTAGGGTTCCATTTTTGTATAAAGATGTATTTGATGTCGCAAAAAATTTGAGAATGGAGCAAAAAACAACCAAGAATAATACAAAAATTTTACTTAGAGGGTCATTTAGGGATATAGTTCCAGAACACGTCATTCAAAGAAAAAAATTAGGGTTTCCAACACCAATAAGAGTTTGGTTAAAAGATTCTTTAGGAGATATTGTAAAGGAAACTATTTCTAATTCAAATGTAGATGAATTTATAGATAAAAAATATATAATAAAACTTTTAGATATGCATCTTAAGGGTCATAGAGATAATTCAAGAAAAATATGGACTATATTTACATTTTGTCTATGGCACCAATTATTTATTGAGCATAAAAATATCGAGTATTAATATTGCTCTTAATATTAGATAGAGGGCGAAAGCATACAATGTTTTCGTCCTCTTGATTACTATAGAGTAGGACAGGGAAGACTTTGCTTGTTCAGTTTACTATTTCAATAAAATTATTGGCAAACATTTTGACAAGATTACTTTCTACTGCTAAATTTAAGTTTTGTCCATCATCATACCCAGCAGAAATCAATCCTAGTAAGTTTCCAAACATATCTAAAAGAGCTCCTCCAGAACTACCACTAGAGATTGGAGCTGTAAATTGTATCATTTGAACTGTTTCAAAATCACGAAAAGCTGATATAATTCCATCTGAAACTGTATTAAAAAGACCCAAAGGGCTTCCAATTGCAACTATTTTTTGACCTCTTACAGGTTTTTTACTGACTTTAACAGGGATTGGCTTGCATTTTCTATCAACTTTTATCACAGCTAAATCATAATCTGAATGGTATTTTATGATTTGATAAGATGTATAAACTTTATCATCATTTTCAAATCTAACTAAAAATGAATAACCATCATTAACTACATGAAGATTTGTAAGTATATAACCTTCATTATTTATTACTACTCCAGAACCACTCTTAAATGGCTTATCTTCATTATTGCACACAACAATCATAACAACAGAAGTTGATAACTTTGCAAGTTCTTCATAGGAAAGTTCTGCTTCTTTACCTTGTGTAGGCTTTTTAGATGTCAGATTTATGTTAATAAGTGTGTTTTCGGAGTTAGGCCTATCTGTAGAGGTGTAAGTTTTATTGGTGTTTTCATCATAATTTATATTTGTAATAGGTATTTCAAAAGGTATCTCTAACATATTTGAATTCTTCCTAGAAAGTTCAAATAGAGTAGAAAATTTTGAACATTCAGGATATAAATCAAGAATATCCTTATGTGGATTTATATATAAAATATCACACCCAAGCTGTGATAAAAAATATAAGAAAAAAAGTTCTTGTCTCTTGATATTTCCAAAGTACACTATTTTTGGTGAAATATTAGTTTTTACTTTATTATAAAATAATTTAGGTAGAAAGTATTCTATCCAGCACAAAAGTTTAACTGCAAAGTTTTTGACAATAGAAGGTGTTGAATTTGGCACACTTGTGGAAAATAAATCTAGTGTATTTTTAAATGAAATCTTTTTAGTCCAATCTAAAGTATCATTTTCTATCTTACATGGAAAGTCAATATTATATAAATCCCAACTATTAAATTTAGTTCTATCATAAATCTTAAAAATTTTAAGCATATTATCTGTTTGTGTTTTGTCAAAATTTATGTTTAAGTTGCTAAGTCTAATATAGGGAATTGTAGGATTATTAAAAAAATAAGTATCTATATTTTTAATTTTTTCTATGTACTCATCAATTGAATCGTCAACACCTATATATCGTGTAAAATAGACTTCTTTAATATATGAAGAACTTTTATTTGTATAGCTAGTATTAGACATGAATTCAATTAGAGGTTCATTTGACTTTTTTATTAAAATTTTTAATGGTTTAATAGTACAAAGCATATTTTTTCTCCTATAATAAGATGATATAGTCTATTATAAAACAACTTAAAACAATATAGTACAATAATTTTGTAGTTTCAAAATAAAATGTGTACTTGTTCATATAAATGATATATAATTACATATTAAACATAGCTTTTACACATTTAATAAAGTATGTAAAATCTATGTAAAAAGTAAGAAATATAAACATATTTTTAATTATATTTTAAAAATATCAAGCAAGTTTTCTTCACAAATGAATAAAAAATGTTATAATATGATTAAAGAAAAAGATAAATAATTAGCAAGATTTGTTTAGCTAAAATTAACAAGGGAGCGATAAATTATGGGTATAACATTATCAAAAGGCCAAAAGGTTGATTTAACTAAAGGAAATCCAGGCCTTAAAAATATTTTAGTAGGTTTAGGATGGGACACTAACAAGTATGATGGTGGATTTGACTTTGATTTAGATACAGCAGCATTTTTAACAGGAGCAAGTGGAAGTGTTACTAATGATGGAGATTTTGTATTTTACAACAATTTAAAACATACTTCTGGAGCAGTTGAACATCTAGGTGATAACAGAACTGGTGAAGGTGATGGAGATGATGAACAAATAGTTGTTGATTTATCTAAGATTCCTGGAGAAATAAGCAAGATTTCTTTTACTGTTACAATTCATGATGCAGCAGAAAGAAGACAAAATTTTGGACAAGTAAGTAATTCCTATATAAGAATAGTAGATAAAGATACAAATGAAGAGTTAATAAAGTATGAATTAGGAGAAGATTTTAGTATAGAAACAGCTATAGTAGTAGCTGAAATATATAAGCACAATGGAGAATGGAAGTTTAATGCACTAGGTTCTGGTTTTGAAGGCGGTCTTGCTGCACTATGTGGAAATTTTGGAATAAACTTATAATTTCAAATATAATAATAAACTAGAGGGGGATATTTTCCATGGCTATAGTATTAAAAAAAGGACAAAAAATTGATTTAACTAAGGGAAATCCAGGTCTTAAAAATATAAAACTTGGACTAGGCTGGGATACAAATTCATTTGATAGTGGCTATGACTATGATTTAGATGTAAGTGTTTTCATGGTTGGAGAATCTCAAAGAGTTGAAAACGATGAAGATTTTATATTCTATAATAACTTAAAACATCCATCTGGAGCAGTTGAACATTTAGGTGATAATAGAACTGGTGAAGGTGATGGAGATGATGAGGAAATATTAGTGAATCTAGAGTCAATGCCAAAGCATATACAAAAGATAGCTGTAACAGTTACAATATATGAAGCTGCTGAAAGAAGACAAAATTTTGGACAAGTAAGCAACTCGTATGTAAGAGTTTTAAATTCTGAAAATGATGAAGAAATATTAAGATATGACTTAGGTGAAGAATTTAGTATAGAAACTGCAATTACAGTGTGTGAGATATATAAGTATAATGGTGAATGGAAGTTTAGTGCAGTTGGAGCAGGATTTGAAGGTGGTTTAGAAGCACTTTGTAGAAACTATGGTTTAAATGTTTAATTGAGTAAAATATATTAAATATAAATAACCTATACAAATAATGTATAGGTTATATTGTATAAAATTTTGTGGAGGTTTAGTATGTCTATTAATTTATCAAAAGGTGATAAAATAGATTTAAAAAAATCAAACCCTGGACTTAGTAATATACTTGTAGGTTTAGGATGGGACCCTGTACAACAAGCAGGCGGAGGATTTTTTAAATCGTTATTTGGTGGAGGACAAGCTGATATAGATTGTGATGCGTCTGTATTCATGCTTAATCAAGAAGGTAAATTAAGTGGAATCAAAGATTTAATTTATTTTGGAAATCTAAAAAGTGCCTGTAAGTCAGTTTTGCATACAGGAGACAATCTAACTGGTGAAGGTGCAGGTGATGATGAACAAATCCTAGTTAATTTGGATAAAGTTCCATCAAATATTCATAAATTATTATTTGTAGTAAATATATACAATTGTGTGGATAGAAAACAACACTTTGGCATGATAGAAAACGCCTATATAAGAGTTGAGGACCAAAGTAATAAGAAAGAGATAGCAAAATATAATCTATCTGATAACTATTCTGAAAAAACTACTCTTATAGTAGGAGCTATATACAGAAAAGATGGAAGTTGGCAATTTAAAGCAATTGGCGAAGGAACAAAAGATGCGGGTCTTAAAGAAGTAATGCAAAATTTAGACAGGATTGAGTGTGCATATGGAATTTAACAATGATATCAAATATTATAATGTAGATAAAGAAGAAGTGACAACAGACTTATCTGTTAATCCTGAAAAAGGTTTATCAGAATCAGAAGTCAAGACTAGAAGAGAAAAGTATGGTTTAAATGAATTTACCCCAAAAGAAGAAGGAAGTTTTTGGGATGATTTAAAGGAAAGTTTAAGTGAGCCAATGATAGTTATCTTGATTATTGCGGCAGTAGTAAGTGCGGTAATTGGGGAAACTCATGATGCAATAGGGATTGTAGGTGCTATAGCAATAGGTATAGCAATAGGTATGATTACAGAAGGTCGCTCTAAGAAAGCGGCAGATGCCCTTTCTAAATTGACTGAAAACATAGAAGTTAAAGTATTGAGAGATGGGGAAGTACATCAAATTTCTAAGAGTGAATTGGTACCAGGTGATATAGTATATATTGAAACTGGTGACATGGTACCTGCTGATGGTAGACTTATAGAAACTATAAATCTTAAAGTCAGAGAAGATATGTTAACAGGAGAATCTGATGATGTATCTAAAAAGTGTGATGTAGTAGTTTCTATGGAAGAAATAGAATCTAAAGGAGCAGTAGTAGTACAAGAGCCAATACCTGCGAAACAAATAAATATGGTGTTTGGTGGTACACTTGTAGCTTATGGTAGAGGAACTCTAGTTGTAACTTCAATTGGAGATAGTAGTGAAATGGGTAAAATTGCTCAAAACTTATCAGAAACAGATGAGCAAACTCCACTTCAGATAAAACTTGGAAACTTAGGTGGTTTGATAGCCAAAGTTTCTAGTGCAGTAGCAGGATTGTTATTTATATTTATGGTTTTCCAAATGGTAAGTAAAAATGTATTAAATGTAGATATGTCTGGAATATTACCATTTTTAGAATCAATAGACCCTGTTAAAACAGCATTTACAGTATGTGTTGCATTGATAGTTGCAGCGGTACCAGAAGGTCTTCCAACTATGATAAATATGACACTTGCAATAACAATGCAAAAAATGGCTAAAATAAATGCATTGGTTACTAAAAAAGAAGCTTGTGAAACTATAGGTTCTGTTTCTGTGATATGTTCAGATAAAACTGGTACATTAACTGAAAATAGAATGACTGTAGAAGTTGCATATATTGATGGAAGATATATTGAAAGTTCAGAAGAGGAAATAAATAGTTATTTTGAAGAAAACTGTATGATAAACTCTACAGCTGATGTAGAGCATAATGATGGTGATATTAAGTATTTAGGAAGTGCTACTGAATGTGCATTGCTTTTATACTACAAAAACGTAGACTATAGACAAGCTAGAAAGAATTCTAATATAGTAGCTCAAAATCCTTTTACTTCTGATTCAAAGAGAATGACTTCTGTTATAGGTCAAGATAATAATCATGTACTATTATCAAAAGGAGCACCAGAAGTCCTACTTGAGCTATGTTCACATATCCAAAGAGGAAAAGACGTAGTTCCATTAACTGAAAACATAAAACATGAGATTTTGGAAGAAATAAAGAAATTACAAATAAAATCAATGAGAACTTTAGGGTTTGCATATAAAGAAATCTCAGAAGCTGAAGAAGAAGCAGCAGTAACTGCTGAAAGTGATGCTATGAATGTAAGTGCAATGGAAAGTAATTTAGTATTCAGTGGATTTGTTGGTATAAGAGACCCACTTAGAAAAGATGTTATAGAGTCTGTAAATACAGCAAACAAAGCGGGTGTTTCTGTAAAAATGCTTACAGGAGATAATATAAATACAGCAAGAGCTATAGGTGAAGAATTAGGTTTATTAAAAAATAATATGAGAGTAGTTGAAGCTTCATATATAGATACTTTAGATGATGAAGAGTTAAAGCAAGAGATGCAAACTATATCAATTGTTGCAAGAAGTAAGCCAGATAGTAAGATGAGAATAGTTTCAGCTCTACAAAAGAGTGGAGATGTTGTTGCAGTAACAGGTGATGGTATAAATGATGCTCCGGCGCTTTCAAAAGCAGATGTTGGTATAGCAATGGGTATATCTGGTACAGAGGTATCTAAAAACGCAGCAGATATAATTTTAACTGATGATAGTTTTAGTACTATTGTAAAAGGTATTAAATGGGGTAGAGGAATTTATGATAACTTCCAAAGATTCGTTCAGTTCCAATTAACTGTAAATGTAATTGCCTTTTTAGTGGCTATAATATCTCAGGTTATGGGACAAGAGATGCCATTTACTACAATACAATTACTATGGGTAAACATAATTATGGATGGTCCACCAGCACTAGCATTAGGTCTAGAGCCAGTTAGAGACCATGTATTAAATAGAAAACCTGTTGATAGAAAAGCCAATATAATTTCTAAATCAATGGTGTATACAATAGTATTAAATGCATTCTATATAACAGCAATACTAATGTTACAATCTACATTTAACTTCTTAGGAGTTGATGAAGCTCATAAGGGAACTGTAATGTTTGCATTATTTGCTTTTAGTGCATTATTTAATGCATTTAACTGTAGAGAATTTAATGCAGATAGTATTTTCCCTAACTTTACACACAATAAATTAGCACTACAAATAATATTATTAACAGGAATTGCACAAGTAATATTTACTCAGCTATTCCAAGATTTCTTTAACTCTGTAGCTATGGATGTTATGACATGGATAAAAGTTCTATGTGTAGCAGCAAGTGTAATTGTAGTTAATGAAGTTGTAAAATGTATAATAAGACTGGTAAAACCAAAAAAGACTGCTTAAAATAAATTTTTTAGAAGATAGAAGATAACAGACTGGCTCAAAATATGTATTTTGAGTCAGTTCTGAATAAACATTTAAATTGGGAGGATAATTATGGGTGACTCAAAGGTATTTGAAAAAATATTCTCCAGCCAATCAGATAGAGGAAATTACACTCCTTCAAAAGGATATCTAAGTTATTTTATTTCATATATTGGTTTAGAAGATGAAATTTTGTACAATCTCGAGATATTTAAGACAAAACAAAATATTGATAGTAAAAAAGATATTGCTTTATTTACTGATGCTATAGCAAATCCTAGTGATTTTGATATTATAAATTATTTTAAAAATGGACTTAAAAAATATAGAAGTAGCATGGAAGATGTAGATATAAATATTTTAGGATTTGAAGAACTTGATTATAAAATAAAGCAAGCAATAGATAGAGTGTTAAAAGATGAAGAAAAAGAATTTACTAATGATAGAGTGAAACAAAATTTTATAGTGAAAATAATGGCATGGATAAAGACATATATCGGTGCTTTAGATATAAATAAAAATGAGGCTCCAAAAATAATATTTTATGGAGATATAAAAAAGCATGAGGTTTATTTACTCTTGATATTGTACTTGGCAAGCTTTGATGTTTTATATCTTAATCCAAATTCAAAGAGTAATATAGATATTTTAAACTTAAAAAAATACAATATAGAGTTTGAGGAAGCTAACATAATAGAAGCAAAAGTTTCTTTTGAAGAAAGGGTTATTTTAGGAGAAAAAATAGATAAAGGTTCTGTAAAAAAAGCTTTTACTGTTGGAGCAGAAGCATCAAAACGTATAAGTGAAGAATTGCTAAATGATGCAGGATTTATAAAACCTTGGCAACTTCAAGACAGAAAAATAAAAAATTTGCTTCTAAGTTCAACTGTTGATGAAATATCAATATACTGGAATCAGCCACTTAAATTAAGACCAGGATTTAAGTTTAATGATACTATCGTAGAAGCTCCCAATTTTCTTTCTAAGATTAATGGAATATATAATGATAAAAATGAATATATTAAGTTTTTAGACTTATTAAGAGATTCGGAAAGTTCAACATTTATTGAATTTAATGGAGATATAGATAGATTTTCAAAAGAGTTTACAAGAGAAGCTTTTAGTTTATCTTTTTTATTGGATTCAAAAGGTGTCATAGATAAAAGTTCTGTTTTAAATAATAAAGATTATTCCATATCGACACTAGCATTAAATCAACAAATTATGATTTTAGAAAAAGTGGAGGAATTATTAGAAGGAAGCATGTTCTTGAATGGTCTAAGTGGAGAGGACAAGATAAAAGGTCTATTTACAGTACTTCATATGGATAAGAAGTTTGTTCACATGATGAATAATTTTGATTATTCTCTTATAAATCCAAAATTGATTGTATATATGTACAAGAGTATTGTATTTGATAAAGAAATAGTTTTTCTTATGCTTTTACTTAGTAAAATTGGATTTGATATTATTATTCTATGTCCAGGAGGAGAAAATAATATAGAGAATGTTATAAATAACCAATTGATTGATATACACAGATTGGATAAAATGGTATATGACCTTAAATTAAGCTCAATTGAAAATGATATACCTTTACTTAAAAAAATTTTTGGAAAGAGGAGACGATTTTAGATGGGGATAAATATAAATAGTTTTTCAAAAGATAAGAATTCCGTAGAGGTTACTGATAATTTGCCTACAGCAGTTCAAGAAGAAAATTTCGATATAATGGAATATACAAATAATAAAAAAAATGAACTGAGAAAGTCTAAAGAAGTTGAGGCATTGACCTCTCTTATAGAAGTAGAAAATCCAGATACAATTTTACAGTTTGGTAGAAAAGCATCTGAAGGAGTAGCAAGAGTTTCTGATAGCCTTTTAAACACAATAAAATTGAATAGAAATGAAGAAAATTCTAAAATGTTGGTTCATTTAACTAAAATAATGGACAAGTTTGATTTAGACGATTTTCAAGAAACTAAGGAACCAAATTTCGTTCAAAAACTTTTCAAAAAAGCTAATAATGCCATTGAAATGATGTTTCAAAAGTATGAAACATTGGGAGGAGAAGTTGAGAAAATTCAAATTGAGCTTGAGCAATACGAAAGAGATATAGCACTTTCTAACAAGCAAATAGGAGCTATGTTAAATGAAAACTTTGAGTTTTATAATGAACTCCAAAAATATATTGTTGCTGGAGAGATGGCAATAGAAGAAATGGATAATGAAATACTACCTTTCTTTAAACAAAAATCAGAGACTAGTGGAGATCAAATGGATGTTGTTAACTATCAAGAACTATTAAAAGTTTATGATATGTTAAATCAAAGAGTATATGATTTAAGAATAGCAGAAAATATAGCTATCCAGACAATACCTATGCTTAGAGGTATGCAACATAATAATTATGGTTTAATTAGAAAAATAAATAGTGCATTTGTTGTAACTTTACCAGTATTTAAACAATGTTTATCTCAAGCTATATTACTTAAAAAGCAAGAATTGCAAGCAAAATCTCTAAAGGCACTTGATGACAAAACTAATGAATTATTGCTTAGAAATGCACAAAATGTAAGTACTCAAAGTGCACAAATAGCTAGAATGGCTGGAACAAGTTCTGTTCAAATAGAGACATTGGAAAAAATGTATAATACTATTAAGTCTGGTATAGATGAAACTATGAGAATAGAAGAAAACAATAGAGCTTTAATTAAGGATAATACAAAGAGATTGGAAGAATTAAATACGACTATAATTTATAATAAGTAGTATTATATTAAGGGCTAATTTGTATAAAGTTGGCCCTTTCTATGTATATGAGGAGGCTATACATTGAAATATTTCGATTATATCTGCAAAGACGATTTGGAGAAAATTTTTTTGAAAGAGCCAGAAGACTTTAATGCTAAGACTGAAAAAGATGTGTTGAAATATGCACTTGGTGCTTTTTTATACGTTCCAGCTACTCAATATAATATGATTTATAAGAGTGTTATAGGGGATGTTAAGGGAGTTAGACCATTAGCTATTTGTTTAGAAGATGCTGTTGGTGCAAGTGGAGAGTTAGAGGCTATAGAAAATCTTAAATTAATTTTGAAAAATATTAATAATGAGAGTATAACAAATAAAGATGGAATACCATTAATTTTTGTAAGAATAAAAGATGTGGGGCAATTGTTGAGGATTAAAGAGATTATAATTAAAAATAGTCATACTGTAACAGGAATATTAATTCCTAAAGCAAATTCGGAGTTGATTGAAAACTGCATAGCAGTTTTGGATTCTATGAATCTTAAAGATATGTATGTTATTCCAATAATAGAGACAAGCGAATTTATATATAATGAAAAAAAAGAACTGAGTTTTACTAATTTATACAATGCTATTTTAAGACATAAGTCAAGAATACTCAGCATTAGAGTAGGTCTAACTGATATATTAGGGATGTATGGTATAAGAAGGGATAAGAACTTCTCTATATATAATAATTTGATTTGTTCTTCGTTTATACTAGACATAATTACATATCTTCAAAGACCAGAATTAGATATACCTATCAGTGGGGGAGTATCAGAGTTTTTTGATATGACAAATGAAGATATAAGAAGTAAGTATATAGAAGAAATATTACTAGATAAATATCATGGATTAATTGGGAAAACTGTAATTCATCCAATGCAAATTCAAATTGTACAAGCATTATCTACAGTATCATATGAAGATTTCACTGATGCCTTGGATATATTGGATAGTACAAATAGCAAATATGGTGTGAGTAAGGGTGTGTTAGGAGAGAGAATGAATGAAACAAATCCACATTTTTTATGGGCTAAAAAAACATTGATTCTATCTAAAATATATGGTGTATTAAATAAAGGAGTAGACTATGAAGAATTGCTTAAATTTTAATTGTGAAATTGACATTACTGATAATCCATTAAATTTAGAACTAAATGATTTTTTAGACATAGGAATAAGAAATAATAGTAAAAGACGTTTTCTGTTTATATCAAAAAAACTTGGTAAGCATTTAGCATGTAAGCCAAGTGAGATGGATAACTTAGGAAACTTAATAGCTACAATTTATAATGAAAAAAATAAATTAACGTCAAATGGAACTGTTATAGCTTTTGCTGAGACTGGCACAGCTGTTGGGCATAGCTTTTTTGATTACTTATGTGGAGATTATGAGTTCATTCATACTACTAGAGAAAAGTTTGATGAGTTAGAAAATCTGGAATTTTTAGAGGAACATTCCCATGCAACAGACCAAAATTTATACTTTGAGATGCTTAACAACTTTAAATTTGGGGACGAGATAATATTGGTTGATGATGAGATTACCACAGCTAATACATGTATGAATATAATTAGAAAGATTCAAAGTATTTATCCTAAAAAGAAATATACTATATGCTCCATACTTAATTGGGTAAGTGATGAGAATTTAAGGAAAGTTACCTACTTAGAAAGAGAACTGGGTTGTAAGATAGAATTTGTATATTTATTTAAAGGAAATTTTAAATTTAATGTAGATGAAGATGTTATCTCAAATTACAATGATAATTATACTATTAATAAATCAGAAGCTATTTCAAGTGATAAAGTAAATTTAGTAGTAAATCATATTTATGTTGACTTAGAAGATTATATTGGAAATAAGAAATATGTAAAATATACAGGTAGATTTGGAATTAATAGAAGAGAACAATCTAGATTAAAAGAAATCGTTAAGAGAGAAAGTAAAAAAATAACTATGGTCAGTAAAGAATCTTTAAAAAATGAAAAAGAAAAGATTCTATTTTTGGGTACTGAAGAATTCATGTATATACCTATGTTGTTTGCAAAGGAAAAAGAAAATCAATGTGATGTATACTATCATTCAACAACAAGAAGTCCAATTATTAATATTGATAAAGATAATTATCCTATTAGGAGTAAGTTTATGTTAAAGAGCTTTTATAATATAGATGTTCAAAATTATATTTACAATATAGATAAACATAAATTTTCTAAGTGTTATTTATTTGTAGAGTTGAATAAAAGTGAAAATTCTTATCTAGAATTTCTTGATATAATTAAAGAGACAAGTATAAAAGAATTGACTATAGTATGTTGTAGCTAAAGTATTTTGGATAATATATCACAATTTTAAGATAGGAGTTGAGTCATATGGGAGATTTTAGCACATATTCTAAAGATGATGTTATTTTTTTATTAAAAGATATATCAAATTTAATTGAGGAAGAAGGAAATAAAGAGAGAGAATTAAAAATACAAAATGGTAGACATTATTCAGAAATGATACCAATAGAGTATGAAGTTAGTGAAGATTATCTGAATTTATATCATGAGAAACTGAGAGAAAATAAAGATAAGCTTGCATTTTCTATAGGCGTTATGTGTGAAAAAATAATTAAAAAAAATGGTAATGATGTAGTGTTAGTTTCACTTGCTAGAGCAGGAACACCTATTGGTATTTTGGCAAAAAGATACTTAAGAAATAAGTATAATGTAAATTTACCTCACTATACAATCTCTATAATAAGAGATAAAGGAATAGATATGAATGCAATTGAATATATAGTAAAGAATCATCCAAGTTCAAAAATTCAATTTTTAGATGGGTGGACTGGCAAGGGAACTATATCAAAAGAACTTGAAAAAGCATGTGATGAGCTTAATATTAAATTTAAAAAACACTTTGACTCAACTCTTGCTGTATTAGCTGACCCTGCTGGATATTCAGGACTTTATGGAATTAGAGAAGACTTCTTGATACCAAGTGCATGTTTAAACTCAACTGTTTCTGGATTAGTAAGTAGAACTGTATTAAGAGAAGATTTAATTGGTAAAGATGACTTTCATGGTGCTAAGTTCTATAGACATTTAAAAGATAAAGATGAATCTATGAATTATATAGAAACTATAGAAGAATGTTTTAAAAATCAATTTAAAAATATATCTGATGAAGTCGAAAAATGGGAAAGTGATATTATAACAAGAGATGGATATTTTGATGTTTTAAATATAAAGGAAAAGTACAGTATAACAGACATTAACCTTATCAAACCAGGTGTTGGGGAAACAACAAGAGTTTTACTTAGAAGAGTTCCATATAAGATTCTTGTTAAAGATTTGAATGACAAATCTTTAGAGCATATATTCGTATTAGCTAAAGAAAAAAATGTTGAGGTTGAACAAATGGATTTAAAAGCCTATAAATGTTGTGGAATAATAAAAAATATGAAAGATGTTTAGAAAATATATTAGACAGGAGAAGACTGAATGATTGTTTTTTCAGATTTAGACAGGAGTATTATCTACTCTGATAAATTTTTAGATACTGATAAGGAATATACTAATATAGAAATTTATAGAGAAAAAGAAATATCTTATATATCTTTAGATACTATAAATTTAATAAAGCAAATACAATATTATGGTATGTTTATACCGACAACTACTAGAACAGTAGAGCAATTTAAGCGTATAGAATTTAATAAATATGGAATTTACTTTCCTTGGAGTATAACTTCAAATGGAGGAATTATACTTAAAGATAATGAAATATTGAAATCATGGAGTGAAAAAATAGATAAATTAAAATCTGACTATGAACCGATTGAAAGTATGATTGATAACTTTAGAGATTATTTGAATATAGATGGAATAACTAATTTTAAAGTTGCAGAAGATACATTTTTTTATATAGTTGTTGATTTCTCAAAATTTAATTTGGACTCAATCAAAGAGTACATAAATATATTGGAATCAAAAAATTGGAGGTTCTATGTGAGTGGCAGAAAAATCTATTTTATACCAAAAGAAATTTCAAAAGAAAATGCTATAAAATACTTGACCGAAGAATTAGGAATAGAATTTTTTTATGCAATTGGAGATTCTATTATGGACCAGGGGATGCTTAATATCTCAAATAAAGCTTATGTGTTAAAACATGGTGACATAAACAAAAATGAAATAAGAAATTCATTTATATCAAGTTCTTTTAATGGAATGAGTGGAACTGAAGAGATACTATCTAACATTTTAGATGAAAGTTGCCTGCTTAATATATAATTACTGACATATATAAATAACAAATTAGAAAAATCTGAAATAAATTATAATAAAGTTTATCATACTAATTTATTTCAGATTTTTATCAATTTATATTTAAGTAAGAATTCAATATATTAAAATGAAGGTGGAGTCATTGCCCAGACTGAGATACATACATTATCATCATAATTTTCATACACATGTGGGATAGTACTGTTAAAATAAAAACTATCTCCTTCTTCCAATATATATTCCTTATTTCCAAGTGTTATCTTCATTTTTCCTTTTATTATATATCCACATTCTTCTCCTTCATGTGTCACAAATTCACTATTTTTTTGTGTATGACCATCTAGTGTAACAAGTATAAATTCTATTTTTTTACCAGATAAATTAGGAACAAGAAGTTCATAAAATTTTGTAGAATCATTAGTTACTATTTTTTTTCGATTGTTTTTCTTTACTACTATATCAGAGTCATCTCTTCCAATCTCATCAAAGAAATAACCTATATTTATATCAAGAGCTTTTGATATTTTCCACATTGCTACAATTGATGGAACAACCATATTGCGCTCAATTTGACTTATTAAGCCTGTACTTAAATCCGAGTTTTTTGCTAAAGTAGAGATACTGATATTTTTAGATTTTCTAAGAGCTCTAATTTTACTTCCTACGTCTATATTCATTAGATACAAACCCCCTCAGAAATGATTATAACATATAATTTCTAAAGATTAATAAAATAAAAAAAGTTTTGCAATACATGTATTTTTTCTGTTATATTGAATTTTCTGAAAAGATGCATTATAATAGTATTAATATTCAATATATTGAATATTAATGTCGATATTTTAATTTAATGAAATGGAGGTAGTTAAGATGAAGAGTTTTGTAAGTCCTGATAATATTTGGGTGTTATGGGCAGTTATAACTGGCTGGGCAGCATTTAGTATTTATTTGGAACAAAAGTACAGTTGGGCATCAAAGGTGTCAGGAGCAATAATAGCTCTTGTAGGGGCAATGTTATTATCGAATCTAAATATCATACCAGTAGAGTCTGTTGTATATGACCAAGTATGGGGATATGTTGTTCCTTTAGCCATAGCTTTATTGTTATATCAATGTAACATTAAAAAGATATGGAAAGAAAGTGGAAGATTACTCGTAATATTTCTTGTAGGTTCTGTAGGAACTGTGCTTGGATCTATGATTGGATTTTTAACATTAAAAAATGTAGTACCAGATTTAAATATTGTTGCAGCTATGATGACAGGTTCTTATATAGGTGGAAATGTAAACTTTGCAGCTATGTCAGGAGCATTTGATGCACCAGGAGAGTTAGTATCAGCAACAGTTGTAGCAGATAATCTTTTAATGGCATTATATTTCTTTGTTTTAATAGCTATACCATCAATTGGATTTTTTAGAAAACATTTTAAACATCCACATGTAGATGAGATGGAAAGTATAGGTGTAACTGAAGGAGAAACAATAGCAGCAAATTACTGGGGAAGAAAAGAAATATCCTTAAAAGATATAGCAATAGCTATTGGTAGTGCCTTTATAATTGTTGCAGTATCTGTAGAACTATCCACTTGGTTCAAAGCCATAATACCAACATCAAATCCTTTTTTAGCAATGTTAAATACTTTATTTGGCAATCAATATCTAATAATAACTACTTTGACTATGCTATTTGCTACATTTATGCCTAATTTCTTTAGTGATATAAAAGGAGCACAGGAGTTAGGTACATTTTTAATATACATTTTCTTTGTTGTAGTAGGTGTTCCTGCTTCAATACCATTAATAATTCAAAAATCACCATTACTACTTTTATTCTGTGGAATAATGGTACTAATAAACATGTTAGTTACATTTATAGTTGCTAAAATATTTAAGTTTAGTTTAGAAGAAGCTATTCTTGCATCTAATGCAAATATTGGTGGACCTACAACAGCAGCAGCTATGGCAATATCAAAAGGATGGTCTAAACTAGTAGGGCCAATACTTATAGTAGGGACATTTGGATACATAGTAGGAAATTATTTTGGTCTTTTAGTAGGAAATATTTTGATATAATTTTACGTGAATAAAAAAAGTTGTTTTTTTAAAAGATTTTTATATAATTGGAGGTTGTTATGATTTTCGATGGACATTCAGATACTTGGGCAGATGTAACAATAAGAAGGCTTAACGGGGAGAAAGATGTATTTAGAAGAATCCATCTTGATAACTTTAAAAGAGCGAATATAGAGGGAGCTATTTTTGTAATATGGATAGACCCTCCATATGATAAAGAACCTGAAAAAAGAGTTAAACAAATTATAAGCTGTATAAAAGATGAAATTGAAGATATGAAAGATGTTGTAAATATAGTAAAAAAGTATTCAGATATAGATAAAGGTTTAACTGAGAATAAAATAAATATTTTAATAGGACTTGAAGGGTTAAGTCATATTGGAAAAAATATAGATTTAATAGATTATTTTTATAAGGAAGTTGGTGCAAGACATGTATCATTAACTTGGAATGAGCAAAATGAACTTGCTACAGGATGTTCAGGAGATGAAAATCGTGGTCTAACTGAAATAGGAAAAAAAGCAGTAAATAAGATGGAAGAATTGGGCATGATAGTAGATGTATCACACTTGAATGAAAAGTCATTTTGGGATTTAATGTCTATTGCAAGTAAGCCAGTTATAGCCTCTCATTCTAATTCTAGGAGTTTATGTGATGCTAAAAGAAACCTTACAGATAATCAATTAAAAGAAATTTCAAATACAGGTGGATTAGTAGGAATAAATAGTTTTAGAGGATTTACTAATAGTAATCCCAAGAAGCAAGATTTGATACACTTAGTTGACCATATAGACTACATAGTAAATCTTATAGGTATAGAACATGTATCTTTTGGTTTTGATTTTAGTGATTACTTAGGAAAAGAGACTATAGGTTCTTTTACTGAAAATGTTAGTGTTCCAAGTGTAGATGGTCTTGAAAGTACACATACAGCACATAATATAGTGGTAGAACTTGAAAATAGAGGTTATAAAAAAAGCGATATAGATTTAATTTCTAGTGGCAATTTTTATAGACTCTTTAAAGATATACTAAAATAATATAATAAATAAATTAAATTAATAAAACATTATCTTTAAACAACAACATCTACATATTCAAATTAGTGTTTATAGTTTATTTTATAAAATTAGATTTTTAATGTTACTAGAAATTTCAATTCTAGTAACATTTTTTTTGAAAAAAACAAATATATATATGTATTGACAATGATAATTATTATTGATAAACTATAAAAGTGAAAATGATAATAATTTTCATTTTAATTAAGCAAAGATTTTTAAGGAGGGAGAATGAAAAAAAGGTATTTAGTTATAGGAATAATAATTTTGTCTTATTTTTCTTTATTTATAGGAGCTGAAGATATAAATATAATGCATATATTTGCAAAAAATCAGCATAAGCTCATGATATTTATCATGAGTAGAGTACCAAGGTTAATAAGTATATTGATTGCAGGTATAGGGATGAGTGTAGCAGGTCTTATAATGCAACAGATAAGTAAAAATAAATTTGTATCACCTACAACAGGAGCTACAATAGATGCAGCTCAATTTGGTATAGTAATATGTATGCTTTTAGTGCCAACTGCATCTATTTTTACAAAGACCCTAATAGCGTTTATATTTTCTCTTGTAGGGACTTTTATGTTTATAAAAATAATAAGGAAGTTGCAATTTAAAAATATAATCTTTGTACCATTAGTAGGTATAATGTTTGGAAATATAATAGGGTCTATGACAGATTTTATTGCATACAAATACGATTTGAGTCAAAATGTAAGTTCTTGGATGCAAGGTGACTTTTCTATGATACTTAAAGGAAATTATGAGATATTATATATCACGATACCTCTTATAATATTAGCATATATTTATGCAAATAAATTTACTGTTGTTGGTATGGGTATGGATTTTGCAACAAACTTAGGTCTGAGTTACAAAAAAATTGTTAATATAGGTCTGATAATAGTAGCACTTGTTACAGTATGTGTAGTCGTTACAGCTGGCAATATCCCTTTTATAGGTTTAATAGTTCCAAATATTGTATCCTTATATATGGGCGATAATATAAGAGCAAGTATATGGTATACTGGTCTATTTGGAGCGATATTTGTACTTATATGTGATATTTTTGGAAGGATTATCATTTATCCATATGAAATATCTATAGGGCTTACAGTTGGTGTTATAGGAAGTATACTATTCCTTTATTTAGTGTTAAGGAGGAATGTAAATGAAGCTTAGTCTCAATCAAAAAATTTATTTTGCGAGTACATTGCTATTAATATCAATGGCACTTTTTGTAATCTATGGAATAGACATGAATCATTTAGAATATGCATTATCACAAAGAATACCAAAAATACTTGCTATGGTATTAGGTGGAGGATGTATAGCATTTACTACTGTAGTGTTTCAAACAATTACAAATAATGAAATATTAACACCAAGTGTACTAGGATTGGATTCATTATATGTAATGATTCAAACTATAATAGTATTTATATTTGGCTCAACTAGTAGTCTGATTATAAATGAGAATTATAACTTTATCATTAATGTAACTATGATGATTGGAACCTCAATGCTATTGTATAAAACATTATTTGAAAAGAATAAAAATAATATTTTCTTTTTAATCCTAGTAGGGATGATATTTGGAACATTATTTAAAAGTGCAACAACATTTATTCAAGTAATGATAGACCCAAATGAATTTTTAGCTTTGCAAACTAGCATAATGGCCAGTTTAAATAATATAAATACGAATGTACTGTTAATAGCATCTATAATAATTATTGCCATAATACCTTTTATATATGATGAAATAAAATATTTAGATGTATTATCATTGGGTAAAGAGCAAGCAATTAATTTAGGTGTAGATTTTGATAAAGTAGTTAAAAAAATGATAATACTGATAGCAGTTTTAGTCTCAATATCAACAGCACTTATTGGGCCTATGACATTTCTAGGGCTTTTACTTGCCAATATAACTAGAGAAATTTTTAAAACATATAAGCATAAATATTTAATTTTTGGTTCTATGTTGATAGGAATGATTACATTAATAATAGGTCAATTTTTCATACAACATATATTTAAGTTTGATACAACTTTAAGTGTAGTAATAAATTTCATAGGAGGAATTTACTTTATTCAATTACTACTAAAGGGGGCAAATAGATGATAGAGATAAAAAATATATTTAAAAAATATAAGAATAAAAATGTTGTAGATGATGTCTCTTTTAATATAGAAAAGGGAAAGATAACATCTTTTATAGGTCCAAATGGAGCTGGGAAAAGTACAGTGTTATCAATAGTTACAAGGCTTATAGGAGGTGATAGTGGAGAAGTAATAATAGAAGGAAAAAGCTTGATTAATTACAGTAATAAAGAATTGGCCAAAAAAATAGCCATTCTTAAGCAATCTAATAATATAACTTTAAAGCTTACGATAAGAGAATTAGTTGGATTTGGAAGATTCCCATATAGTGAAGGTAATCTAACTAAAGAGGATGAAAATCATATTGATGAAGCAATAGAATATATGAAGTTGACTGATATACAACATAAGTATTTAGATGAGTTGAGTGGAGGTCAAAGGCAAAGAGCTTATATAGCAATGGTAATAGCTCAAGATACAGAGTACATATTGCTTGATGAACCACTAAATAATTTAGATATGAATCATTCAGTTCAAATGATGAAGGTACTTAGAGGTCTTTGTGATGAGTTAGATAAGACTATAGTATTAGTAATGCATGATATAAATTTTGCATCATGTTATTCAGATAATATAGTTGCATTAAAAAATGGAAAAGTTGAAAAAGTAGGTCGTACAGATGAGATAGTCAATGAAAAAGTTTTAGAAGATATTTACGAAATGAGCTTTAATATTAAACATATAAATGGTAATCGAATTTGTATCTATTTCTAAAATATTATATATAGAATAAACATATCTTATAAAAAATTTTAAATCAGAATAAAGATTAACAAGAAAGAGGGAGAGATTAGTATGAATAAAAAAGCAGCAATAGTAGCAGCAGTAGCTATAGTAGGATTAGTGGCAGTATTTGCATTGGGTGGAAGTAAAAAAAATGAATCAAAAACATCAGAAAATTCAAATGATACTATAAAAATAACTCATAGTTTGGGAGAAACAGATGTAAAGTTGAAACCTAAAAAGGTAGTAGTATTTGATTATTCAGCTCTAGATACAATGGATACATTGGGTGTAGCTGATAGTCTAGTAGGACTGCCAAAGTCGAGTTTGCCAGCATCTTTAGAGAAATATAAGGATGAAAAGTATGCAGATTTAGGTGGATTAAAAGAACCAGATTTAGAAGGTATAAAGTCAGCAAATCCAGATTTAATTATAATAAATGGAAGACAGGAAGATTTTTATGAGCAATTATCAAAAATAGCACCAACAATAAGTACAACCAAAGACAATAAGAAGTACTTAGATTCTGTTAAAAATAATATAAATAAAATAGCAAAAATATTTGGAGTAGAAGAAAAGGCCAATCAAGAGCTTAGTAAAATTGAAAAGAAAATAGAGACTCTAAATAAAAAAGTAACAGAAAGAAATTTAAATGCTTTAACTTTAATGGTGAATGAGGGTAATTTAAGTGTTTTTGGTGAAGAATCAAGATTTAGCATATTATACAATAGTTTTGGATTTGAAAATAAAGATAAAAATATAAAAGAATCAAGTCATGGACAAAATATTACCTTTGAGTATATAGCTAAACAAAATCCAGAAGTTGTGTTCGTGATAGATAGAGGAATAGCTACTGGTAGTGATGTAAAGGATAGTTCAACAGCAAAATCTGTTTTAAATAATGATGTAATAAAATCTATGGATGCATATAAAAATGATAATATAATATATTTAGATTCGCCAACATGGTATGTAAATGATGGAGGTCTAGCATCTTTAAATAAAATGATAGATGATGTTTCAAAAGCAGTCAATAAATAAATCAACCATTTATAGTAAACATATTCTGTTTATTACTTATTTGGGGGTGTCTCAAAATGAACTTTTTAGTTCATGAGGCACTTTTTTTTATGAAATCAAATATATTTTAATCATTTAAACAAGAAAAAGAGGCTTATCTTATTTTGAAACAGCTACTTTTTTATAGACTAAGCAATAATTTTAATTATAATGATAGAAATGTATTCAAAATCTAATAAAATATAAAAATATACTAGACAAAAAGAATAACTTTTAAATATAATTAAGGTGTACAGATGTATATCTATATAGTCATAAATGTATGATTTTAATAAGTATTTTGTAATTAGAAATATTATAAATTGTACTAAGAAGTAATAATCTATAAGAACTCATATGTTAGAGAAAAGCTTTTATATGTAGAGCTAATTCTAAAAATGAACTATGAAGAATAAGGTTTTATATATTCTAATTGTATAGAAAATTTTATTGGAGATTCATGTATATTATTTGAAAAAATAATATACATGAATCTCCAATAAGCGTGAAAAAAGACATAGAGAATAGAGGTATTTTATGAAGAGATTTTTGAGGGTAACTATCTTAGTTTTATTTATTTTATTGATTTCTATAAGTTTCATTTCTATTAAATTGATTCATAATATTGGTGATTATGGGAAACTGATTAATTATGTTGGTATTGTTCGTGGAGCTAGTCAACGATTGACTAAATTAGAGATGAACCATAAACCAAATGATGAATTAATAGAATATATTGATGGAATCTTAGATGAATTGATTACAGGAGATGGAAAATATGGTCTAGTAATCACTGATAGTAATAAATATAATAAGGATTTGTTTTTACTAGAAAAAAAGTGGGAAGATTTAAATATTGAAATAAAAAAAGTAAGAATGAAAGAAGATACTAGTCAGTTATTAAGTATAAGTGAAGAGTTTTTTTCTCTTGCAAATGATACAGTATTTGAAATAGAAAACTTTTCTAGAGGAAAAAGTGATTATTTAATGACTTTAATAATAATTATATCTATTATAGGCATATTAGCATGGACAATATTGATTATACAGTATAATAAAAAAATGATTAGATTGGAAAAATTAAATGTAGATTTAAAAAACATTGCATATAAAGATGAACTCACAGGGGCAAATACTATAGAAAAATTTAAATTGGATGCAAATCAAAATATCTATAGGCATAAGGATAAGAAATTTGCTATATTCTATATTGATTTTGAAAATTTTAAATACATTAATGATATATTTGGGTATGATTATGGTGATATGATACTGAAACGATATGCTAATCTTATGATGGGTGATATTGGAAAATATGAAATATTTGCTAGAGAAATTGCAGATAGATTTGTTGCTTTAAGATGCTATGTAGATAAGGAGGATTTAGTAATAAGGCAACAAGTTGTAGATAATGAACTGATTAATATCACAAATGAAATTAAAAACAAATATAGCATTACTATTGTTAGTGGAATCTGTTGTATTGAAGATGTAAATGAAAAACTAAACATAGATGACTTAATAAATCGAGCGAATTTTGCACAAAAAACTGTTAAGAATAAACCAGGTACTAATTATGCTTTTTACAATGAAAATATTCGTAAAAAAATGATTGAAGAAAATACAATCAAGAGTAGAATACATGAAGCTATTGAGAAAAGAGAATTTATAGTTTATTTTCAGCCTAAAGTTAATTTACATAATCAAAAAATAAATTGTGCAGAAGCTTTAGTACGTTGGCTGACTCCAGATAAAGGTATTATATCTCCAGCAATATTTATTCCAGTGCTTGAAAAGGATTTTTTTATTGCTTTAGTAGATAAGTATGTTTTTGAGGAAGTTTGTAAATGGATTAGAAAGAGGTTAGATGAAAACAGACTTTTTGTTCCGATATCAGTCAATGTTTCCAGAATACAATTCTATAATACTAAATTTGTAGAAACTTACTCCAATATAAAAAATAAATACAATATACCTAAAAATACTATAGAAATTGAATTTACAGAGAGTGTAGCTTTCGAGAATCAAGAACATCTTTTGGAAATTATACATGACTTGCACGACAATGGATTTACTTGTTCTTTAGATGATTTTGGAAAAGGTTATTCATCTTTGAGTGTTTTAAAAGATTTACCATTTGACGTTTTGAAGCTTGACTCCATGTTTTTCAAGGCTAGTTTAGATAAAGATAAAGAAAAAATAGTAATAAAAAATATTGTACATATGCTAAAAGAACTGAATATCACAACTGTTGCTGAGGGTATTGAATGTAAGGAGCAAGTTGAATTTCTTAAAGATATTGGGTGTGATTTAGTTCAAGGATTTGTATTTTATAAACCAATGCCAATATTAGAATTTGAAGAAATATTGGATAAAGAATTTGTTTATAATAGCTAAAATATATTTTATAAAATATGTGTTAATTAAATAAAATTATTGTATACTGAATAAAGTTTTGCTTTATTTACTATTTAAAAATGTACAAATATATAAGTATTTGAAAAATTACCATTATATAAAAATTAAAAAGAAAATAAATAGTTGTTAGATAAAAAAGAGACCATGAGGAAATTTACTCATAGTCTCTTAAATAATATACTTATTTTCTTCCTGCAACCCATTTTAAGCCCCAATGGAACTCAGTATCCATTTCTCTGTGACCTTTAAAGTATCTAACTACTTTTTCAACACTGAATGTCTCATCATTTACATTTTCTATCAGTGCTATTGAACACATATTATAGCCATTTTTATGTTCATCAAGTTTAACAACTAAGTCTGAATCTTGTTTTTGTTTTATTGTTACAATTCCATCAGCTTCAGACCAATTGGCTACACCTTCATAGATAAAAGCATAAATAAGTATTCTTTTTATTTCTTTTATTTTATTACCATTTATTCTTAAATTTTCTCCTTGTGTATTACTTCCTGTTCGGTCATCTCCATCTAATTGAGCAAAAGGTGGATTATCTAAGCTACCAAAAGAATTGCCTAATGCCTGAACAGCACCTTTTACACCGTTTTTCATTTCAAATAGGCAACCCAAATCTAAATCTATATTGCTGCTTCTTAAAGAGCCAAAAAAACCCTTTTTTTGTACTTTTTGATTCCAATTTAAATTAACTAAAATTTCACCTAAATCGCTATTTTCCTTCTTTGTAAGATTTATTTTTTGTCCCTTTTTTAATTCTATAGCCATAGTAATTTTCCTCCACAAACATAGATTTATTTAAATGGTAGCATTTAATAAGTCAATATTCAACAATATTAGAATAATAATATTAAAATTATATTAAATATACTAAAAAATAGGAATTACAATGCCTTTGTATTTTTCTTCAATTAAGCTTCTTGCCTTATCTGATGTAAGAACATCTTGTAGAACTTTAATCTTTTCGCTATCTTTATCCTCAGTTCTAAATGCTAAAAGATTTGCATACTCATCATTTATAGGAGCTGTATAAATTCCATTTTTCTTGGCATCAAGACCAGCAGGTACTGCATAAGTAGTATCTATAAATGCAGCAGTTACATCTGGAAGCGAAGATGGAATTTGAGCAATATCTAACTCTTTGAATTGTATTCCTTTTGGATTTTCTATTATATCTTTCGGACTAACTAATCCATCACCTTTAGGCAAAGCTAAAAGTCCAATACTTTCAAGGTATCTAAGGTTCTTAGAACAAGAAGAAGGGTTATTGCTTATTGCAATTGTATCTCCTTTTTTAAAGTCATCAACAGATTTTATCTTATAAGAGTAAAGTATTGCTGGGCATACATATAGTTTTTTACCAGCCATTATTTTGTAACCCTTAGCTTTAACTGCTTCTTTTAGATAAGGTTCATGTTGGAATAGATTTGCATCAATTTCTCCATTATTTAAAGCTTCGTTTGGAAGTATGTAATCATCAAAGTTTTTAATTTCTAAAGTATATCCTTTTTCTTTAATAAGTGGTTTTAATTCTTCTAATAACTCTCCACCTGGAACTAAAGTAGCACCAACAACAATTTTTTTATCATCTTTAGGTTTAGAACATCCAACTATAGATAAAGTGAATACTAGACATAACAACAAACATAATAATTTTTTGAATTTCATATAAATTCCCTCCTGAATATAATTGATTAGTTAAAAATAAAATACTTTCTTTTATCACACTGCGAAATAAAATAAGCCTGAGTTTAAACTCAGGCTTTAAAAGCTAATTTAGACTCATCTTTCAGTATAATACTGCAGGATTTAGCACCAATGTATATAAAAATATACTGGTTGCTGGGTTTCATAGGGCCAGTCCCTTCACCACTCTGGATAAGAAGTATCAATTTTTAATTATGCTATAAATATTATCATGATTTTTTATATCTGTAAACATAATTTTGTAAATATTTTAAAATCTTTAATATCCTCTATTTAACACCTAAGATTCCAGAAACTAGAATATCAGTATCAGCACCTAAGAAATAATCATTTATTTCAATAGAATCTAAAGTATTTCTTAAAGCATTTTCTTCATGTTTTGTACCAATAAGTACATCTTCAACAAATGAAACATCACGTTTTCCAAAAAAATCTCCAAAAAATTTTATAGTGGTTATTATGCCTTTATCAACATTTAAATTTAATTCAACATTTCCACCAGAATATTTTAATTCATTTGAAAGAGTATATTTTGGTGAATTACCAAAATTCCAATCCCAAGTTTCATATTTTGATTTAGTAAGTTTTTCTATTTGTTCTATATCATACTCACTTAAACAATAATTAGTATTATCAGTATTTGTTTTAGAAAGATAATTCATTATTGCATCTTTAAATTCTATTATGTTCATTTTATCTTGTACGTGTTCACTTATATTAGTTACACGAGATTTTACAGATTTTATTCCCTTTCCTTCGAATTTTATAGGTTTAACTTTTAGTGCTTTTGAAAGGTCATTTATCTCAGATGAAAATAAAAGTGTACCATGATGCATCACTTTATTTTTGTAGTTATATTGAGCATTTCCAGAAAATTTCTTGCCATCTATAAGAAGGTCATTTCTTCCAGAAAATTCAGCATTGACATCTAATGTTTTAAGTAAGTCTATTATTGGTTGAGTAAATCTTCTGAAATCACTAAAACTATTATTATTACAAGCTATGAATGTAAAGTTTATATTTCCTAAATCATGAAATACAGCTCCACCACCAGATTGTCTTCTAACAACAGGTATAGAATGCTCTTTTATATATTTTAAGTTTATTTCAGAGAGTGTGTTTTGATTTTTTCCAACAATTATAGAAGGTTCATTCCTCCATAAAATAAATAAGTCTTCATCAAAGTTTTTTAGAAGATATTCTTCCATTGCTAAATTGAAATAGGGGTTTGTTTTTTCATTGTAAATTAATAACATTAAAGTAAGTCCTCCATAGAATTGTTAAAATTTTTTTGATAGCATTAGTACAATTAATTTTATAATTCGACAATAATATAAAAAGTCCTTTAAATTAGAAATTTCAAACAAGAAGATTATTTTTAATTGATTGTAATGTGTTTTAAACATAATTAAAAAAAATATGGTATTTTATGTAAAAAATAAGTAGAAATTTTTAAAACTAACTTGCAAAGTTTAAATAAATAATATATACTCAAAATATATTTAATAAAAGTGAATAGAAGGGTAGAGGCGCAATAATCTATCAGTACTAATAAGGAGTTAAGCACAAAGAATTATTAGGAAAGGAGATATTGCCGAAGTTTTATAATCGATGCTTTAAGATTATATTGCTGGGGGTACATAGAAAATGTGTACAACTGTCACAGGTTTATTTGTGGTGAGCTATCATTTAAGGAATTATATTATATTTATTTTAATATTGTTGATGTATTGTAATGTTTAAGCCTTGAGTGTTTATCACTCAAGGCTTTTTTAGTTTTATCATAACATAATACCCTGTATAGTTCACAAAATTAAAAAGAGAGGGAGATTTATATGAGAAATAAAAAAATTAATATTATTTTTCTGACGACAATTATGTTCATAATGTCAACAGTAATGGTTTTTGCAGAAGAGGATATAGACACTATTGCACTAGCTAATGCAGAAAAATTTGGAATCTTAACTTTAATACCACCATTAGTTGCTATAATACTTGCGTTTATAACTAAGAACGTAATAATTTCATTACTTATAGGGATTCTTTCAGGTAGTTTTATAATTAAAGCTAGTGGTATTAATGTATTTGCGACATTTATACAGGCATTTTTAGATTTAGTAGACAGAGCTCTAGTATCTTTAGCAGACCCTTGGAATGCGGGGATAATACTACAAGTTCTGGCAATTGGAGGAGTAATAAATCTTGTTGCTAAAATGGGAGGAGCTAAAGCTATAGCTGAAGCACTTGCTAAAAGAGCGAAGTCAGCAAAAGGTACACAGCTTATAACATGGTTTTTGGGACTTTTAGTATTCTTTGATGATTACGCTAATTCACTAATAGTAGGTCCTATGATGAGACCGGTTGCAGATAAAATGAAAATATCAAGAGAAAAGTTAGCATTTATAATAGATGCTACAGCAGCACCAGTTGCTGGTTTAGCTATAATATCTACATGGATAGGTCTTGAGGTTGGTTTAATACATGATGCTTTTGAAAGCATAAGTATAGATGTAGATGCATTTGGTATATTTTTAAATACAATACCATTTAGATTTTACAATATATTAATATTAGCGTTTATTGTAATATCAGCTTTATTATTAAAAGAATTTGGACCAATGAGAAAAGCTGAGATAAAATCTAGAAGTAGAAAAATTGGTACAGACCTTGATGAAGGTGTAGAAGAACTAGATGATTTAGCTCCAAAAGATGGAGTAAAATTGAGTGTGTGGAATGCTATAATTCCAATAGGAACATTAATAATAGTTGCACTAGCATCATTCTATTATAGTGGATATACATCTATAATAGGAGGAGAAGATAAAGCTCTAATACAGTTATTTACGAATTCTCCATATTCTTTTGAAGCAATAAAAGAAGCATTTAGTGCATCTGATGCATCTAGAGCATTATTCCAGTCTGCACTTGTTGCAAGTTTGGTTGCTATTATAATGGCTGTAGTAAAAAAGATTTTTACAATATCAGAAGCAATTGATGTTTGGATAGATGGAATGAAAAGCTTAGTAATTACTGGTGTAATACTAATACTTGCATGGTCATTAAGTTCAGTAATAAAAGAGTTGGGTACAGCTAAATTTTTAATACACTTATTATCAGGCTCACTACCTCCATTCTTATTGCCAAGTTTAATATTTGGTTTAGGAGCGATAATATCTTTTGCTACTGGAACAGCTTATGGTACAATGGGTATACTTATGCCACTGGCAATACCACTAGCATACTCATTAAATCCTGACATGTCTTATGTAATAGTAAGTACTAGTGCAGTTTTAACAGGTGCAATATTTGGAGACCATTGTTCTCCAATTTCAGATACAACAATACTTTCTTCAATGGGAGCTGGTTGTAATCATATAGACCATGTTAATACTCAAATGCCATATGCTATATTTACAGCAGTAATTACTATTGTATTTGGATATATACCAGCTGGATTTGGATTGCCGATATATATAGTATTACCAGTGGCTATAGTTGCTATATTTATGGGTATTCAAATAATTGGTAAGAGAGTAGATGAAGCCGAAATTGAACTTGCAGAATAAGGATATAAATAAGTTTCACCTTTTATTATGATTATTTTGTTAGTTTTTAGATAATTTTAAAAAGTTATTGAAAATAATAGCGAAATATAGTAAAATAAAAGAGTGATAAGCGGATGTGGCGGAATTGGCAGACGCACTAGACTTAGGATCTAGCGCCATTGGCGTGGGGGTTCGACTCCCTTCATCCGCACTTTACAGTACTTAATTGTGCTGAAAAAAAACTGGGGTTGCTGGCTTTCGGAGTGGGCTATCCCGTTTTTATTTTTTGATAAATAAATCAAATACTATATAATATGTTCTTAAGAGTATTTTTATAATAAATATACAAAAGCACGTTAAGTGCTTTTTTTGTTGTATAAAAATATATTTAAGTATAAAGTTCTATATGTTTATTAGCAATATAAAATCTTATAGTAACTTATTTTAAAAATCTTATTTTTCACAAAGATAAAATTGCAAACGATTCTATCACATGTATGAATATACTTTTAACATAATATAGTAAATTACAATATAACTTTACTTTTAGTATTTTGTATGGCATGCTAATAATAAATTAAACAAATATATTATTTCGCATTAATATATAACATACAGGTGTAAAAGTTAATAATATAAAAGTAATATAATTGATAATAAAAACTTAACAAAAAAATTAATACATAAAAAAAAATAAATATAATGTGTTGACATTTAATTGAAATATTCATACAATAAAATTGAAAATAAATATTTCCAAACGAGATTAGCGAGAGAGACCTTTTTACAAAAAGGCGCCGAAGAAGAAATTTAAGAAATGCCAATTCTTAGAGAAGCTTTCAGGCAAAAATATCGCTAATTGATGGGACTCTGGAGAGACTTAAGTTAAGATACTATAAGTCACCGAAGAAGCAAAATAATATTAAATTATTAAATCTTTCAGGTATACAAACAGGGATATATAGGCTAGGATTATTTTCCATGCTAATATATCTTTTTTTTATGAAAAAGTACAGGAAATAATGTCAAAGTTACTTAAATATAGTAGGTCTAATTTTGTAGGGAGGGTTATATATGAATGAATTGAAAAGAGTATCTTTGTATAATATACACAAAGAGCTTGGAGCAAAACTTGTTGAATTTGCTGGCTGGGAAATGCCTTTAGAATATGAAGGTATAAATAAAGAGCATGAGATGGTCAGAAAAAGCGCAGGCATATTTGATGTATCTCATATGGGAGAGGTACAAGTAAAGGGAGTAGAGTCAGAAAAATTTATACAAAATCTAGTTACAAATGATATAAGCACATTAAAGATAAATGACATTATATATACACCTATGTGTTATGAAAATGGTGGAGTAGTTGATGATTTATTAATATATAAATTTAGTGAAGAAGATTATTTATTAGTAATAAATGCAGGAAATATAGATAAAGATGTAACATGGATAATAAAACAAAGTGAAGGATACAATGTAGATATAAAAAATGTATCTAATGAAGTGAGTCAATTAGCAGTTCAAGGACCTAAAGCAGAAGCAATTCTTCAAAAAATTACAGACATAGACTTAAAATCAATAAAATTTTATAAGTCAATGCCATCAACAAAAGTATGTGGTTTACCTTGTTTAGTTTCAAGAACAGGATATACGGGAGAAGATGGATTTGAGATATATTGTAAAAATGAACATGTAGAAATAATTTGGAATGAAGTTTTAAAGGTTGGACAAGAAGATATATGCCCAGCTGGACTAGGTTGTAGAGACACTTTAAGGTTTGAAGCAGCACTACCTTTATATGGTCATGAAATAAATGAACGCATATCTCCACTTGAAGGTGGTTTATCTATTTTTGTGAAGACAAATAAAGAATCATTTATTGGAAAATCAGTTTTAGCAGAAGAAAAAGAATATGGAGCTAAAAGAAAATTAGTAGGATTTGAAATGCAAGGCAAAGGGATGCCTAGAAATGGATATGATATAAAGGTTGGTGATAAAACAGTTGGTTTTGTAACAACAGGATGTGCATCTCCAACAACAGGAAAAATACTAGGCATGGGAATTATAGATTCTGAGTATGCAAAAGTAGGAAATGAAATAGGTATAGCAATCAGAAAAAAAGTTGTTCCTGCAATGATAGTTAAGAAACCTTTTTATAAAAAACAATATAAGAAAGATAATATTACATTAAATGAAGAAAATAAGTTTTCATATATACCTGCCACAAGTGAAGATAAATCAAAAATGTTAAAAGTAGTTGGATTAAATTCAGTTGATGAATTATTTTCAGATATACCAGATGAAATAAAATTAAAAAGAGATTTAAATTTGGAAAGTGGAAAATCTGAATTAGAGGTAAGTAAAATAGTAAAGAGATTGTCAGAAGAAAATTTAAGTTTAGAAGATTTAACTTGTTTTCTTGGAGCTGGTGCATATGACCATTATATACCATCAATTATAAAACATATAACTTCAAGGTCTGAATTTTATACAGCATATACTCCATATCAAGCTGAAATAAGTCAAGGAACTTTGCAAGTAGTATTTGAGTTTCAATCTATGATTGCAGAAATTACAGGTATGGAAATTGCAAATGCATCAATGTATGATGGAGCAACTGCTGCGATAGAAGCCTGCATAATGGCAATGAATCAAACTAGAAAAAGTAAAATAGTGGTGTCAAAAACTACACACCCTGAAACTTTGTCAGTATTAAGAACTTACTTACAATATAAAGATTGTGAGATAGTAGAAGTTGACTTTTGTAATGAATATGGAACTACAAATATAGAAAAATTAAGAACTTCTGTAGATAAAGATACAGCATGTGTTCTTATACAGACTCCTAATTTCTTTGGAATTATTGAAGAAATGGAAGAAATAGAAAAGATAACTCATGAAAATAAAGCTATGTTAATTATGAGTGTAGACCCAATATCATTAGGAGTTTTAAAAACACCAGGTGAGATAGGAGCAGATATTGTTGTTGGAGAGGCTCAATCACTGGGAAATCCTCTTAATTTTGGAGGTCCTTATGTAGGATTTTTAGCTAGCAAATCTAAGTATACTAGAAAAATGCCAGGGAGAATAGTTGGTCAAAGTTTAGATACAGAAGGAAAAACTGCATATGTGTTAACTTTACAAACTAGAGAGCAACATGTAAGAAGAGAAAAAGCAACTTCTAATATATGTTCAAATCAAGCTTTAAATGCTCTTGTAGCTTCAATATATATGGCTACTATGGGTAAAGAAGGATTTAAAGAGGTTGGTATGCAATCTATGAAAAAAGCACATTATGCTTATAATAAACTTATACAAACTGGAAAATATAAGCCAATGTTTAAAGGTAAGTTTTTCAAAGAATTTGCTGTACAAGGAAATCTTAATATAGAAACTATAAATAATAAACTCTTAGAAGAAAATATATTAGGTGGTTATAATTTAGAATACAATTACCCAGAGTTAAAAAATTCAACTTTACTTTGTGTGACTGAGAAAAGAAGCAAAGAGGAAATAGATAAGTTAGTTGGAATAATGGAGGGATTATAATGAAAGAATATAATAGTTTGTTGATAGATATATCTAAAAAAGGTAGAAAAGCATATTCGCTTCCAAAGTTAGATATAGATGATATAAAAATAGAAGATATGATTGGCCAAAGTATGGTAAGAAAAAGCGAATTAAATTTACCAGAAGTTGGTGAATTAGAATTAATTAGGCATTATACTCTATTATCAAATAAAAACTTTGGAGTTGATACAGGTTTTTATCCTTTAGGTTCTTGTACTATGAAATATAACCCTAAAATAAATGAAGATATGGCAGCACTTCCAAATTTTACTGGAATACATCCATATCAACATTCAGATACAGCACAAGGTTCTCTTTCTTTAATGTATGATTTATCAAATAGACTTGCAGAAATCACAGGTATGGATGAGGTTACACTACAACCTTCAGCAGGTTCACATGGTGAATTTACAGGGCTTATGATTATAAAAGCATATCATGAAAATAGAGGTGACCATAAGAGAACCAAAGTTATAATTCCAGATTCTGCCCATGGAACAAATCCAGCAAGTGCAGCTATGGCAAACTTTGATGTTATTCAAATTGTATCTGATAAAAATGGAGCTGTAGATATAGATGCTTTAAAAGAAGTTTTAAATGATGAAGTAGCAGCTCTTATGCTTACTAATCCAAGTACTCTTGGTTTGTTTGAAAAGAATATAAAAGAAATAGCCACTCTTGTACATGAAGCAGGAGGACTTTTGTATTATGATGGTGCGAATATGAATGCTATTATGGGGATAACAAGACCTGGAGATATGGGATTTGATGTAGTTCATCTTAATCTTCATAAGACTTTTTCCACTCCTCATGGAGGAGGAGGGCCAGGAGCTGGTCCTGTTGGAGTTAAAAAAGAGTTGGTACCTTTTTTACCAATACCAGTAATTGAAAGAAAAGAAGATAAGTATGTATTAAATTATGATAGAGAAAAGTCTATTGGAAAAATTAAAAACTTCTATGGTAATTTTGGAGTGCTTGTAAGAGCTTACACATATATATTAACTATGGGAAGAGATGGGCTTAAAGAAGCTAGTGAAATGGCCGTTTTAAATGCTAATTATATAAAGGAAAGTATAAAAGATGATTATATTTTGCCAATAGATACCTTATGTAAGCATGAGTTTGTATTAGGTGGATTACCGAGAGGAGAGGCAAATATAAAAACTATTGATATAGCAAAAAGACTACTAGATTATGGATACCATCCTCCAACAATGTACTTCCCTCTTATTATAAATGAGGCACTTATGATAGAGCCTACAGAAAGTGAGAGCATAGAAACATTAGATAGTTTTATAGAAGCTATGAAAAATGTTGCAAAAGAGGCAAAGGAAAAGCCAGAACTATTGAAAAATGCTCCACATAATACTATAGTCAAAAGAGTGGATGATGCAAGGGCAGTAAAAAAACCTATATTAACATGGTCACAAAGGTAAATAATTAAAAAAATAGAAATTTAAAATATAAAGAAAGTTACATTTATAAGAAAAAGCTATCTAACTTAATCTAGTTTAGATAGCTTTTTCTATGTATTGATATGTATGATATTTACTATTAAAGTTTTAAATTATGTGAGTATCTATATAGAATATTGTTATGATGATTATAATAACAAAAGTCATAAGAATGAGGGGAATTTATTTTGGCATAATTTTACTTAATCTTTTAGCTTAAGAGAAACTTAACTAAAATATATCGAAATTCATAAAAATTTAGGAAATCTTAAGAATTATAATGCTTAAATCTTTAGATTTATATTTTATTATATAAATTATAGAATAATAAACTAAAAAATTTAGAATTTTATAATATATTTGTAGCTTTGAGTATAAAAAAGCATTAAGTTGAAAGGAGTAGAATATGGATAGTGTTAATTTAAAAAGATATAATTGTGATATAAATATTGGATTAAATGACAAGCAACTTCAAAGTAGAATAGATGATAATTTAATTAATGTATTTGATAGTGGAAAAACTAAAACATATAAACAAATTTTTAAAGATAATATATTTACACTTTTTAATCTCATAAATATTGTCTTAGTCTGTCTATTAGTTTCAGTTGGTTCTTTTAAAAACACCTTATTTATATTTATTGCTGTAATTAATACTATTATAGGAGTAATTCAAGAAATAAGAGCTAAAAGATTATTGGACAATCTATCTGTTATAGTTTCAAATAAGGTATCTGTTATAAGGGAAAAAGAGAAAAAAGAGATTGATGTGCAAGAATTAGTATTAGATGATATTATGATTTTGAAAACAGGCAATCAAATTTGTGCAGATTCAAAAGTTCTAGATGGAAAATTAGAGGTAAATGAATCTCTGATTACAGGAGAATCTAATATTATTGTAAAAAATAAGGGTGACTTCTTATATTCTGGTAGTTTTGTAGTTTCTGGAGAAGCTTTTGTAAGAGTTGAAAATATAGGAAAAGATAATTATGCAAATAAGATAGCTAATGATGCCAAGATTTCTAAAAAACATAATTCTCAGCTTAGAAATTCATTAAATGCAATATTAAAAGTTGTTGGTATAATAATTATTCCTCTAGGGATTATATTATTTGCAAAGCAACATTTTGGAAATGGAGATTCTATAGCTACGTCTGTAGTAGGTACTGTGGCAGCTGTAAATGGTATGATACCAGAAGGTTTAACTCTACTTACAAGTATTGCTCTAGCTGTAGGAACTATAAAGCTTGCTAGTCATAAAACTTTAGTGCAAGAATTATACTGTGTAGAGACTCTTGCTAGAGTTGATACATTATGCCTTGATAAAACAGGTACAATTACAGAAGGTAAAATGCAAGTTGATGATGTGGTAATGTTGGAAGAAGTAGATATTAATGAAATAATGGGGAATATATGTAATTCTCTTAAAGATGATAATGCAACACTAAATGCAATAAGAGATAAATATAATATTTCAGATACATATAAAGTTAAGAATCTAATACCATTTTCGTCAGAAAGAAAATACAGTGGAGTTACCTTTGAAAACAGAGGTACATATTTACTAGGAGCATTTGAGTTTATATTTAGAGAAAAATATAAACAACTTAGAGCAGAGGTTGAAAGATATTCTAAAAAAGGAAATAGAGTAATAGTTTTAGCTCATAGTGATTCTTATATGGAAGATAACAATATACCCAAAGATATAAAACCACTAGCTTTTATATTGATATTGGACAAAATTAGAGATGAAGCTAAGGAGACTTTAGAATTCTTTTATAATGAAGGTGTAGATATAAAAATTATATCTGGGGACAATCCAATAACAGTAAGTGAGGTGGCTAGAAAAGCAGGTCTTAAAACAGCTAGTAATTTTATTGATGCAACAACACTTAAAGATGATAAAGATATATATGAGGCGGTTGATAAGTACAGCGTTTTTGGTAGAGTAAGTCCACAACAGAAAAAACAAATGATTTTAGCATTAAAAAAACAAAATCATACAGTAGCTATGACTGGAGATGGTGTAAATGATGTGTTAGCACTTAAAGAAGCTGATTGTAGTATCGCCATGGCATCTGGAAGTGATGTTACTAAAAATGTTTCTAATTTAGTTTTGTTGGATTCAAACTTTGCATCAATGCCAAAAGTTGTTATGGAAGGAAGAAGGGTAATCAATAATATTCAAAGAGCATCTTCTTTGTTCTTAGTAAAGACAATTTTTTCATTCTTCTTGTCGCTGTTAACATTATTCTTCTTCAGTAGACAGTATCCATTTGTGCCTATACAATTGTCACTGATTGGTGCTGTAACAGTGGGTATACCATCATTCTTCTTAGCCCTTGAAGCAAATAAAAGTAGAATTTCAGGAAACTTTTTACTCAATATATTAAAAAATGCTTTACCAGGAGCACTATGTGTGACAGTAAATGTAATTATTGTTTACAATATAGTTGAATATTTAGGTTATAGTTCAAGTGTATTTTCTACAATGTGTGCTATATTAACTGGTATATGTGGTCTTTTGATATTAAGACAACAATGTCTACCATTTAATAAAGAAAGATTATTTTTAATTGTAAGTATGACTATTGCATTTGTTGTTGGAATTCTATTTTTAGGTGGATTATTCTCATTTGTAGCATTGAATAGAGAATTAATTCTCATAACTATGGCACTAGCAGTATTAATGCCAATTATGATAAAAGTTATGTTATTCGTGTTGGATGAGATATTAGATACAATAGTTCCAGATTTAAATTAACTTTAAATTGATATAAAAAAGAGCAGTTTTTATTGAACTGCTCTTTTTAGATGTGTTTAATTTTATGTAAGAATATGTATTTTTATTAATCAGCTATATATGAGCAACAGTAGTCAACAACTTCATTAACTTTTAAATCAAAACTTGAATCACTAGGAACATTAAATTTTTGACCTTCTTTATAAGTTATAAACTCATTGCTTCCAGGTAGCTTTACATCCATACTTCCAGCAAGCATTTCCATTATTTCTTCTTCTCTAGTAGAAAAAGTATATTCTCCTGGTAACATCAATCCTAAAGTTTTTCTTTCTCCATTAGGCAGTATTATTACTCTACTACTTACTTTACCATCAAAATAAACGTTTGCCTTTTTTACTGCAGTAACATTCTTAAATTCACTCATTAGATAAAACCTCCAAAATTATTTGTACATATATATTATATAAAAATAATATAAAAATTGCTATATATTTACAAATAAAATTTAGTATTTCTTAAAAAAATTAATGAAAATAAAAAGGTGAAAGCTCTTAAATTGATAAAGAAAGTATAAAATAAATTGTAAAGGAATTAAGAAAAGAAGATGATGAAGAGTTGTATATTTAAAATATTAAAAATTTTGGTGTTAGTACAAAAGAGATTGTATTAACATGAAAACATAGAACATTAGAACTATTTGATAATTACAGTTTATATATTATAATAAAATAAATTATTAATTGTAAAAGAGGTGAATTTTATGGCACATATATGCTTTGATGATATTTGCTATTATTTATTAAAAGAAGCAATGAAGTTAAAGTTAATACCACATAATAAAATTGTATTACTAGAAGATGATTTATCAATAGGTAATATTTCAGATGTAAATAATCACAAATTAAGAGAAAATATATTTAAGATTAGAAATGTTTTTGAAAATAATCCGAAACTATTATTCAAGTCAGATTTGCTAGAAGATAGGAAATTAGCAAAACATAGAGATATAATAATATGGTGTGCAAATAACCCAAAAGATTTATGTGGAATGTATTATGTAGTGAGTAAATTTCAAGATAAAAATATAAAAATTGTATTAGTAGATGAAAAAAAGACAGAAGATGCTCTAATTAGATATTCATTTACCAGTGAAATGTCTCCAGAAGATTTTCCATTTTTTTTAGATAAGACACTAGTAATTGGTTTTAATGAAAAATTAGAATTTAAAAATAAATGGGATGTATTAGTTAAAGAAAATGCTATTTTTAGAGCATTAGTAGGGAAAGAAATTAAAAGTGTTGAAGAAACTTATTTTGATAAATATATATTAAGAAATATCAGTGACAAATGGCAACCCTTAATTGAAGTGGTTGCAAACTGTATGTTTGAAGATGAAATTCGTGTAAAAGATTGGTTTATACTTTGGAGGTTGGAGAAGTTATCAAATTTAAAAGTAATAGAAATAAAAGGAAGTAAAGGTGATTTTTATTCTGATAGTGAGATAAGAAAAATTTAAAAATTGAATTTATAATAAATTGTATTAAATCAATCATGGATATAACTATGAAGAAAAATATCTTAAAAGTATTACTATCTTTATCAATAATAAGTACAATATTTGTTCTATAAGTTAAAAATATAATAACTAATGATTTAGGGATAAGTATGCTAAACAAAAAAGAAATACTTATTTCAGGTATATTAGTATATATTTTAATTGCATTTTTAGTCAATAGTATAAATCTAATAATAATATAGTTTATGATTATAAATGTCAAAATGTATCTTGCTATAAAGGAGTTTTATAGCTTTACCTATAATATAGTCACTAAATTTATAAATAAACTAAAGAAAAAGAGTGTATTTTAACCTACAGTTTTTAGATTTAAAATATACTCTTTTATTAATTATAGTTATATAAATTAACCAGATTATATAAACACATTATATATAATTAAAATTTTTATTAAAATTCTATATTAGGTTCTTCAATTAATTTTCCACATACATATCTATGAATGATATTCCTATCATCACCAACATATATAAATCTTTCAAGTCTTTCAAGTATAGAATAATTGGCATGATTTAAATCTGAATCATCAATAATCAATGCATCAAAATCATACTCTTCTTCAAAGCTACCAACTTTTCCAAAGAAACCTCCACCACTTTTGGTTGCAATATAAAAAGCTTCAGACAAAGATAGGAAATTACACTTCTTACCAGAATTCACCCAATATAATTTAGATAATTGTATTGCAGATACCATTGCTTTAAATATTGATAATGTATGTCCACCACTTATATCTGAACCAAGCGCTAATCTAATATTATTATCAATCAATTTTCTGATAGGCATAGCACCACTACCAACATTAAAGTTAGAAGCTGGGCAGTGAACTGCCATAACATTATTTTCTCTCATTAAATCTATTTCTTCCTGAGAACAATGAACACAATGAGCCATTAGAGTAGGAGTTTGACCAAATAAATTATATCTATTATAGGCATCTCCATAAAATTTAGATTCAGGTTCTAAACTTTTAACCCATTCAATTTCATCATGATTTTCAGATAAGTGTGATTGTATAGGAATATTATATTTTAAACATAAATCTCCTAAACTTTTTAAAAGTTCACTTGTACAACTTGGGATAAATCTAGGAGTTATGATTGGTTTTACAATAGAATCTGTATCACTATATTTGTTTATAATTTCTTCTGTATCAGTAATAGAATCATAAGTGTTTTCCAACAAAGTATCAGGGCAATTCATATTCATATTTACTTTACCGACATATGCTCCAAGACCAACTTCTTTGAATATATCCATAAGTTTCATAGAAGCTTCTTTATGTACTGTTGCAAATACTGCTATTCTTGTAGTTCCAGATTTCCAAACTTCTTTTACAAATTTTTTATACATTTTCGTTGCATATTCTATATCTTCATAATTTGACTCTTCTGGAAATGTATAAGTTTCAAGCCATGGCAAAAGTTCTTTATCCATAGCCATTCCAAGGTTTTTAAATTGAGAGGCATGGCAATGAAGGTCATTCATACCAGGTATTATAAGTTTATCAGTGTAATCTACTATTTCTAGATTTTTATATTCTTTAGGTATTTCTTTAAAGATTCCTTTTACCTTGCCTTTTTCTAGTATAATGTAACTATTTTCAAATACTGTGAAAGTGTCTGAAGTTTTTGTGAAAATTATATTTCCTTTTAGTGCTTTTAACATATAAGTCTCCTTAGTTTTAGATTTGTTAATTTTAGTATATGTAAGTTATCTTTTGGTTTTATAAATTAAAATTTTACCATATGTATTATATCAAATCTGAATAATAAATACTATTAGATAATAGTAAATATTAGTGAAGTGTAGTTGTTTAGTAGTATTTATTATTATCTATAACTGACATTTAAGAAAAATATGATGTTGACTGACATTTAACTGACATAAAACTGAACATTATTTAAAGAGAACATTACTTATATTCTCACATGCTTCCTTATCCATTTTATCTAAAATGTGAGAATGGCTATTCATAGTTATTTTTATATCAGTATGTTCTAATTTTAAAAAAATTGTTTTTATATTGGCTTCAGCTAGAAATATAATAAAGAAGTTAAAAGAAGTGTTGAATTTATGGGCAATTACACAGGAAGAATATAATAAACATTTACAAACACGTAGGTGCTATTCAATTTATAAATTATTCTATTTTTATTTTATAGTATAAATTTTATGATATAATAAAAATATAGAAGTTTTGCAGTGACCGGTATTTATGCTAAAGTATGCTTTAACAGTTGAAATATAAGGTATTGAGAACGTTTGAGAACTATTATCAATTGCACTATTGCTCGCTCACTGCAAATTTAAGAGAGTTGTATGTGTATAAGTATTGGAAATGCTCAATTTATTTTGAGGGTTTTATATTAACTATGTGGTATGTAAATTTCTTTTTCGCCAGTTTCTCTGTTTGTTACAAGTGCGTTTTATATTAACTATGTGGTATGTAAATCAAGAAATCAACTCATCATCATAATGTTTTTTGACTAGTTTTATATTAACTATGTGGTATGTAAATGTAACTAACTCACTAGTCATATTATCAAAACCTCCAACGTTTTATATTAACTATGTGGTATGTAAATCGTTTATCTTCTGATATAACTAAGATATTCTTTATAAGTTTTATATTAACTATGTGGTATGTAAATATGGGTTTAATTCATCACTGTAAACACTATTCCAAGTTTTATATTAACTATGTGGTATGTAAATTGACGTAGATGGTGAGGATTATTTAGTATCACTTAAAAGTTTTATATTAACTATGTGGTATGTAAATATCTTTGGAATGGATACATAGACCACTTGTGGAAGAGTTTTATATTAACTATGTGGTATGTAAATAGTTTTGAATTTGCTATTGAAAGTAATGGAGTTAGTTTTATATTAACTATGTGGTATGTAAATCTAGATATGAATATTTAGAGGATTATTCGTACTTTCTGTTTTATATTAACTATGTTATATAAAATATTATAAGCCATATCAAACATAAAATTTATATGTTATAGGTGAAGGAATATGCAATAAGATAAGCTTTATGACTAAAGAAAAATATAATATGCTAAAAGGGAATGATAGATTAGAAGGTAGCAATTAATTAGTTGTTACCTTCTTTTTTACTTGAAGTACTAAATTCTATAAGCGTTTTATTATAAGTAGCTTATATAACAATATATCTCCTTCTAATTAAATAATAGGATACCAGTGTTATAATGGATACTAGTATCACAGCTATCATTGCAATATATGAACTTTTTATTAATAAACCCATCATTATGTATTCTAAACCTATCAAATAGTGGTAAAATATTTCTAGTTTCATGGTTTTTTCTCTATCTATATTTCCATATTTTAATTCTAATTTATTGAGATATTTTTTATTACAATAATTAGTTTTGTGTTTAATCAAATATCTTATTGTAGTACCTACTATGTTTCCTATTGCAATAAGTATAAGTAAAATATTCCAAGAATTCATATAGTATCCTCTCCTTTACAATGTAATTATTTTTTATTATTTCTAGTAAGTAATTACCAAATAATATTAGATTTAGTCTTCTTAATTAAAGTATAACAGTAGAATAATTATAAAAAGTATCTAAAAGATTACAAATATATGTAAGAAAACTTAATGATAACATATTAAATGTAAAAAAATAATTATTTTATGAAGAGATTTAAATTTATTAATATTCATACTGTAATTCATGTATACAAGGAGATGTCCTTATGAAATTAAAAAATTTGTACCATTTGTAATATCAGTATTGATGATTTTTCAAGTATATGTACTATTTGCAATTGCTGAAAAAGACTCTAATGGTAATATAATGTTAAACAACAAAAATATCAAAATATGTTGTTCATATTAAATGTAGAGTGTATATAGCTATAAACTAAAAATTTCATATAAATGAAGAAAAATACATGAAATAATTTGTTGTATTACTTAAAAATAAAAGAAAAAGGGTAATAAAATAGTTTATGGGTCATGGTAATAAAAAGTATTAAAAAAGAGTGCATAAGCACTCCAATTGTGAGAAATATATACATAAAATCATTATTACAACAATGAAAAATGTACATATAAGAGACGTTTTGTGTCTGTTTTAAGTAATAATATTTTAGTATTAACTAAATGTTTATCACAATAATAAAAAAGAAAAAGGAGTATTTTGTACTCCATTTGTCAAAAATATAAAACTTTTATATAAGATTATTATAACACAATTGATAAAAGTGTAAAGATATATAATGAATTTATAAAGAAAAATAAAATAAAAAATATAAATTCTAATCACAGGATTTATATTTTTGTATAGAAAATAATTATTCTGTTCTTAAATAGCATGTCTAAACTGGATAATAATTTATTATTATTGTTTTCAATGTTTTTTCCCCTTGATTATGATATGTATGCATTGATTCAGCTGAAAAACAAATAGAGTCATTTTCTCTAAGTTGATAAATAGAGTCATTTACTTCTAATTTTAATTGACCTTCTATAATCATAATATATTCTTGTGATTTTTCAGAATGACCAACCGATGTATAGCTATGACCTTCCTCTAATTCCATTTGAAATAATTCGAAGTTTCTAGTTGGTGTATTAGAATAATAACAATAAAGACGATACTCTTTATTCTCTGAAACTTGTACATCTATATCATCTTTTGAAACAATAAAAGTTTCATTTTGAGGTTGGTCAAGTATTGCAGTATATGGAACATTTAGTCCACTTGCAATTTTCCAAATTGTATTTACTGTGGGATTAGAGTCTCCCTTTTCAATTTGTGATAGCATGACTTTACTTACACCAGATAATTCGGCAAGTTGGCCTAGACTTAAGTTACGTTCATTACGTAATCTATTTAGATTTTTAGCAATAATAGTATTAATACTCATATTAACTCCTTAAAATGTAAATTATTGACAAATATAATTTACGAATGTATAATTTATTTAACGTTATTTATAATTTACAAATGTATAATATAATAAACGTTAAATATACTATACATCCGTAATATAAATTATACTGCATAAAGAGTTGTTTTTCAACGGATGATAGTTGAGAGATTAAGGGGGAATTGTAATGCGTGTACTTAATAATGTTACAGAGGCTATAGGTAATACCCATATGTTATGTTTATCTAAAATAGCAGATGAATTTGGAGTTCAGGGTAATATTTATGCAAAGATGGAATACTTAAATCCAGGATTTAGTAAAAAGGACCGTGTAGCATTACAAATGATTACAGAAGCAGAAAATGCAGGGTTATTAGTTCCAGGTCAAGCAGTTGTGGAATTAACAAGTGGTAATACTGGAACAGGACTAGCAATTGCTTGTGCATGTAAAGGCTATAAATTTATAGCATGTATGTCAAAAGGAAATTCTATGGAAAGAGCAAGAATGATGAAAGCTTTAGGAGCAGAAGTAGTTCTTGTAGACCAAATGCCTAATTCAGTTCACGGACAGGTATCTGGTGAAGATTTAGCACTAGTAGAGATTGAGGCTCAAAGAATAGCAAAAGAAAGAAATGCATTTAGAGCAGACCAATTCAACCTAGAAGCTTGTAATCATGCACATGAACATTATACAGCAGAAGAAATGTGGGAACAATTGGATGGAAATATTGATGTATTTGTAGATTTTCTTGGAAGTGGTAGTACTTTTGCTGGATGTTCAAAAACACTTAAAAAACATAATTCTGATATTAAATGTTATGTAGTTGAACCTGAAACAGCAGCAATTTATTCAGGTAAAGAAATAACTGACCAAGGGCACAAAATACAAGGTGGAGGCTATTCTATGGATTTGCCACTAGTAGACAAAAAGCTTATTGATGGTTATATTCAAGTTACAGATGATGAAGCAACTGATGTAGCAAGAAAACTGGCTAAACTAGAAGGTGTATTTGCAGGCTTTTCTTCAGGAGCAAATGTATGTGCAGCAATTAAGTTATTAAAAAGCACTGAAAAAGGGAAAAATATAGTTTTGACTCTTAATGATAGTGGTCTAAAATACTTGAGTACTGACTTATATGAAGAATTATAATCAATGATACAATATTTCTTAAATTAAATATATAGATTTAAATTGTAAAAAGTATCTCAATATGATTTTTTAAAATTATAAAGGAGATACTTTTTTATTAAAAAATAGAATCAATTTAGCAATATAAGTATATTTTACATTACAATATTGTAGAAGCATACAAAAAAATAGAATAACATTATTGTATTGATATAAATAGTTGTAAATTACTTTATCTTTATCTAACAGGTTTATATTCTATTTTAGACTCCTCATCTGTTCTCTCAATTTTAAATATAACAGGACGAATACCATCATTACAAGAGCATATAGCAACGCCTTCTTTATTTATCCAATCTCCATAGTAAAATAATTCACTACCATGAGATAGAGCAAATACATACTGATACATTGCCTTCCATGCTTCATCGCATAATTTTTCGGGTTTAGCAAAATCTCCAAAAAATACTTCTCCTACTTCATGCATAGGGCATTTTCCAAGACCTTCACATCCATATTCATCTGCTAAATCTTTATGGAATGTAGTTTTTATCACTTCTATCTTACATTTCTTCATAAAATTCATCTCCTTATAGATTTATTTATATAAGTATATGTTCTATTTCATGTTTGAACAAGTACTTACTTTCAAGTAAAGTACTAACTTTTAGGAGAGTGCTTTTATTATAGCACTAGGACTAAATAGTAATGAAAGGCTATAACATATAAGGTTTAACAAATATAATTTCTATTATATTTAGATATGTTTTTTAGATTATTAATGGAAAACAGTTATAATTTTTTGAGTTAATAAGCTGACTATTTGTTTTCCAAAAGAGGATTATGTTAATATATGTATTTTTAATATGTGAAACTTATAAATAATATTAAAATAAGATACTTAATTAATGATATAAAATATGGAAAAATTTTTGAGCGTTTAATTTTTTTGCTAAATTAAAAATATTAAAGTTAATCTATAAGTATAGAATATATTCTAAGAGATATTTTTATAATTACTAAATAAAATAAATTAATCAATATAGTTCTTTAATATAAACAAAAAATAAAAAATATATATAAATAAAATGATTGTTTTTCTTGTATTATTTATATAAATATTGAAATTTGTCTAGTTATACGTTTTTGTTGACCAGTTATGCAGTTGATATTGAATATTCTAAATATTGATGTTATTTTATAGGTGGTTTAAACATACCAGGGGGATTTTATAGATGTGATTTGTGTGATTTATAGAGAATGTATAAAATAGTAAAAGTTTAGAGTCATATTTGATGATATTTCAGAATATATGTATAGAATGATTCTTGTACATTAAGTTATATATAAGGAATGTGTAATTTGTATTGGATGATTTATTTTTATGGTCTATGCTTTTAACTTCTCTAATGAAAAAGTAAAGATGTACTCCCAATACATCTTTACTTTAGCAGAAGTTATAGTTACTTATAAAGTACAAAAAAATTATATATTTATTAAGGTAGATAAATCTAAAAAGGTTTTTCTAGAAAACTTAATTTTAATTATATCTACTTACTAACAATAAAACTTGATGTAAGCAGGTTTCAACTACAGTTTCTCCATATTCTGATATAAAATCATCTAACTGTGTATCTAAAAAATTACAATAATCATATGAACTACTGATGTAAGCAGTTAGTATATGTGTACATTTGTCTATTTCTCCAATAAACATATTATCCATCCCCCTAAAAAATTTAGTAAAAATAAAAAAGTTTATTTTAGTAACCAATTAACATAACTTATAAAATTTTTTAGTACTAGTTCCTATAACTTAACTTTATGAAACTAAATATTCCTAGTTTTACCAATTTAGTTTTATTCTACAAATATATAATACTAGAAGATGCCTTATTATTCAACATGCTTGTTTGAGAATATAAAATATTCTAAAATTATACTTATTTTTAAAAAGAAGATTCAAGGATAAATAAAGTTATATGCAACTATTTAATAACCTTTCCACAATAAGGACAGTAGACGCCATTCTTCAAAAATTCCATCTTTAAATCTAAACAATGACTACAGTTTGGACAACATTGAACTACTCAATCTTAACTACCTTCGGTAATTCCTTTTAACTTATATTACAGGCTTACATCTCCACCCTACTTACGTTGAGGATGGAGTATTTCGCCTAGTTTTGATAAATAAAATAATTTAAGCTTTATTTAAGGTTAGAATTACATTTATATAAGATTTAAGTTTTAATATATATGTATAAATAAAATGATTTAGGAGGAGAAGTATATTGGTAAATTGGGAAATAAAAAAATTAGTTAAATCGAAGAGTATGTATATATCTCTAGGGATACTAATGTTAATACTACTAATCAGTATATTTATTAGACCTGTTTTAGAAACAGAGAATTATTATATAGATAAAGAAAAAGGTCGTATAGAAGATACAAGGAGTAGTAGTAATATAGGAAATGATAAATTTCAAAGCAAGATTAATGTTTTAAAACAATTTTCAAATCAAACAGGTATAGATGAATTTTCTAAAAAAATTAAATCAATATCAAAGAACAAACTTGATAATATAAGTGTAAATGAATATAAAGATATTAATTTTTGGAAGGTATTTAATTATAGAGCTACAAATTCACTTATAAATGTAGGAATGTTAATCATTATATCTATAATGATATCAAATATTTATATAGACGAAGTAGTTTCCTCAGCAAGAGATATCATACTATCATCAAAAGAGAAGAAAAAAGCATTAAAATCTAAAATATTTGTTGCTTTATTAGTTCCATTAATAATTTATTTTTTTTATTTAATGGGAATATTCATTATAACTTTTATACAGCAAGGGATACCCATTAATGGAGATTTGGAATCTTTTAGAATAGTAGACAATATAGCTATATTGAAAACTAATTCCAGTATAACAAATTATGCAATATCAAATATAGGTATAGAGCTTTTAATGTTTGAAGGATGGGCTATGATAGCCATATTAGGGTCATTTATAAGTAAATCTTCAATATCATCAATAAGTTTTTATATATTTATCATAGCTATAAGTAAGATAATGTCAGTAATTAATATATTACCTAAAAAAATACTTTCAGTTATTTCAACTGTAAATTATTATGATTTGATATTTGGTTTTAATAAAATAATAGGAAATTATCTAGGTGAGATTATGATATTTAAAATGAATATAGATATTGTTAATCTATTGATAGGATTTTTGATAGCAATATTTATAGGTGTTATGTCATTATGTTTTTTAGTAATAAAGTCAGATTATATAAGTAGATAAAAGGAGAGCTAAAATGAATAAATTAGAAATAAAAAATATTTCAAAAATATATGGTAAAAAAGTAGCAAATGATAAGATTACAGTAACTCTGGGAAATGGAGTTTATGGTCTTTTAGGAGCAAATGGATCAGGAAAATCAACCCTAATGAAACAAATAACAACATTGATAAAACCTGATGAAGGTCAGATACTTTACAATGGGGAAGATGTATTTAAGATGGATGATAAGTATAGAAATATTTTAGGTTATTTACCACAAGAATTTGGAGTTTATAAAAATTTTACAGCAAAACAATTTTTACAGTATATTGGAGCTTTAAAAGGTTTAAAGGGAAAAGATTTAAATAGTAAGATAGGAGAACTATTAGATTTAGTAGGACTTTATGATGTGAGAAATAAGTCTATAGGAAAGTTTTCTGGAGGGATGAAGAGGAGAGTTGGTATAGCACAAGTTTTATTAAACGACCCTAAGATAATAGTACTTGATGAACCAACAGCAGGTCTTGACCCACAAGAAAGAGCTAGATTTAGGAATTTAATAGCAAAAATATCTAGAGATAAGATAATAATACTTTCTACTCATATAATTTCCGATATAGAATCAGTTGCAAAAGAAACAATAATGATTAAAAATGGTAAACTTCTAATGAAAGGAACACACAAAGAAATATTAAGCCATATGGAAAACAAAGTATATAATATTCAAGTTAAAAATGAATATGAAGTTAATAATATACAATCTAAGTATAAGGTTATAAGTATTCAAAGTGATGTTGATTCAATAGTACTTAGAGTTGTTGCAGATAATATTCCAAACGAAACTAATACACAACCAATTCAAGAAAAATTTGAAGATGTATATATGTTTTATTTTGATTTAGAAGATACAAAGGAGGTGTAGTAGAAATGATATATTTAGTTAAAGCTGAAATGATAAAAATATTAAAATCAAGAAGCATTTGGATAATTTGGGCATTTTTACTATTTTTTGGATTTCTTCTGATTAAAAAGTTTGATGTTTTAGATACTTATGCAGATATATTTTACAAGATAGAAGGCTCCATACCTCTAATAGGTTTAATAATGTTTATAATAACTTCTGGAAGTTACACTAAAGAATATGATTCTAATATGACTAGTTTAATAAATACGACTAAAAATGGAAAGAAATCAGCAGTTTTATCAAAAATAATAGTTAATGGTTTAATTTTATCTATTATTAATATTTCTTTTATATTATTAGTAGGAATTAGAGGATTTAGTTTTTTTGACTTCAAAAATTTAGATGAACCGATTAAGAATTTATGGTATTTTGGGAGTAGTAGCTTAAACCTCACAGTGATACAAATGTATCTAATTATTATAGGCACTGCTATTTTTGCTTCCTTTATATTTGCACAAATAGGCTTAACACTTTCATCTATATTTAAATCAGCTATAATTCCATTTATATTAGGCGGATTGATAATGGCAATTCCATATTTTAGTGTAGGATTTATACCAGATGAAGCTATAAAATTTATGTCAGTAACTCCAAATTGGATTATGATGAGTCAACAAATTGTTAGATATAACGTACCAAGTGTTTTGATAGGATTCTCTATAGCAATCTCAATTATATTAATGGTATTATTAACTAAAATAACATATAAAAATTTTACATCAAGTAAAAAATTTTAACTAAAAATAATAGTGATTTTATTTATATCTTAGTTTAGTTTAAAATAAGATATATGAATTTTAGATAAAATATATACTAATATATAGGTAAATTGTCATAGGAGGTTGTTTATGGAAAATAGTATTTTGATAATAGATGATGAAGTAGAAATATTAAAGCTTTTGGAAACTGTCTTAAAAAAAGAAGGTCTTAATAACATATATACGGCAAAAACTAGAAAAGAAGGATTAGAAGTATTTAAAAATATTAATCCTGATTTAATTATATTGGATATTATGTTACCAGATGGTGAAGGTTATGATATTTGCAAAGAAATAAGAAAAACCTCTAATTCTCCAATAATGTTTTTATCAGCTAAAACTGAAGAATTAGACAAATTACTTGGACTAGCGATTGGAGGAGATGATTATGTCACAAAACCTTTTAGCCCTAAGGAAGTAGCTTTTAGGGTTAAAGCTCATTTGAGGAGGTTGAGTTACTTTAACGAGGTTCAAAATGAAAGTACAGATTTAGATAATAATAAAGAAAAAATTATATCATTTGGTCCATATAAATTAAATGAAAGTAGGGCAGAACTTATAAAAGATGGAAAGCCTATAGGATTATCTGCAAAGGAACTAAAAATATTATCTTTATTTGCAAACAATCAAAATCAAATTATAAGTAAAGAAAGACTATGGGATAAAGTATGGGGAGAAGATTATGTTGGATTTGACAATACTATAATGGTTCATATAAGAAAAATTAGGGAAAAACTAGAGGATAATCCTTCAAAACCTGAATATATTCTGACAATAAAAGGTCTTGGATATAAATTAGCAGTAAAGGAAGATTAGAACATGAAATGGAAGATTACCAGAAACTTTATACTTACAATCGTATTTGTAGTTATATCAGTAGTCATTATAAATATAATGTCTATATTGTATGTGATTTCAAGTGATAATTTTTTTAAAGTAGTAGATTCTAAAAATAATCCTGAAGAATTTGTACGTTCTTTTGAAAAAGATTTATACGAAAAAGATGGACAACTTAAACTATCCAAAATTGGGATTGATAAATTAGAAAAATCAAATTCTTGGCTACAGGTTTTAAATGATTCAGGAGAAGAAGTGTATGGAATAAATGTACCAAAGGATGCTCCAAAAAAATATACACCATTTCAAATGGTCAATAATTACAAGTATATAGAAACAGAGTATGTTAATTTTGTCTTAGAAAAATATTTAAACAAAAAACATCTAAACATAATAATTGGCATACCTAGTAGAGATATATCAAGAATAATTTTAACTTATTCAAAAAATAATATTAAAGAAACTTTAAATAAAATTATCATTATAACGTTGGTAATTGATGGTGTGGCTGCTTTAGGTGTAGGATACTTATTTAGTAGAAAACTTACAAAACCAATATCAAGTGTACTATGGAGTATTGAGACTATGGCTAATGGAAATTATAGCTTATATATTAAGGATAGAGGTATATATGAAGAAGTTTTTAAAAATATAAATATGTTAGCTGATACTTTAAGAATAAATGAAGATGAGAGAAAAGAAAATGAAGATGAGAGAAAAGAAAATGAAGAATTGAGAGAGGAATGGCTGACAAATATAACACACGATATAAAAACACCTCTAGCATCTATACAAGGGTATGCAGAAATAATCAATGACAAAGATTATGAGATTGCAGAAGATGAGTTACAAGAGTATACAGAAATTATATATAATAAGTCTAAGTATATAAAAGATTTGGTTGATGATTTAAATTTATCTACCCGATTAAAAAATAATACTATAGCTTTGAACAAGAAAAAAATAAATTTAGTCAGTTTAGTTAGAAATATAATAGTGGATATTTTAAATGACAATAGATATAGAAATAGGAATATTGAGTTTGAAAGTGATGAAGATTTAATTGAAGTAAGCGTAGATTCAATCTTATTTAGAAGAGCTATAACCAATTTTATATTTAATTCAATAGTTCACAATAACGAGGAAACTTTGATAAAGGTAGAAATTGCAAAAAAAGATAATATAGAAATTATAATAAAAGATAGTGGGGTTGGAATAAATAAAAGTGATTTGAAACATATTTTTGAAAGATACTATAGAGGTACTAATACAGGAGAGTTGCATAAAGGTTCAGGTCTTGGGATGGCTATTTCTAAAGAAATAATAGAGATTCATAAAGGGAAGATTTATGTAAGTAGTAAAGTTGGAGTAGGAACAGAAATTATCATAGAAATAAATCAAAATTAGGAGATAGGATATGGATTTTTTTAAAAATGGGATAAGTGGGTTTACTATTAAGATACTAGCATTAATATTTATGACATTTGACCATATAGCAGCATTCATTCCACAAACAATGCAAATACCAATTTGGTTTCATTGGATAGGTAGAATATCAGCACCACTGTTTATATTTATGGCAGTTGAAGGATTTTGTTATACTAGTAACAGAAAAAAATATATAAGTAGATTGTATTTGTGGTCTGTTATTATGGCGATAGGAAATCAAATAATTAATAATGTATTTCCACATCCAGAAGGAGCTATAATTATAAATAATATTTTTTCAACATTATTTTTAATAGCAATTTATTTACAAGCAATAGAGTTTATAAAGAAATTTAGAAAAGAAAAAGAAGAAAAATATCTTATTATAGGATTATTGATGATAATTATTCCTGTAATTTTAGGAATATTTACAGTAACTTTACTTTTTAAAGCTGCTAATAAGGTTATTACTTTCTTTATGATTTTGGTACCAGTACCATTTTTAGTAGAAGGTGGGCCAATTTGGATTATACTGGGGATTATTTTTTATTTGTGTAGAGGTAAAAAATTTAGTTTAAGTATTTATTATGTTTTAATGTGTATATTTATATTTGTAGCAATGGCAAATGGGGATTATAGTTTAAAAAATTCTATTTTACAAAATTACCAATGGATGATGGTTGCTTCTCTACCTTTAATGTTACTTTACAATGGAGAGAAGGGGAAGAGTTTAAAATATTTTTTTTATTTATACTATCCAATCCATATATATATATTGTATATCTTAGGAATATACTTAATAAATGGTCTTTCAATTGCAAGTACTATTTAATGTATTTAAACAACTTAGAAAATAGCATTGTAATTTATTTATAAGTATATGATAGAGTGTGTGGTTTGGTTATTAGTGGAATGATAAAACAGAGGTTTAATATAAAAATTTAATACCTCTGTTTTGTTGTTTTTCATCTTAATATATGATTATTTTATTTATAAATTAATACTTTTATTTAACTAATTCTATATTATTTTTGTTATTTATTTTATAAAATTAGTCATAATTTTCTCTTCATATTGTGGTTCTTTAATTCCAGCTTCTTTACCAGCTGAGATACACTTAAGAAGCCATGCCATATTTTCTCCTAGAGTTCGCATAGTTTGTAATCCTTCTTCATCCTTCATAACATCCTCTGGCGTAAATCCATGTACTTGGTTCCAATACTGTGATGACACAATAGGCATGTTGCTAATTGAAAAATATTTATTTAGTTGGTCAAATGTTGCACTAGCACCACCACGTCTACAGGATACAATTGAAGCACCAAGTTTTGTAGCCATGCGACTTCCAGCTATGAAAAACAGACGGTCAAGAAATGAAGTTAGTTGACCACTTGCACTGGAAAAATAAACAGGAGAACCAACAATAATACCATCAATGTTATCAAGCTCTTCAACCAATTCATTAACTTTATCATTCCAAATACATTTTCCAGTTTCAAAACAGGATGAGCAACTAGTACATCCTGGTATTGCTTTTTTGCCTAAATACAATATTTCTGTTTCAATATCGTGTTTATTCAATACTTTAGTAATCTCATTTAATGCTGTATAAGTACATCCATATTGGTTTGGGCTACCGTTTATCAATAAAACTTTCATTATAAATTTCCTCCAGTAAACTTTATTTAATAGACTTTCTAAGAGATATTTCTTTTTTAAAGCAGGATTTCCATTAGTATCACCAATTTATATTACACAATTAGCTAAAACTTTACCTAGATGCTTTCCACCATCAAAGCATGTTTTTTTTTACTATATAAAATACCTCCTATTATCAAATTGACTTTCAATTATTCTTACACTATAATTTTATTATAAATTATTCTAAAAACAAGTACGCACATTTTTGTTCAATACTAACCAAAAGGAGAGTGTAATATATGGGTATAGATTGTATCTCAAATACAGATTTAAGTGAAACGGGATTTAGTTATACACTTTCACTGATTAGTGGCAAATATAAAATGATAATTCTTTACTGTCTTGTAGAATTTGAGGTTGTCAGATATAATGCATTAAAGCGTTATATAAATACTATTTCCTATAAAACTTTGAGTTTATCTTTAAAAGAATTAGAAGCAGATAACTTGATTATTCGTACTGAATATCCTCAAATACCTCCTAAGGTAGAATATAGTTTATCAGAAAGGGGAAAATCTCTGATTCCAATTTTAGATGCAATGTGTGAGTGGGGAGAGAAGAATAGACCTTAACTTTGTATCTGTACATATAATAAAAAGACTGTGAGTAAAATCGTTTAAATGATTTATTCACAGTCTATATTTAAATAGTTCTTATTTGTAACTTATAAAAATACTTAAAAAATTATTATGAAATTTCACCACCAATTTCCTTTATATCTTCTTTGTATATAATACAAGCTTCTATAGCCAATTCTAAACCCTTGACTATTTCTTCTAAAGACATAAATGGTGTATTCTTTTTATCTATTATTTGTGAAGTCATATATGGGATGTGTATAAATCCCCCCTTTATATTAGGATATTTCTTGTCTATCATATAAAGAATTCCATACATTACGTGATTACAAACAAATGTACCCGCAGTGTTTGAAACACTAGCTGGAATTTTATTTTCATTCATATGTTTTACCATGGCTTTTACAGGTAATTTTGAAAAATATGCAGGTTCACCATCTTCTTTTATAACAGTATCTATAACCTGATTACCTTCATTATCTTTTATTCTAAAATCATCTATATTTATAGCAACTCTCTCAGGTGTAATATCAAATCTACCTCCAGCTTGTCCAACTGATATTACTATATCTGGATTGTGTTCTTGAATAGCTTTATCTATAGCTTCAACCGATTTTGTCCTAACTGTTGGTATAGTTATTTTTATAATTTCTGCACCATTTATATTATCATTGACCCTTTCAACTGCTTCTTGTGCTGGGTTTATTGGTTCTCCACCAAATGGGTCAAATCCTGTTAACAAAATTTTCATTATTTTACCTCCTAATTATATTAAAATCCTAAAAAGTACATTACTAATATATGGGCTATAATTAATACCAAAGCAACTGGGGCTTGATACTTTATAACAATATAATCATTTTTACATTCTAGTAAGGCTGCTGGAACGATGTTAAAATTAGCAGCCATTGGAGTAAGTAAAGTTCCACAGTATCCTGCTGTTAATGCTAATGCTCCAATTATAGCAGGATTTCCACCTTGTGACAATACAAAAGGAATTCCAATTCCTGCCGTTATGACTGAAAATGCAGCAAATGCATTTCCCATTATCATGGTAAATATAACCATCCCTAATACATACGCTATAACGCCAAATAATCTATTATCAGCAGGAACTACTCCAGATATCATGTTTGAAATAACTTCACCAACTCCAGCCTGAGTAAATAAAGCTCCTAATGCAACTAGAAGTTGTGGTAGCATACTAGCAGGTCCCATTTGTTGAAGTAATCTTGAACCATCTTGAACTGATGTAGCAGGTTTTGATTTGGTTATTATAAGAGCTGATATTAATGCAATTATTGAACCTACACCTATTGCAAACTGTGAAGAATTATCAAAATTAGAAAGGCTCATAGCTACAATTACCGCAGCAAATGCTAATATTAATGATGGTATAAATATTTTGTTTTTAAGTTTATCTGCATGTTCTTTTCCAAAATTCTCATCTGGTTCTTCATACTTTGCAAATACAACTTGTTTAGAAAGTGTCAATAAACTAGATAATATTAGTATTATTCCGATTATATTAGCTGGAATCAATCTACCAAATATGAATGGCAGTGATATAAGTATCCAAAATAATGATGTACCATATTTCTTATTGTTACTTATAGTAGTAAAAGACTTATATGCTATGACAATCATTAAAAACCCCATTAATGCGTAAAAAATTTCTAATGATATATTTATAAAATTTTGCATTTCTATTCCTCCTAAATAAATCTATTTTTTATGACTCTTATTTAACTTTTTATCATATAAGGTAAACTGGATTGTAGCTACTAAAAGTGCTATTACTGCCATAATAATACTAGCTTTTACAATATTAATTCCAGTTACATTATATCCAAATTGAGTAAGAGTAGAGGCTATAAGTAATACTCCACTACTACCTGCAAATAGGTTTTGACCATAAAAGTTTCCATAGTTTTCTGATGCAGCAGATAATGCTTTTATGGCTTCTTCATCCGATTCTTTTAGTTCATCACTATTACTTAAACCAGCAGCTTGTGCCATAGGATTAACAAGTGGTCTTACAAATTGAGGATGTCCACTCATTCTGATTGATAGAGCACCAGCTATTTGTCTAGCTATCATGTATATAGTAAGTACTTTTCCTGTTGTGAGTCTTTTTAATTTTTCTATTAAAGAAACAGCTCTTTGTTTTAGACCATATCTTTCTAATACACCGATTACTGGCAATGTCAATATAAATAATGATACGCCTCTATTTGAAACAAAAGAGTCTCCTAAAACTGTAAAGATTTGATTAAAATCTAATCCTGCAACAATTCCAGTTGCTACTCCTGCTAATAATACAGTAAACAATGTGTCGATTTTAAGTATAAATCCAATTACAACTATTAATATACCAATTAGTTTTATCATAAACTATTCTCCTTCCATTTCTATATATTTTTGATTTAAATTTATTTAATTGATAAAGTTAAACTCTTTTTATAGTATTTGCGTTAATAGGACTATTATTATAAAATTTAAGAAAAAATAGGGAAGATGTTTTAAAGTGTCAAAATAAATAAGAGTTCTGTAAAGGAATTTGAATAAGAATGATTACATTTTAAACTAATATGAATTGATTTTAATAAGTTTATAGTTTAAATATGTGACAATGTTTGAAATAGTAGTTTTAAATTAGATATTATAAAAAGGAGCTGTCTCAAAATAGAGATGTACTGCACCCCAATTGTTGGACCAAAAATCTAATGATTGGGGTGTTTTTATATGGCTAAATACGATTTTAATTTCAAATTAAAAGTAGTTAAATCC
>NZ_OEZH01000131.1 GCF_900243075.1 Clostridioides difficile
CAACTCCCCGAAGCTTATCGCAGCTTATCACGTCCTTCATCGGCTCCTAGTGCCAAGGCATCCGCCCTGCACCCTTAATAACTTGACCAGTTAAAAAGTTTTGATAGATTAGAAGCTATCAACTTCGATAATTTTAAAAAGTTATCAGCTTTATATATTACAAATTAGATGTCATATCACTAAATATATATGCAATTTTTAAGGTGCTAACGCACATCGCCAACGGATAAATCCCGTTGCTCAAAGTGCTAATTGAGTATTCGTAAAAACGAACCCTCAAAATTAAACAGTAGGTAATTCTCCTTAGAAAGGAGGTGATCCAGCCGCACCTTCCGATACGGCTACCTTGT